>JAEUJP010000576.1 GCA_016793725.1 Myxococcaceae bacterium | reverse complement strand
CATGGCGCGGCAACTTAGACCGCCCTGAGGGGTTTTTAGGGCTTCCGCGGCGCCTGCCACTCGGCCGGGTACGTCACGTAGAACACGCGCACGCGGTTCGGCGTGCCGAACAGCACGCGGCTGCCCTTGGGTATGTAGAGCACGTCGCCTGCCTGGGCCTCGACGACGCGGCCGTCGATGCCGAGGTGCAGCACGCCCTCGAGCACGTAGTCGATCTCGTCGTAGTCGAGCGCCCACGAGAACGCGTCTTCGCGCCTCCACGCCATGAAGCCCGCGGTCATCGGCGAGCCGTCTTTGCCGGTGACGACGTCGGTGAGCCCCACGTTCGGCGCGCCCGAAAACTTCCCCAGCCGCACCGAGGTGCCGTCGACGTGCACGACGCGCGACGCATCGACGACCCGCCCGCTCGACGGCTGCGCGTCGACCGCGTCTTCAGCCTGGTCGAACGTGACCCCGAGCTCGAGCGCCTTCGACCACGCGCCGGGCGTCACCACCACCCGGCCGCGCGGCGCGGCGATGCACGTCACGCCGCGTGCGGCGTTCTCTGCGACCTCTTCAGCTGTGATGAGCCGCCGCATCGGGAATGCAGCCGATGTAGCGAACGAACACGCCCACGTCACCTTCGAGCTTGATGCGGCCCTGGGCGATGCACTGCTCGAAGTCGACCTCGACGCCGGTCATCAGCTGCGTCAGCAGAAAGTCGTCGCAGCAGATGGCGAAGTGAATCTCGTCGTCGGTCGCGAGATCTCTGAGCCCCGGCCTGGGGCCCGTGGTGACCAACGTCCACGTCGCGACGTTCGGCACGAACACCAGGAGGTTGCCCTTCACCGTGCCCAGCTTCGGGCTCTTCAGCGCCGCCTCGAACAGCTGCTTCAGGCCGAGGGCGCGCTTCTGCGCGGGCGTCTGTGACATCGCGGGCATCATCGTCACGGTGACCTCCAGGTGAAAAAGAAGGCGCTCCCACCGCATCAGCAGGAGCGCCCTGTTTCGACTCGACTGCGGGAGGAAGCTCTTCAGCCCTTGGTCGCGTGAATGAACCGCGCGAGCGCCGCACCGGCCGTCGACGCCTTGCCGAGCTCGGCGTCGGTGCCGTTGAGAATGCCGTCTTTGTTGCCCTTGGTGCGCGCGACCGTCTCGAGGCCGTTCGCGAGCTTCGTCAGCGCGCCACGAACCGTCGACAGCTTCACCAGCGAGGCCTCGTCGCCGCGGCCTTCGATGCGCTGCGCGTACTCGAACACCTTCTTCAGCTGCGCGGCGCCCTTGCCCTTGTAGCCCTGAATTTCGGCGGCGTAGACCATCTTGGTCTTGTTGACGTCGGCCTTCTCGAAGATTTTGAGAGCGCGCTTCACGCCTGCGTCGATGTTCGTCTGCGTCAGCTTGATGGACGGCATGGGGTAAACCTCCGGGTGTGAGTTGGGCGCGCTGTCGAGGGACTCCCAGTGGGGAGCGCGTATGAGCATCATCTGCCGAACGCACCTACAGTTGTGTGACAACTTCGTTTAAGCGCCTGATTTAATTCTCTCATTTTCCGAGAGAACGAAGGCGTGGAGCTCGGGCCAGACGGGCTTCAGGGCGTCGGGGCTCGACTCGCGGAAGAGGCGAACGGCGTCGACGCGGCCGCCGGGCACGCGGGCGTACATCATCAGCGCCTGCCACAGGGCGCGGTGCGGGCCGCCGAGCTGATCGAACAGCGCGTCGTGCGTGGCGAGCAGCTTCGCGGCGAGCGGTAGGTCGCCTGCCCGGCACGCGAGCACCAGCTCTGCGAGCTTCGCCATCGGCGGGCCCGGCGTCTTCTCGAGCCAGCGGGCGGCGGCCTCGCGGTTTCCGAGCAGCGCGTGGGCGAGCGCGACCGACGGCGCGACGAGCTTCGCCCCACCCGGCACGCCGTTCAGCGCGCCCGTGCGGGCGGCGAACTGCTCGAAGCGGGTCACCGCGTCGCCCACCCGCCACAGCAGCAGCTGGGCGTGACCGATGTAGAAGAGGGGCGCCGGGCTCGACATCTGGGGCGCGAGCTGCTCGAGCGCGGCGAGCGACTCGAGCACGCGGCCTTCACACATGACCGAGTACGCGTCGTTGATCTTCTCGACGCCTCGCCGCTGCTCCAAGACCATGCCGAAGAAGATGACGAAGAACACCGGCACGACGAGCAGGGCCAGCCGCCCCGACGTGACCTCGACGCCCGACCGGGTCAGGGCGAACCCCACCGCCCCCGCGAGAACCAGCAGCACCGGCAGATACACAGCGCGACGCACGAACCCGACTATGCCGTATTAAGCTCCCGCCGCCGTGACACATCGCGAAGGCGACGAGAAGTCGGTGCACGCCGTGCGCATCGACGAGCTGCTCTGCGGCCGCTACGCGCTCAAGTCGAAGCTCGGCGAAGGCGGCATGGGCACGGTCTACGTCGCGCACGACAAGGAGCTCGATCGCGAGGTCGCCGTGAAGCTCCTCGCGGCGCCGCTGGTGAACGACGCCGAGGTCGTCGAGCGATTCGAGCGCGAGGCCCGCCTCACCGCGAAGCTCGACCACCCGAACATCGTGCCCATCTACGACGTCGGCCGGCACCAGGGCCGCCCGTTCATGGTGATGAAGAAGCTCGAGGGCGTCACGCTCGCCGGGCTCTTGCGCGAGAAGGGCGGGCTGTCGGCCGAAGAGACGCTGAAGCTGCTGCGCCAGCTGGCCGCGGGCATCGACTACATTCACAGCAAGGGGTTCATTCACCGCGACATCAAGGCGGGCAACATCTACGTCGGCCCCGACGGCCACGCGACGCTGCTCGACTTCGGCATCTTGCGCTCGAGCCGCTCGAACGAGTCGCTCACCAAGACCGGCGTCGTGATGGGCACGCCGCACTACATGGCGCCCGAGCAGGCGATCGGCTCGAAGAACGTCGACCACCGCGTCGACATCTACGCGCTCGCGGTGGTGCTGTTCGAGTGCCTCACCGGCACGCTGCCGTTCGACGCCGACAGCGAGCTGCGCCTGATTCAGCTGCAGGCCCACGCCCCGCCGCCCGACCTGCTCGAGCGCGCCCCGTGGATCTCGAAGCCCATCGCCGAGGTGATGAAGCGCGCGCTCGCCAAGCGGCCCGAAGACCGCTTCGGCACCGGCAGCGACATGCTGAAGGCGCTCGAGGTCGCCTACGCCGCTGCGAAGACGACCGCCGTGCCCCAGGCCGCGGGGCCAGGCCAGTCGCCCGCGCAGTACAAGGGGCCCCCGACCGCACCGGGCACCGCGCCGAGCTGGCGGCGGCGCGAGTCGGGCGAGCAGCCCGCGAAGCGCGAGCCGATGCCGACGCCGCGCCCGTCGCAGCCGATTGTGCAGACGCCGCTGAAGGCGAAGGCGGCCGACCCGGCGCCTCCTCCACCTGCTCCGCGGAGCCGCGCCCCGCTCTTCATCGCCACGGTCGTGGTGCTGGGCGGTGTCTTCGCGTTCATCACGAAGCCGTGGCAGGGCGCGGGCGTGGTCGAGGTGCCGGTGCCCGATGCGGGTGCCCCGGTCGTGGCGGTGGTCGAGGTCGCCGACGCCGGAGCCGCCGAGGAGCAGGTGCCCGACGCCTCAGTCGCCGTCGCCGTCGTCGAGGTCGTCGACGCCGGCACAAAGGTGGCAGCCGTGCCGCCGCCGGCGCGGCGTGGCAGCGTGAACGTCATCTCGATGCACGGCGGCGAGATGTTCTGGGGCGAGGTGTTTCTCGACGGCGTCGAGAAGGGCCGCACGCCGCTGACGCTCGACCTGATGCCGGGGCGCTACCAGCTGCGGGTCGAGCGGCACGGCTTCGCGCCGCAAGAGCGGCAGATAAACGTTGCATCTGGCCGGTCGATCGTGGAGCGATTCGACCTCGCGCCATGACGCTGGTCCTCGCGGTTCTCCTCTTTGCTGCGCCGCCGTCGAGCTTCGAGCAGGGGCAGAAGGCCTTCGCCGAGGGCAAGTTCGACGTCGCGCTGAAGGCGCTCGACCAGGCGGCGGCCGAGGCGCGCGATGCGGCGACGCTCGAGAAGATTCACCTGATGCGCGGGCAGGCGTTCGCGGCGCGGCAGAGCTACGCGAAGGCCGAAGAGGCGTTCGCGCTCGCGCTCGAGGCGAACCCCGAGGCGACGCTCGACCCGGGCAAGGTCGACCCGTCGGTGGTGAAGCTGCTCGAGTCGAACCGGGCGCGCACGAGCGGCTCGGTGAGCGTGCAGACGGCTCCGGCGGGGGCGACGGTGTTTCTCGACGGCGCCGACGCGGGCACGGCGCCGGTCACGCTGACGGCCGGCATCGGCCGGCACAAGGTGGCGGCGCAGTGGGCCGAAGGGCAGCGGGCCGAGCTGGGCGTGCTGGTGCGCTCGAAGCGCGAGACGTTCGTCGAGCTGGTGCTGCAGGAGCACGAGAAGGTCGTCGAGCGTGTGGTCGAGAAGGTCGTCGAGAAGCGCGTCGAGGTGCCGGTCGCGCAAGAGCCGCCGCCGGTCGAAGACCGCTTCGTTCGGCCCTACGCGGCGGTGCGCGGCGCGGTCGACCTGAACGCGGGCCCCGAAGGTGGGCTCGACCTCGGGGCGGGCGTCGACTTCAAGCACGTCTCGGTCGGCGTCTACGTGCGGCCGTACCGCTACTTCTACGTGATACCGCGCGCGGCGGCGCTGTGGCCCATCTTCGACTTCCTCACGCTGTTCGGTGAGGGTGAGCTCGACATTCGCGCCACGTCGCGCTTCGGGCTCGCCGTCGGCCTCAACGTGGGCGTCGAGTGGCTGCCGAAGAAGTGGTTCGGCGCGTTCGTCTCGGCGGGCGGCAAGGGCTTCATCATCAACCAGGGCTTCGTCGTCGACTGGCGCGTCACGCTCGCGGGCGGGCTGCGCGCGCGGCTGCCCTGACTACCGACGAAAGAGCATCACGGTGCTGCCCGAGCTGAAGGTCACCCAGCGGGTCGTCGCGCTGATGAGGGTGAGCTCGGGGAACCGCTGCAGCGTCACCTCGGCCGGTGAGGGCTCGAAGACGTACCAGCGCTCGTTCGAGGGGCTGATGACCACCGGCGACGTGTCCCACCGGGGCTGGCTCGCGAGCTCTTGCCAGCCCGGCGGCAGCGCGAGCCGAAGCTCCGTGAGGGTGCCGTCGACGCGCAGCAGAGACCTGGGCTCGGCCTCTTCGGTCACCGCAGCCCAGATGCCGCCGCGCGAGACGGCGATGAAGCGCGGGTCGTTGAACGACTCGCTCAGGCCCCTCGCGCAAGGGTGGCTGTCGTTGAAGACGCCCACACAATACTGTGACGACAGCCCGAAGGAGTCGTCGGGGCGATCGCCCGCCGCCAGGTAGAGCCGACCCGACGCCCACACGGAGCGCAGGTTCTTGACCTGGGTTTCAATCGAGAAGGCCCCCGAGAGCCCCGCATCAGGGAACCAGCCGAAGCCCCGAACGCCGGTGCCCTCATCACACAGCACCCCGCCCTCGAAGGGCGCGGCGATGCCGCAAGAACCGCTGGCGGTCGAGGTGTGCTCGAGCGCACCGTCGTCGCGCTCGACCCTGCGCGAGAGCTTGGCGCCGAGCCCCCAGTACACCTGACCGTCGCGCACGGCCGGGCCCTCGAGCTCGGCGAGCACGCCGCCGTCGCGACTGAACAGCGCGGTCGTGGGCGAAAGACAGATGACGTGGCCGGCGTCGGTGACGTCGACGTGGCTGCAGCCCAGGAGCAGCTGGGGAGCCGAGGTGACGACGATGTCGGGCCCGGCGTCGCGCCGGTCTTCGGCGACGACCACGGCGTCTTGCACCATGCCGAGGCCCGGCTCGAAGCGCGCGACGACGCGGTAGGTGCCCGGCAGCGTCGGCACGAACGAGACGTCGGTGTCGAACCCTCCCTCGGGTCTGTGCACCGCCGAGCGCGTCGGCTCGCCGTCGATGTCGACCGACACGCCGTTCGGGTCGAGCACGGTGACGACGGCGGTCGCCTTGACGGCCTGAACGCAGAACAGCGGCGACCGCACTCTTGCGGTCACGGGCTCACCCACCAGGCCGAGGGTGAAGTCTGACCGGGTGGCCTTGGTGAAGCACAGCTGGGGCTGCGCCGAGCACGACAACGCGGCCAGCGCCAGGAGCCCCACTCGTCGCATCGGTCGGTTCTTTGCTCATCGACGAGACAGCATCAAGGTGCCCGCCCGCGGTGAGCGTCACCCAGCGGCCCGTCGCGCCTGCTCACCGGCGAAAGAGCGCGACGCCGCCGCCCCACCGAAAAGCGACCCAGCGGGTCGTCGCGCCGATGAAGGGAAGCTCGGGGTACCTCTGAAAGAGCGGCTCGCCGTGAGCGTCGTCACCGACGAGCCACAGGCCGGCGTCGGAGCGGAAGGCGGGGCTCGCGCCCCACGACGTGCCGGCGCCCGTCTCGAGCCAGCCCTCGGGCAGCTCGACGCGACTGAGCTGGCGCTTCGCACGAACGCGCACCAGCGACTTCGCATCACGACGACCATCTCTGACCGACACCGAGAGGCCGGTCGGCTCGTTGCCCACCACCACGTAGTCGCCCATGAACAGCGACGCGCTGGCCGACTCGCAGACGCCACCGTCGGTGAAGTCGCCCGTGCAGAACTCGTTCGGCGTGGTGAGAATGAACGTGTCGCCCTGGCGCCACAGCGCTCGCGGCGAGACCGGTGGCTGCCAGCTCGACGAGCCCCACACGAGGCCGCCGTCGGCGAAGCCGATGCGCGCGAGGTGCCGGTCGGCGGCGCAGAACACGTCGCCGCCCCACGGCGCGAGCACGTCGCAGTCGATGGCCGTCGAGCGGGCGCTCAGCTCGAAGCCACCGTCGCGCTCGAGCCAGCGTGAGACGCCGGTGTCGCCGGCCACCCAGTAGACCGGGCCGTCACGCACGACGCGCCCCCCGAGGGCGCCGGGTGTGCCGCCGTCACGACCGAAGACCACCCCGGTCGAGAGACAGACGACGTCGCCACCCGCGCTCACGTCGAGCAGCGGGCACCTGGCCAGCGCCTCTGCCGCGTCGCCGACGACCAGGTCAGGGGTCGCGTCGAGACGGTTTTCGGCGACGTAGACGTCGACCTGCTCGGTGCCGAAGGCCGGCTCGAACCGCACGATGAAGTGGTAGGGGCCGGGCAGCGCGGGCGTCGTCTCGATGACGACGGAGTACGTGCCGAGCTCGACGTTGCGCACGACCTCGGGCTTCGAGCCTGACCCCAGGTCGACAGGCATGTTGTTCGGGTCGAGCACCGTGACGACGGCCGAAATGTCGCGATCGTCGGGGCACGCAGTGAACCCACGCACGGTCGTCTTCAGCGGCTGGCCGACGACGCCGAACGGGTTCTGGAGCGGCGAGAAGACGACGCGAGGGCAGACGAAGGCCGGAGCGCTGCACGACGACGCAGCGACGAGCGCGACGGTCAGTAGTGCCGCTCGAGCACGAACCAGCCGAACGAGCGCAGCATGATTTTGGGCAGCGAGTCTTCGACGGCCTTGTCGAGGCGCTGCCACGCCGCCTCGACGATGTTCTTGGCTTCGGTCACGCACGCGTCGAGCGCTCCACTCGCTTCGATCTTCTCGATGCAGCGGGCCACCACGGCCGGGTCCGTGGGGCGTGACGCTACCATCGACCAGAGCTCTTTTCGCTCGGTGAGGGGCAGGCGCCCGAGCGCCTTCACGAGCGGCAGCGTCACCTTGCCGTGGCTGATGTCTTCACCCTTCGACTTCAGGTCGCCCTTGAAGCCGCGCAGGTTCAGCACGTCGTCGATGATCTGAAACGAGAGCCCGACCGCGTCGAAGAAGTTGCCGACCGCCATCACCTGCGCCTCGGTGCCGCCGCCCGCCACCGCGCCCATGCGCGCGAGCGAAGCCGCCGGCGCCGCGGTCTTCAGCCGGTGCACCGCCGTCACGCGCTTCTCGAGCAGCGCGCAGTCACCCGACTCGAGCGCCGCCGGCACGAACCGGTGCAGGCCGTCGAGGTCGAGCGCCTGGCCGGCGTGACCTGCTCGCATCGCCTCGAAGTAGAGGTCGTACAGGCGCAGCTTGTCGGTGTCTTTCACCAGCGAGCGCGTGAGCAGCCGCTCGCCCATGAAGTACGCGGCGGTGCCGGCGTTGATGACGATGCCCTCGGGGAACAGCTTGTGCGCGCAGGGCCCGCCGCGACGCACCTCAGACTCGTCTTGAATGTCGTCGATGATCAACGAGCCGACGTGAATCAGCTCGGGCATGGCGAGCCACTCGGCGAACTTGCGCGCGTCGCCGCCGACGGCGTCGCAGCACGCGAGCGCGGCGTACGAGCGCCAGCCTTTGCCGTTGCGATCGGTGATGGTGCGCACCGGGCGAACCATGGTGTCGATCAGCTGGTTCAGGTCGACGCCGTCGAGCAGGTCTTCGGTGCCCTTGCCGGTGACCAACATCTCGGCGTGCTGGCGGTCGGGCTCGAACGGAGCGACGCGCGCGACCGACTTGCGCACCTCTTCGCCGACGCGCGTGAAGAAGTCGTCGAGCGTGTCGACGTCAGAGAAGCCGTTGCGCTCGATGTACGCGAGGCCCTGCACGGCCTTGCCGCCCATGGTGCCGGTGGCGGTGGCGCGCCCTTCCCAGAAGGCGGGCTTCGAGAGCACGGTGACGAACTCTTGATCTGCGAACGCGGCCTCGAGCGTCATCGAGAGGTGCGCCTCGGGGATCTCGAGCTTCCAGTGCGTGGGGTAGTCGTGGAAGGTGCGCACGCTGCGCCAGTCGCCGGTGGCCACGAGCGTGAAGTTCGTGAACGCGTAGCGGTGACCGGCCTTGTCGCTGGTGACGGCCCAGCGCCCGGCGCTCGAGCCGTCTTTCGTGTCGACGAGGTCGTAGACGCTGACGTCGGTGCCGTCGTCGAGCTGCAGCGACACCCAGTTCCACGCGATGGAGCCGTGGTCTGACTGCAGCTTCTTCTCGGGCTGGCCCGGCGGCGGCGCGCCGAACTCGTGGTCGTACCAGCCCTGCCCCTTCGCGACCTGCGCCGCCTTGCCGGCGAGCGTCACCTGGCCGGTGACCTCGCAGCGCGGCACGAAGAGGTAGAACATGTCTTCGCCGTGCACGCCGCGCACGACGCCCTCGTTGCCGTGGCGAATGGGCGGCTTCAACGGCAAGAAGTTGAGGGTGGCGCCGTTCTTCGTCTCTTTGTCGAACAGCGTGACGGTGTACGAGCCGTCGGCGTTCTTCTCGAAGCGCTCGCCGGCGAAGTCGAGCGAGAGGCGGTCGGTGGCGACGCGCACGGCGCCTTCGAACATGCGGTCGGGGCGCGGCACGCGGCCCTTCTCGAGCAGCTCGACCATGGCGCGATTCAGCCGGGCGTCTTTGCTGCCGAAGCCCTTCTGAATCTTGTCGAGGCCAATCTTGGGGCCGGCGGCGTCGACGCGGCTCGACGAGAGGTACTGGCCGGTCTTGGGGTCAGAGATGGCCCAGGTCAGCGAGTGGGCGTGGGTGGCGTTGCCGGCGGCGTCTTTGCCGGTGGCGATGCGAAAAAAGGCGGCGAAGACCGAGAGGGGGCGGCCGTCGGCCGTGGTGAGGTGCGAGTTGACGTACCACCACTCGGTCGTCGACGACGCGTGGGGCAGGTCTTGTGCGGCGAGATCAACGGCGCCGGGAGCAGGCCAATCTGGCGGATGAGCGGACACGAGGGCGCAGCCTGTCTCCCCTTTGGAAACAGCGCGCGCAATCTCGTCTTGAGTGGCCCTCGAAGTCAAATCGAGTATGGTGCGCCGCCGTTCGCGCCATGAAGCGTCTCGCCGCCGTCTCGACACTCGTTCTGATCACCTTCGCGGCAGTCGCCGCGCTCGCTGCGCCGACGGCAGAAGGGTCTCGCTCGGGCG
>JAEUJP010000560.1 GCA_016793725.1 Myxococcaceae bacterium | reverse complement strand
CGCCCGAGCTCATCGACCCGTGCCAGTACCCGAACGAGGGCATCATCGGCATCGACTTCACGCACACCACCGACAACCGTTTCAACGGCGGCGCGTACGTGCGGTGCACCGGCGCCTCGACGACCCACCCGTTCACGTTCTCGACCGAGCGTTACCCGGGCACGTACAAGGTCACGGTGCGCGCGCCCGACAGCTACGACCAGGCGTCGAACCTGCCGCGCTGGAGCACCGTGGTGAACCCCGCCTTCGTGGTGAGCGGCCCGCTGGCGAACGTGACGCTCGACGTGCCCGTGCCGGCGCTGCATGCGGTGAGTGGCCGCGTCACGCGCAACGGTGCGACGCCCGAGCTCATCGACCCGTGCCAGTACCCGAACGAGGGCATCATCGGCATCGACTTCACGCACACCACCGACACGCGGCTCAACGGCGGTGCCTACGTGCGGTGCACCGGTGCTTCGACGACCCACCCGTTCACGTTCAGCACCGAGCTGTACCCCGGCACGTACAAGGTCACGGTGCGCGCGCCCGACGGCTACGACCAGGCCTCGAACCTGCCGCGGTGGAGCACCGTCGTGAACCCGGCCTTCGTGGTGAGCGGCCCGCTGTCGAACGTCACGCTCGAGGTGCCGGTGCCGATGCTGCACGCCGTGAGCGGCCGCATCACACGCAACGGCGCGACGCCGCTGCTCAGCGACCCGTGCCAGTACCCGAACGAGGGCATCATCGGCATCGAGTTCGACCACCTCACCGACACGCGCTTCAACGGCGGCGCGGACGTGCGGTGCACCGGGGCCTCGACGACACACCCGTTCACGTTCTCGACCGAGCTGTACCCGGGCGTCTACGAGGTGACGGTGCGCGCGCCCGACAGCTACGACCAGGCGTCGAACCTGCCGCGGTGGAGCACCAAGGTCGTCGAGCGCCTGCGCGTGCCGTGAGGGCACAAATGACCATGTTCGCTCGCGGCGCGGTCTGCCACGCTGCGGGCATGCGTGGGTTCCTCGTGTTGTCGTGCTCGGTGCTGGTGGCGTGCGGTGGGGGCGGTTCACCCGACGGTGGTGAGGCGGGCGGAGTGGCGGCGGCGGGCGGCAGCGGCGGGTTCGCGGGCGGCAGCGCAGGTGGCGCCGCAGGAGGTGCCACAGCGGGCGGCTCCGCAGCAGGTGGTTCCACAGCGGGCGGCTCCGCAGCAGGTGGTTCCACAGCGGGCGGCTCCACGGCAGGTGGCGCCACAGCCGGAGGAGGCAGCGCTGGAGGAGGCAGCGCTGGAGGCGGAGCGCCGCTGCCGGCGACGTTGACCGTGATGAACGTTCGCCGCGGCTCTGCGACCGGCAGCGTCACGTCGATGCCCGCAGGCATCAACTGCGGCTCGACGTGTGAGGTGACGTTCGATGGCGGCACGATGGTCGAGCTGACGGCCACGCCGGGGGCTCGCTTCACCTTCGAAGGGTGGGCGGGTGACTGCACGGGCACGTCGCGTACCTGCACGCTGCAGGTCGACCGACCGCGCGCTGCGACCGCGACGTTCACGCCGTACAACACGGTGTTCGCCACGTCGGGGCTGATTGCTCCCATGTTGCTCGGCGGAATCGCGAACGCCGATGCCATCTGCGCCGCCCATGCGGCCGACGCGGGCTTCGAAGGCGAGTACGTCGCGTGGATGTCGACGTCAACGACGAGCGCGCGCACCCGCATGAACGACGCACGTGGCTGGGTGCGACCCGACGGCAAGCCGTTCGCCGACACCATGACCGAGCTCTTGCAGGGGCAGATTTTCTACCCGGTGCGTCTGACCGAGAAGGGTCAAGACCTCGGCAGCTCGCCGCCGAACTTCAACGTGGGGCCGAACTCGGTGGCGACGGGCACCTCGGCGAGCGGCTCGGCGTACCAGACCTGCGCCGACTGGACCGCCGACGCGGGCCTCCAGTACGGCGACGTGCAGGTGGCGACGAGCGGGTGGACGCAGATGGGCATCAACCGGCCGTGTACGGTGCCCACGCGGCTGCTGTGCATGTCGCGCTCGTACAAAGCCCCCGTCGAGGTGGTGGCCCCCGCGCAGGCGCGGCGCGCGTTCATCTCGACGGCATGGCTGGTCGGCGGGGGGCTCGCCGGTGCCGATGCCAAATGCCAGGCAGACGCCGTCGACGCGGGTGTGCCCGGTCAGTTTCAGGCGCTGCTGTCGACCACGTCGGCGAGCGCGGCATCGCGCTTCAACGCGGCGGGTGCAAACTGGGTTCGGGTCGACAACGTGCCCGTCGCTGCGAATGGCGCCGCGCTGCTCTCGGGGAGCCGCGTCGTCGACGCCGCGCTCAACGTCACCGCGCGCGGCGCGTACGTCACATCGCCCATCTTGCAGGGTGCATTCACGCTCACGGGAGTCGGCACAGCCACGTGCTCGAACTGGACGAGCGATGCGGGCACGAGCATCGGCGGCGGCTCATCTCAAATCACGACGACGTTCTACAGCGGGGGCACGTACCCCTCGTGCGCGTCGAACGCGTGGCTGGTCTGCCTGCAGCAATAGCGCCTCACTGCGTGAGCAGCCCCATCGACAGCCGCAGCGTGAAGCGCTCGTTCGCGACCAGCTCGAGCGTGTCGCCCACGCCGCGGCGGTGCTCGGGCTTCACCGCCGCGACCTGAGGCAACAGCGCCGCCGACCACCAGAAGCGCCGGCCGCGGTACGCGATGGAGGGCCCGAAGTAGAAGGCGTCGCCCTCGTAGCGCCCCTTCAGCCACGCGAGCCGGTTCTGCAGCTCGACCGCGAAAGAGAAGCCGTTCGCCAGCGTGTACGAGAGCCCGACCGTCTGGCGAAACACGGCGTCGCCGAAGGCCGCGCCGCTCGAGCCGGGCCACCCGGTCTCGGTGAAGCCGTCGAGGTTCACGCCGACCCGCAGCGGCCCGAGCCACGCGTCGCCCGACACGAGCACCATCGCCGACAGCCCCTTCAGCCCCGCGCCGAGCTCGACCTGGCTGCCGTACGCGAAGTGTTGGCCCGCCCGGTTCCAGTTCTGCAGGCGCAGCGTGAGGCGCCCGTCGATGCCCGGCGTCTGCAGCACGCCCGTCATCGACGGCGTCGCGTCGATGAAGACGCCGGCGGCCCAGTTGCGCGGCAGGCCCTGCACGAAGCCCGCACGCACGTCGACCTGCTCGCGCCCATCGGCGCGCCCCCAGCGCGGAGTCGCCCACAGCTGCACGTCGGCCTCGCCCGGCTTGGGGCCTTCGGAGTCCCACGTGAACGCGAAGTGACGCCCGACGCCCGGCGGCGCCACCACCGACATCACGGGAGGAGGAGGCGGCGCGCCCGCGTCGGCGGTGCCCGCGTCGGCCGTGCCCGCATCGGGCGCCTCGCTCTGCGCGTACGCGGGCAGCACGACGGCGAGCAGCACGAGCGGAAGACGACACATGCGCGGGTGGGGCGTTAGCACATCGGCTCAACGGTCGCGGCGGTGCAGTGCCCAGGTGAACGGCAGCGACTGCTCGGTCGCCTCGGGGTCGATGAGGAGCTTCAAGAGGTCGGTCGACGTGACCAGACCGACGAGCTCACCGCCCGGCTGCACGACGGGAATCGCGCCGACCTTGTGCCTCACCATCAGGTCGGCGACCTGCGAGACCGTCGCCGCGGGCGTGCACGTGTGGAGCTTCGTCGCCATCACCTGCGCCGCGGTGAGGTCGGGGAAGGCGAGCTTGCCGCGGTCGTCGGGCTGGCCGTGCAGCATCAGGTCGCGGTGCGAAAGAATGCCGCGGAGCTGCTCGCCCTCGAGCACCGGCAGGTGTCGCACCTTCATCTCGTTCATCACCGTCCACACGAATGACAGCGGCGTACCGGGGTCGACACACGTGACGTCGACGGTCATCAAGGCTTCGGCTCTCATTCAACCTCCCGCGCGCACCTTACTCCCGGGAGGTGGCCGCTCGATTGTTGATCTGACGTGTGAGGCCGCTGGCTAATCTCGGCGCCCCGTGGCCCTCTCGGAGAAACTGCGCGCATGCGCCGAGCGCCTCGCGAACCGCCCCGGCGACCCCGAGGCCGTCTCGGTGCTCGAGGGCCTGCTCGAATCGCCCGAAGAGGCCGCTCAGGCCGCCCAGTTTCTCGCCCCCGTCTACGAGCGCCGCGCAGAGCCGGCCCGCACCCTCGAGGCGTGGCTCAAGGTGCTGCTGCTCTTCCCCGACCACGCCGAAGCCCGCGCCGCGGTGCGCGCGCTCTCGACCCCCGAGCTTCAGCTCAGCGGCGCGGCCGTCGCCCTCTGCACCGAGCTCGTCGCGAAGTCGAAGGGGCACGCCGAAGCGCAGGCGCTGCTCGACCGGGTGTTGCCTCCGACCGAGGCGCTGCTGCAGGCGCTGAATCGCCTGCAAGAGAGCGCCGAGCCGGCAGCGCTGCTCGACGGGGTGTACCGCGCGGCGCAGCGGGCCGACGCGCTCGACGAGGTCGCCGACGCCGTCGAAGCGCTGAGCGAACGGCACGAGAGCCCCGCCCAGGTGACGGCGCTCTTACGCTTCGCCGCGCGCGCGCGCGAAGAGCTGAAGCAGCCCGCCCGTGCGGCCCAGCTGTGGAACGACCTGCTCGCCGGCGCGCCGCGCGACGCAGAGGCCCTCGAGCACCTCGCGCGCCTGCTCGCCGAGAGCGGTGACGCGCGCCACGCGGGTGAGCTGTCGGTGAGACGCGCCGAGCTCGCTCCGGGCGGCGCGGTGCGGCTGCAGTACTTCGCGCAGGCCGCCGACCACTTCCTCGCCGCCGGTGCACACGAGGCGAGCTTGAGCGCGTTGAACGAGGCGCTGCGCGTCGCGGGCCCGGCCTCCGACGCGGCGCTGACGGCGCGGGTGCAGCTCGGCCGCGGCAGGCTGCTCGAGCGCGCGGGCGACCCGTCTGCCGTCGGCGCCTACGCGGCGGCGATCGACGACCCGGCCACGGCCCCCGAGGCCGCGCTCGGGCTCGAGCGCGCGATCGCGAAGCCGCTGACGCGCGTGCCGGCGGCGAAGGCGCTCGAAGCTTGGGCGCGGGGGCAGAACGACCCGAAGCGCCTGGCCGCGGTGCTCGCCGTGCGCGCCGAAGGGGCGGCCTCGACCGAGCAGCACCTCGAGCTGCTCGTCGAGCTCGCCGCGCTCTACGAGCAGCTCGGCGAGACACGCGCGGCGCTCGGCGCCCTGATTCGGGCGTTCGCGCTCGCGCCGGCCGACGAGCGGGTGGGCCCTTCGCTCGAGCGGCTCGCGTACGCGCTCGGCGCCAACGAAGAGCTGCTCGCCGCGTACGAAGAGCACCTCGAGCGGCGGCCGGGCGACGCCGCGGTCGCGCGCAAGACGGCGCAGCTGCACGAGGCGCTGGGCAACCGCGACGAAGCGTACGCCGCGTTCGAGCGCGCGGCCGAGGCCTCGCCGAAAGACGTGAAGCTGCTCGAGGCCTTCGCCGAGCGCGCCCGGGCGCGGGGTGACCTGGCGCGGCTCGCGCGCGCGCTGCGCTGGCAGGCCGACGCGACCATCGACCCGGCCGCGCGCGCGAAGCTCTTGCGCTCGCTCGCGCAGCTGAAAGAAGACAGCCTCGCCGACCCGGCCGCCGCCGCGCACGCGTGGGAAGAGGTTCGCGAGCTGCAGCCCGACGACGCCCACGTGCTCGCGACGCTCGTGCGGCTGTACGAGCAGACGAGCCACGTGGCGGCGCTGTCGCGCGTCGTGGCCCGGCAGCTCGAGCTCGCGCGCGTGAAGCGCGACGGCGTGGCTCAGCTCGCCCTCAGGCTCGCGCGGCTCAAGCTCGACGCCCCGACCGACGAGGTCGGCGCGCTCGCGCTCTTGCGCGAGGTGCTGACGCTCGAGCCCGACAACGCGCAGGCCGTCGCCGCCCTCGGGCGGCTCGCCTCGACCCCTTCGCCGCTGCAGGCCGAAGCGGTCGCGCTCGCCGGGGCCGCGCTCGACAAGCTCGGCGACTACCCGGTCATCGTGCAGATTCTCGAGGCCCAGCTCGCGACGACGCCGGGCGCGGCGCAGCGCGCCGCCATTCTGCACCGCATCAGCGACCTGCAGGCGGGCCCGCTCAAAGACCCCGACCTCGCGTTTCTCGCCATCACGCGCGCCTTGCGTGAAGCGCCGCACGATGCGGGCGTGCTCGCGCGCTGCGTCGAGCTCGCCGACGCCACGGGCACCGGTGAAGAGCTCGACGCGCTGCTCGCCGAGCTCGGTGCGGCGCAGGCTCCGGGGGCGGCGCGCGCCGGGCTGTTCCGCGCGCTCGCGCTGCGCTCGAACGGCGACGCCGCGATCGCCGCGTGGTCCGAGGTGCTCGCCCAGGTGCCGAACGACGAGCCTGCCCGCGAGGAGCTCGCCCGGCGCTTCGAGGCCGCCGGCCGTCTCGTCGACCTCGCCGTGCTGCAGCGCCAGCGCGCCGAAAACGCGTCGCCCGCCGACCGGCCGAAGGCGCTGCTCGCGCTCGCGGCCGCCCAAGAGCGAGCGGGCGAGCTCGACGAAGCCGCCTCGACCCTGCTCGGGCTGTTCGCGCTGAAGCCCGGGGTCGAGGCGCTCGCCCCGCTCGACCGCGTGCTCGCGCAGCTCGGCCGTCACAGCGAGCGCGCCGAGGTGCTCAGGAGGCTCGCCGCCGAGACGACCGACGTCGGCCAGAAGGTCTCGCGCATGGTCGCGCAGGGCCGTGCGCTGATTTCGGCCAACGAGCGGGTTCAGGCGGTGACGGTGCTCGGCGACGTGCTCGCGCGCTCGCCCGACGAGCCGCGGGCCGTGGCCGAGCTCGTCACGCTCGTGTCCGACGAGAGCGCCGGCGAGCGGGCGGCCGAGCTGCTCGTCGGCGTGTTCACGGCGAAGGGCGCCGAGCGCCAACGCGCTGCCGTGCTCGAGGCCCTCGTGGTGAGCCCCGGCGCCCGAGACCCGCGCGAGCTCTTGCACGAGCTGTGCGGGCTGCACGAACAGCTCGGTGACTTTCGCCAGGCGTATGCCGGCGCGCTGCGCCTGGTGCGCGAGCAGACCGGCGACTGGGAGGCCCGCGAGCGCGTCGAGCGGCTCGCGTCGAAGGCTGGCCTCGAAGAAGAGCTCGTCGAGGCCTACGACGAGCTGCTCGAGACGCCCAACCTCGGCGCGGCGGCGGGGCTCGCGATGCGCGAGACCATCGCGAAGCTGTACCAGGGCCCGCTGCGCCGGCCCGATGACGCGATTCGCGCGTGGGAGAAGGTGGCGAAGCTCGACCGGGCAGCGGTGGCTCCGCTCGAGGCGCTGAAGACGCTGCACGAGGCGGCGCGCGACTGGGTGCGGCTCGGCGCCGTGCTCCAGAGGCTCTGGCCCATGCGGTCGACCGCGGCCGAGCAGCTGGCCGTGCTGCGCCAGCTCGCCGACCTCGCCGACGGGCCGCTGCACGACAAGGGCCTCGCGGCCGACACGTACAAGCTGATTCTCGAGCGGGCGCCCGGTGATGCGGTCGCGCTGCGCGCGCTCGGCGGCCTGCTCGACGGGTTCGGCAGGCACGGCGATGCGTACGCGGTGCTGAAGCAGCAGCTCGAGGTGGCGACGGGCGACGAAGAGCGAGCGGCGCTTTCGCTGAAGCTCGGGCAGCTGGCCATCGGGCCCGTCGGGCGGGCCGGCGAGGCGGTCGAGCACTTCGCGCGTGCGACGAGCCGCGATGAGGCGGTGCGCGCGCTCGAGCTGCTCTTGTCGCGCGAGCCGTCGCACTCGGCGCGCATCGCGGCGGCGCTCGAGCCGGTGTACCGCGCGCGCGGCGAGACCCGCCTGCTCGCCGACATGCTGGCGCTGCAGCCCCCGGCGCGCGAGCGCCTCGAAGAGCTCGCGACGCTCCGCGAAGCACAGAAGCAGCCCGCACTGGCCTTCGCGGCGCGTGAGCAGCTGTTCGCGCTCGCGCCGGAAGACGAGCGGCTGCGCGGCGAGCTCGAGCGGGTGGCTCGGCTGAGCGGCCACCTCGAGACCGTCGCAAGCCTCTTTCACGTGCGCCTCGAGCACCACATCGACGAGCCCGAGCGGCGCGCGCTGCTGCAGGCGCTCGGCGCCCTGAACGAGCGGCTCGATCGCAACCGCGCCGCCGCAGAAGCCTTCGAAGAGCTCGCGAAGCTGACGCCTCGAGACCCGGCGCCGCTCGAGAAGCTCTGCGCGCTGTACCGCGCCGAGGGGCTGTGGGCGAGGCTGCCGGCCCTGCTGCGCGCGCGCGCCGAGCTGGCCGCCGAGACCGAGCGACAGGTCGCGCTGCTGCTCGAGGTCGCCGACGTCTGCGAGCAGAAGTTGGCCGATGACGCCGCCGCCGTCGACGCGAGCCGCGCTGCCGTCGACCACGGCGGGCCCGCCGGCCCCGCGCTGGCGAACCTCGAGCGCCTGCTCGAGAAGAGCGGGCGGTGGGCCGAGCTGCGCGAGCTGCTCTTGCAGCGGGCGGGCGAGCTCGAGCTGCAGGTGAGGGTCGCGCTCGTCGAGCACCGGCACTTGAGAGACGACGGGTCGGCGCTGAAGCGGCTGGTCGCGGTGGTGGCCCGTGACGCCGACGCGCTGCCCGCGCTGCTCGAGATGATGCGCGCAGAGCGGCCGTCTTCGGCTGCGGCGGCGCGTGCGGTCGAAGCGCGCGAGCCACCCCGCGCGGTGTTGATTGAAGCGCTCGAGGTGCAGGCCGAGTGGGCGTCTGGCGCGGCCCGCACCGAGCTGCTGCACCGCGTGGCCGACCTGCACGAGGGCGACGCCGTTCACGCGTTCGACGCGCTCGACCGGCTGCTGCGCGACGCTCCCGACGATGCGCGCGCGCTCGCGCGGCTCACCACGCTCGCCGCCTCGGCGAAGTTCGAGCGCGGGCTCGCCCGGCTGCTCGGTGACGTCGCTCCGGCCGCTTCGCGCGACACGCAGCGCACGATGTGGCCGCAGCTCGCGAAGCTGCGCGCCGCCACCGCCGACCCCGAGGGCGCGGTCGCCGCGTGGCGCGCGCTGCTCGCCTTCGAGCCGAACGACCTCGCCGCGCTCGTCGCCGCGAGCGAGCTCGTCGAGGCCGCCGGCCACTGGCCCGAGCTCGTCGAGCTGCTCGAGCGTCGCGCCGCGCTCGTGCCCACCGAGCGCACCGCGCTGCTCGCGCGCATCGGCGCCGTGCAAGAGAGCCGCATGAAAGACGCGGCCGCCGCCTACGACACCTGGCGGCGGGTGCTCGAGCTCGAGCCCCGGGATGCCACGGCCCTCGAGCACCTCGACGCGCTCGCGACGAGGCTCGAGCGCTGGCCCGAGCTCGCCGAGGTGCTCGGCCGTCGCATCGCGCTCGGCGGCGACTCGGGCCCGCTGAAGCTCAGGCTCGCGAAGCTGCGCCGCACCCGGTTGAACAACGCCGCCGCGGCGCTGCCGCTGCTCGGCGAGCTCTTGCAAGACGACCCGACCCACGCCGGTGCCCAAAGCGAGCTGAAGAGCCTGGCCGACGAGCAGCCCGGCTGGGAGCCCGCCGAAGACCTGCTGCTCAACACGTACCGCCGTTCGAAAGACCACGTGCACCTCGCCGTGCTGCTCGACGCCGCCGCCACGCGCGCGCTGAAGAGCGCGAAGCGCCGCGCCCTCTGGCTCGAGCTGGCCGACCTGCGGCTGTCGGTCGACGGCGACCCGTCGCTCGCGTTTCTCGCGATGGCGCGCGCCTTTCGCGAGACGCCCAGCGACGCGGCGCTGCGCGCGCGGCTCGGTGAGCTGGCGGCGCAGGCGAACGAAGAAGAGGCCTTCGGCGCGCTGCTCGACGAGGTGCTGCCCCAGCTCGAGGGTCACGACGCGGCGCGGGCGAGCCTGCACCTCGCCCAGCTCCGGCTCGGGTTGGGCGACGCCGAGCCTGCCGTGACGCTGTTGCGGCGCGCGCGTGAGCTCGAGCCGGCGCTGTCGCACCCGGTGCTGCTCGGCCTCGACGAGGCGCTGACCGCGCTCGAGCGGTGGGAAGAGCTGCTCGAGGTGCTCGAGGAGCGCGAGGCCGCTGCGAAGGGCGACGTCGCGCTGCTCTTGCGAATCGGCTCGGTCGCCGCAGACCGGCTCGGGCGCGACGAGCGTGCGATCGAGGCGTACCGGTCAGTGCTCGCGCGCGAGCCGAAACACCTCGAGGCCGCGCGTGCGCTCGAGGTGCTCTACGAACGCACGGGCCACCGCGCTGCGCTGCTCGACGTGCTGACGCTGCTCGAGGGCCTGCTCGGCGGCGCCCAGCGCGCCCAGGTGCGCATGAAGATGGCGCGGCTGTGCGTGAAAGACGACTACGAGCGCACGCTGGTGCTGTGTCGCAAGCTGCTCGAAGAAGACCCCCTGCACGCCGAGGGCTTCGCGCTGCTCGCCGAGCGGCTCGAGTCGGGGGGGCGCTGGGCCGAGCTCGACCAGGTGCTCGAGGCGCGGCTGTCGGTCACGCTCGCTGCGAGCGAGGCGGCCGAGCTCGGCTTTCGCCTCGGGTCGCTCGCCCATCAGAAGCGCGGCGACCCGAAGGGGGCCGTGCGGCACCTGCGCGGCGTGCTCGAGCGCGCGCCGCAGCACGAAGGCGCGCTCGAGGCGCTCGTCGGGCTGTACGAGCAGTCGGGCGAGAAGGCCGAGCTCGCGCGCGTGCTGGCGACGCTGGCCGAGCTGCGGGCGGAGGCAGAGAAGAGGAGGCCGCTGCTGCTTCGTCGCGCCGAGGTGTTGGCCGAGCTGGGCGAACGTGATGCTGCCGTCGAGGCCGTGCAGGCGGTGCTCAGCGCAGTCGAAGGGCGACCGAATCGCCACCCAGAAACCACTTCGACTCCGGCGCCTGCGGCGCCTCCGCTCAGTGTGAACGGTAGAGACTCCGACCTGCAGCGCCTGCAGCGCCTGCGCGCCGTCACGCTGAAGCTCGAAGCGTGGCCCGAAGCGTCTCAGTCGCTCGCGCTGCTCGCCGCCGCGCAGCAGCCGCCCGAGGCCATCGCCACGCTGTTCGAGCTCGCCGACGTCGACGGGCGGCGCAACCACCCCGAAGGTGCCGCCGCCGCCGTCGAGCGCATTCTCGAGCTCGAGCCGTCGAACCGCGCAGCCTACGAGCGGGCGTGTGCCCTCTATGCGAACCAGCCGAGGCCGTGGGCGCGGGCCAACGCGCGCTACCTGCCGTACCTCGCCGGCGCCGAGAAGCTGACCACGCTCGACACGCTCGTGAGCACGCACTTGGGCCCGCTCAAAGACCCGGCGGGGGCGTTCGAGCTCGCGGCGCAGGCCGTGCGGCTCGACCCGGGCTCCGACGCGCGGCGCGCCACCGCCGAGCAGCTCGCGAAGGGCTTGAAGAAGCTCGACGCGCTCGTGACCGTCTACCGCGAGACGCTGCAGACGCTCGCCTTCGGGCCGGCGTACACCGCGCTCGCGCTGGCGCAGGCGCGGCTCGAAGACGAGGGCCTCGGCCAGGTCGACGCCGCCGAGGCGACGCTCAAGGGGCTGCTCGCGCACGACCCCGTCAACCCACCCGCCCTCGACGCACTGGCGGCCATGTTCGACCGTCGCAACCTGCACGCGCGCGAGGTCGAAGCGCTCGAGCTCAAGCTCGAAGCGAGCTCTGACACGCCGGCGCGGCTCGAGCTGCTCGAGCGGCTCGCGGCGCTGCACGAGCAGAAGCTGAGAGACCCGGTGGCGGCGGCGCACGCGCTTCAGCGCCGCGTCGACGCGTCGCCTTCGCCGGCGACCGCGCGCACGCTCGTCGACCTGCACCTGAGGCACCGGCAGTGGCCCGAGGCGCTCGGGGCGCTGGCGCGGCTGCGCACGCTCTCGCCCGAGGCCGAGCGCGCGGCCGTGCAGCTCGAGCTGGCGCAGCTTCACGAGACGCAGCTCAAAGACGCCGAGGCGGCGGTCGAGGGCTACCTGCAGACGCTCGAGCTCGACCCGCTCTCGTCGGTCGCGTTTCGCTCGCTCGAGCGGCTGTACACGAAGCTCGAGCGGCCGGCCGAGCTCTTGCGGGCGTACGAGCACCGCATCGCCGCCACGAGCAGCGCCGAAGAGAAGATCGAGCTCGAGTACAAGTCGGCGGCGCTGTGGGAACAGCGCGGCAACCCGCTCGCCGCCGACAAGTGCCTCTCGGCCGTGGTCGCGCTGAAGCCCGACGCCATCGAGGCGCTCGAGGGGCTGCAGCGCCTGCGCCGCGCCGCGGGCCGGTGGCCGCCGCTCGCCGAGGCGCTGCAGAAGCACGCGCAGGTCGCGCCCGAGCCGCTGCAGCGCGCGACGCTGCTCACCGAGCTGGGCAGCGTCGAGGTCGAGCAGCTGAATGACTCTGCGGCTGCCGTGCGAGCCTGGTCGAGCGCGCTGGAGCAGGTGCACGACCACCGCCCGGCGCTGAAGGCGCTCGCGGCGCTGCACGAGCACGAGCAGCGCTTCGCCGACGCCGCAGCGCTGCTCGAGCGCGACGCCCGCGTCGAGCCGTTGGCCGCCGAGCGCGCGAGCCTCGAGCACCACCGCGGCGTGCTGCTGCAAGACAGGCTTCAGAACGTCGCCGCCGCGCGCGCCGCGTTCGCTGCGGCGCTGAAGGCCGAGCGGCTGCACCTGCCGGCGCTGCGCCGGCTGCGCGCCATTCACTTCGCCGCCGCCGAGTGGGGCGACTACGAGGCGAGCCTCGCGCTCGAGGCGAAGAGCGCGCCCGAGGGCGCCGACCGCTACACGGCGGCGCTGACGCTCGCGCGGCACTTCGCCAGCCAGCAGCACGCCCCCGAGAAGGCGGTGCCCTGGTACGAGCACGCGTTCGCCGTCTCGCCGCAGTCGCTCGAGGCCGCGCTGCCGCTGTGCGACCTGCTGATGGCGGCGAAGTCGTACGAGCGGGCGGCCGTGGTGCTGAAGGCGGCCGTCGCGCTGCTCGAGCACGAGCCGCACCGGCGCACGCGCGAGCTCATCGACCGGCTGTTCGCGCTCGCGCTCGCGCACCGAGAGCTCATGCAGCCGACGCTGGCGCTGCACGCCTATGCGAAGGCGCTGCACCTCGACCCCGTCGAGCCGCGCGTGCTGCGCGCGCAGGCCGACCTGCTCGAGGGCGGCGGCCACATCGAAGAGGCGGCCGACAAGCTCGAGCTCTTCCTCGAGCATCACGGCCAGACCCTGCTGCGGTCAGAGCGCGCCGCGATGTCGCTGCACCTCGCCGAGGTGTACTGGAAGTTGAAGAGAGAGAGAGACGCGCTGCTCTCGGCCGAGCGCACGCTCGACCTCGAGGCCACGAGCGTCGCTGCGCTCGCGCTCGCCGCGAAGGCCGCCGACAAGCTCGAGGCGCACGAGAAGGCGGTGCAGCTCAAGCAACGCCTCGCCGACGTGTCGACCGACGAGGTGCGCTTCGCGCTGCTGCTCGAGCTCGCGGCTCAGGCGCACCAGAAGCTCTCGAACCCGCTGCGCGCCGTCGAGGCGCTGCTGCAGGCGCAGAAGCTCAAACCCCAGTCGCGCGAGGTCTGGCAGGCGCTGGCCGCCGCGTACGGCGCGCTCGGCCACAACCGCAAGGCCGCCGAGGCGCTGCACGCGCTCTTGCAACACCCCGAGTCGTCGGCGGCCGACAAGCGGCGAGACACGCTGCAGCTCGCCGACCTGCACGGGCGCGTGATGAGCGAGGTCGACCGGGCGGCCGACGTGCTCGAGCGCGCGCTCGACGAGGCGCCGCAGTTCGTCGAGGCATTTCAGGCGCTCGAGGCCCTGCTCGGCCGCGCGAAAGACTGGAAGAAGCTCGACGCCGTCTACTCGCGCCACGCGGTGCGGCTCGGCGCGAACGTCGACTCCGCGGCCGAGCGGGCGGCCCTGTGGCGCGCGACGGGCGAGCTGAGGCTCAAGCAGTTCAAAGACCGCGCGGGGGCGCTGGCTGCGTTCGAGCAGGGCATGCGGCTCGTGCCCGACGACGTGACGGCGCTCGAGGCGTTCGCGGGGCTCGCCATCGAGTTCCCCGACCGGGTCAACGACGCGCTGCAGGCGTATCTGCGGGCGCTGCCGAAGAGCCTCGACCCGCAGCGGGCGTGCGCGGCGTTCGCGCGAATCGCAGAGAAGCGGGGCGACCTCGACACGGCGAGCATCGCGACGCGCGCGGCGGCGATGTTGAGCACGTCGGGGTCGGTGGGGGCGATGACGCCGCCGAAGTTCAAGCGGCCGCTCGACACGGCGGCGTGGCGACAGTGGCTCCTGCACCCGCTGGCGCGCGGGCCGCTCGCCGAGCTGCTCGCGCTGATTTGGGAGCACGCCGGCGAGCGCTACGCGCCGGGCCTGTCGGACTACAAGCTGCACGCGAAGAAGCACGCGGTCGACCCGCGCACGGCGACGCACGAGTCGCTCTTGCAGCTCGGCACGGTCGCGGCGGGGCTCGGGTTCGGGCCGCCCGAGCTCGTGTCGCCCTACCTCGCGCCGCAGACGTCGCGCGTGCGCGAGTCGCACCCCGACGACGGCGTGGGGGTGAAGGTGGTGCCGGTGTGGCCGCCGCGGGTGGTGGTGGGTGAGCGGCTGCTCGCCGAGAAGAACCTGCCGGCGCGGTACGCGCTCATCGGCCGCGGGCTCGCGACGCTGCGCCCCGAGCTCCTGCTCGCACAGCTGCTCGACGGTGACGCGCTCGAGCTCGTCGTCGAGGCGGCGTTGACGCTCGGTGAGCCGGGCTACGTGTCGCCGTACGACCCGAAGGTGACGAAGGCCGACAAGAAGCAGCTCGAGAAGGCGTTCTCGAAGGCGGCGCGGGCCGAGCTCGAGGCGGTCTGCGCGCGGGTGCTGCAGGGCTACGCGCCGGGCGCGGTGGCGCGGTTTCGAGAGGGCGTGCGGCTGACGCCCCTGCGGGTGGCGCTGCTGGTGGCGGGCGACTTCGCGCCGGTGCGGGCGCAGATTGCGTTCGAGGGTGAGCACGCCGATGCCGCGGTGCGCGAGCTTCTGGTATTCGCGCTGGGCGGTGAGCTGCACGCGCTGCGGGTGGCGGCGGGTATTCACGTGGAGGCGAGATGAGAAGGTCGGTGGTGCTGCTGCTGGTGACGGCGTGTGCGCACGAGAAGCTGGTGGTGCCGGCGCGCGACGCGCCACTCGAAGAGCGGCAGAAGGCCTACGCCGAGCTGAAGCCCAAGGGCGTCTCGCGGGCGAAGGTTCGCGGGCGGGTGCCCGAGCCGGGAGTGTGGGACCGCGCGCTCGTGCTCGCGAACGGCATCAACATCACCGAGCCGGTCGACCTGCTGCAGGCGGTGCCGGCCGACTCGGCGACGGCGACGGCGATCGCTGCGTACGAGAAGAAGAACGCGCTCTGGCACTTTCTCGGGCCGCTGGCGGGCTACGGCTTCGGGGTGGGCGCGACGGTGGTGACGGCGGGCATCGTCGCGAACCTCACCAGCACCGGGCCGGGGGCCGCGAGAGACTTCGGCGTGTACGGCACGCTGACGGGGGCCATCGTGATGTTGGCGGTGCCGATTACGGCGGTGGTGCTCGGGTGGCTGCTCGTGCCGAACGCAGACGTCGAGCGGAAGGCGGCGTGGGGCGCGTATCACGGTGACCTGGTGAACCGGCTCGACCTCCCGTTGGAAGAGGCGCCTCCCGAGACGCCGAGCGAGCCCGCGGTGGCGCCCGAGCCTCCGGTCGCTCCATGAAGAAGCGGCTCGCGCTGGCCTCGCCGTTCGTGCTGGTGACCGCGGTGGTGGTCGCGTGGTTCATCTTCTCGCGCCACGTGCCGTGGTCGGTGCCCGAGGCGCACCGGCCGCCGGCGACGTGGGCCACCGACGCGGGGCTCACGCTCACGTTTCTCGGGGTGACGGGCTACGCGCTGAGCGACGGCGTGACGACGGTGCTGCTCGACCCGACGCCGACGCGGCCCGACCCGCTCGAGCTCATCACGGGCCCGGTCATCGCCGACCCGAAGCTGGGCGAGCAGTGGTGCCCGAAGGCCGACCTGGTGCTGGTGAACCACGCACACTTCGACCACGCGCTCGACGTCGGTGAGATTGGCGCGCGCACGGGCGCGATTGTTGCGGGCTCACAGAACGCGGTGAACCTGGCGCTGTCGCGCGGGGTGGCGAAAGAGAAGACGCGCGTCGTGCAGCAGGGCGAGTCGTTCACGGTCGGCACGTTCACCATCGACGTGCGGCGCTCGCGGCACACCGACATTCTGGTGTCGCAGCCGATGAGCGGCGTCATACCGCCCGATGCGAAGGCGCTGTGGTTCTTCAAGTACGCGCTCGACGACACGTTCGCGTACCGGCTGACGTCGCAGAACGGCGGCTCGGTGTGGTTTCACCCGACGAGCACGTACGCGGCGGGTGAGCTCGGGGGGCTCGAGGCGCAGACGCTCATCGTCGGCGTGACGGGCGAAAAGATGACGGCCGAAAAGGCGCGCGGGCTGCTCGGCGAAGCGAAGGCGCGGCGCGTGCTGCCGACGCACTACGACAACTTCTTTCAGCCGATGCGCAAGGGCCTCGCGCTGATGCCGGGCGCGAACCTCGATCGCGACAAGGCCACCTTTCTCGAGGTCGACTCGACGCTCGAGTGGGGTGTGCTCGACTACGGGCAGACGGTGACGCTGGGCCATTGAAACGAAACGGGCGGGGAGCCGTGGAAGCTCCCCGCCCGAATTGTCAGCCCATGCGCTGAAAGAAACTCACCCGCCGGGGCGAATCGACATGTTGCGGAAGCTCAGGTACTCGTTCTTCGACGCTGCGTACGACGCGCCCGAGCCGCCGAAGAAGGCCGAGAACACCATCTTGTCGGTGGTGCTGTAGTTGTACTTGAGCCACTGCCGCGCCTTCTGAACGCCGTTCAGCCAGCCGACGGTCTCGCCGGTGTCCATGTCGACGTAGAGCTCGATGGTGTTCCACCGGCCTTTGATGAGCTTCGCGTCAGCGGCCCACATCCAGTGGGTGCCGTAGCCGCCGGTGTCGATCGCACCCGTGCCGCCCGTCACCCGGTAGAAGTAGAAGCTCAGCCGGCCGCCCGCGTTCCACATCAGGCGCGCGCTGTAGCCGCTCGTGGCCGAGCTGCCACCCGACGGCGCCGTGCCGCCGCCCAGGCCCGGCAGCTTGCCGCCGTTCTTGAAGTCGAAGTTGCCCTCGGGCATCACCTCGTAACGAATGCGGTAGCGGCGCTTGCCCGAGATGCTGGTCAGAAACGCGGCGGCGCCCGAGCTCGGGCCGGTCTTGCCGCGCGGGCAGTAGATGCGGCGGGTACCCGCGGGCATCGAGACCCACGGGCTGCCGGCCGACGTGATGGCCTGCATCGCCGTGCCGGTCTGTTCGGCCTCGTCGACGAGCGGCAGCGGCTCGGCGTTCGGGTCTTCTTCCATCACCGGCGCTTCGGGGGCCACACCATCGATGAGGCCATTCTCGTCGGACTCGACGTAGCTCACCTTCTCGTCGGCCTCGCCCGTCGGCAGGGCCTCGGTCACATCGGAGGCGGCCGAAGCCTCCTCGGGTGCAGCGAACTGTTCGGGGTTTCCGCAGCCCGCAGCAGCAAGACCAACGGCAACGAGACACACGTGTAGATACTTCGCGCTCAAATACGACCTCACAGTGGAAGGGCTCACCCACCGGCCACGCACCGAATTGCGCGCCACCGATACGCCAGCCATTGTGTTGAGTCGTTCGAACGACACCGGTCGGTAGCGCATTCCCAAGCGGTGACGGGCACCTGCGTGGTGTTTTGCGACAACTCCCACGCGAAAACGCCCCATGAATCCAATTCACCCCGGTTGACGTACATTCGGGTTCCCTCATGACGCCCTCGCCCGTTCAGGCGTTGCCGCGCCAACGCTTTCAACTCAGCCAGATGATTGGGGCCGGTGAAGACGGCGCCTCTTACCTCGGCCGCGACGGCGAAGGGCCCGTCGTGCTGGTGCACCGGCTGAAGAAGTCGGCGGTCGAGCGCGTGCGCCGGCGGCTCGAGCTGCGCCGGCTCGCCGAGGGCGCGCGCTTCGTCGACGTCGTGCACGCAGACCTCGAGCTCGACGAGCCGTTGCTCGTGACGGAGCGGATCAGCGGCACCCTCGAGCACCTGCTCGGGCAGAAGCCGCTCGAGCGCGACGTCGCGCTCAAGGTTGCGCTCTCGCTCGCGCGCGCACTGGCCGATGCGCACCGCGTCGGCGCCGTGCACGGCCAGCTCTCGCCGCACACCGTCTGGCTGCGCGAAGACATCACCGTCGCGCTCGAGCTCGTCTCGCCGATGACGGGGCTCACACCAGAAGATCCGCGCTGCCGTGCCCCCGAGAGTGCCGTCACGGCGGCCTCAGACCTCTTCGCGCTCGGCGTGATGTTGGGGCTGATGACGGGCGGCAGCGGCGCGCCCGTGAGCCCCGACGAGACGGCGACGGGCGTGCACGGCGCTCCGAGAGACGACCTCAAGCAGCTCGCGAAAGACCTCGTCGACGCCGAGCCGTCGTGGCGCCCATCGGCCGACGACGTGCTCTCGAGGCTCGAGGCGCTCGACGCGAGCGCGCGCGCGACCGACGCCGACGCGCCGACGCAGAACGTGACGGGCGAGCCCACGCGCCTCGGCCGATTTCAGGTCGAAGAGCTCATCGGCAAGGGCGCCATGGGCCGGGTGTACCGCGCGGTCGACCTCGCCGACGGCACGAAGGTCGCGCTGAAGCTGCTCGACACGGCGACGCAGGGCTCGCTCACGTCGCTGCGCCGGTTTCGCAAAGAGGCGCGGCTGCTCGCCGAGGTGAAGAGCCCGTACATCTCGAACCTCATCGAGATGAACCGCGACCAGGGCCAGTACTTCATGGCCGTCGAGCTGGTCGAAGGCAAAGACCTCTCGGCGCAGCTCAAAGAGAAGGGGCCGTTCGACGAGGCCGAGGCGGTCGCGATCGCGGCCGACGTGGCGCGGGCGCTCGCCGAGGTGCACGCGCGCGGCATCATTCACCGCGACATCAAGCCGGCGAACATCATCATGCTGGCCGAGACGGCCGGAGCTTCTGGTCGCGGCGCCAACGCTTCGCTCTCGTTTCCGCGCCAGAGGCGCGAGGGCGCGCGCGTGAAGCTGATCGACTTCGGCATCGCGCGGCACGTCGACGAGAGCGCGTCGCTGCAGCTCACCGAGGCGGGCGCGAGCATCGGCACGCCGGTCTACATGTCGCCCGAGCAGTGCAAGGGCGGGGCGCTCGACGGCAAGAGCGACGTGTACGCGCTCGGCGTCACGCTGTTCGCGCTGGTCGCGGGCAAGCCGCCGTTCTCGGGCAGCGACAGCCCCGAGGCCATCTTCACGCGGCACCTGTTCGAGACCGCGCCGCTCTTGCACGACGTGGCGCCGAAGGCGTCGCGAGAGCTGTCAGCGCTGCTCGCGCGCTGCCTCGAAAAAGACCCGAAGGCGCGCCCCGATGCGGCGACGCTGCTGCACGAGCTCGAGCACCTGCAGGGCGAAGACGTCACGCGCATCGACGCGCACCCGCGTTCGCCGGCGAAGGTCGAGACGGTGGTGTACCGCTTCGAGTGGGACCTGAAGGCGGGCCCCGACGCGCTGTGGGCGTACGTGTCGAACACCGACCGCATCAACCGCGCCATCGGGCTCGGGCCGGTCGAGCAGTCGTTTCAGGTGATCGAGGGTGAGGTGTTCAAGAAGGGGCAGAGCCCGAGCTGGCCGTTCACGCTGAAGTGGCGCGAGCACCCGTTCGAGTGGGTGCACGGCCTGAGGCTCGGCGTGCTGCGCGAGCTCGAAGAGGGGCCCTTACGTTGGTACAAGAGCAGCGTCGACCTGCAGCCGCTCGACTCGGGCGGCACGCACCTGGTGCACACCATCGAGCTCGAGCCGCGCGGGGTGATGGGGCGGGCGGCGGCGGCCGTCGAGATCGGCATGCGCACGCGGCTCGCGTTGTCGCGGGTGTACCAGCGCATCGACGAGCTGGCGTCGAAGGCGGCCGACCAGGCGTCGGTGCTGGCCGATGCGTACGAGGCGCCGCACGCGCTCGAGCCCGAGCAGGAAGAGCGGCTGAAGAACATCGAGCGCCGCATGATGGCGAGCGGCGCCGACCTCGTCGCGACGGCGCGGCTCGGCGATTTTTTGCGGCACGCGCCGGCGCAAGAGGTCGCGCGCATTCGCCCGCTCGCGCTCGCGAAGAAGCTGAACCTCGACACCGAGCAGCTGACGGTCACGTGCCTGTGGGGCGCGCGCGAAGGCTCGCTGCAGCTGCAGTGGGACCTGGTGTGCCCCACGTGCCGTGTGCCGTCAGAGGTGAAAGACACGCTGCGCGCCGTGAAAGAGCACGGCCGCTGCGAGGTCTGCAACGTCGACTATGCGTTGGACCTCGCGAGCTCGGTCGAGCTGGTGTTCTCGGCGCACCCGCAGATTCGGCCGGCCGAGAAGCGGCTGTACTGCCTCGGCTCGCCGGGCCACGCGCCGCACGTGCTGGCGCAGGTGCGCATCAAGGCGGGCGAGCGCTTCGAGCTGCCGATGCGGCTGGCCGAGGGCAGGTACCAGCTCGTCGGCCGGCACCTGCCGTTCAAGCTCGACTTCCGCGTGCGCGAGCGCGCGGGCGCGACCCGGTGGGAAATTCAGCTCGCGAAGGGCATGCGCACCGACTCGGGGCGAATGATGACGGCGGGCAACCAGCTGCTGGTGCTCGAGAACGACACCGACCGCGAGCAGCTCGTGCGCATCGAGCGAACGAAGGGCCGCGAAGACGCGCTGACGGCGGCGAAGGTCGCGGCGCAGCCGCTGTTTCGAAAGCTGTTCCCCACCGAGGTGTTGGCACCGGGGCAGCTGGTGAACGTGTCGAACGTGGCGCTCTTGATGGTCGAGGTGACGACCGACCTCGACAAACACGCGACCGACTCGGGCTCGTTCGCGGGGCGTTACGCGCTGTTTCGCCGGCTCGAAGAGAAGGCCGGGGCCGAGGGTGGCTCGGTGGTGAAGATTGCCGGCGAGGGTGTGGTGGCGGTGTTCTCTGATGTGGCGGGTGCAGTGCGCGCGGCGCTGTCGTTCGGTGACGACCCGCTGCCGCTGCGCGTGGCGGTGCACACGGGCCCGGCAGCGGCGGTGTCGCTCGACGAGCACATCGACTACTTCGGGCGCACGGTGCGCGAGGCGTCGAAGCTGCTCACGTGTGGTGCGGCGCGCGAGCTGGTCTTGTCTGAGGTGGCGGCGGCCGACCCGGCGGTGCTGCCGCTGATCGCGCCGAGGGCGGCGAAGGGCCGCGTCGACGTCACGCTCGGTGCGCCCGTGCAGCGCGTGCCGCTGGTGCTCGAGTGAGCGCTCGCGCGGCCCCGTCGAGCGCTCAATACTCGTAGAAGCTGTGTTGCACGAAGCCGCTCCCGGGTACCGGGCCCACGCCGCGCGGCGCGCGACGAATTTTCCCAGCCGTACGGGCCCGAGCGAAAGACGTCGCACCGGCCAGCGGGGTCGAAGTCTTCGAGACCGAGCGTCGAGAGCGCATCGTCGTGGCTGCCCAGGTACGTCGAGTGAAAGTGGCCGGCGCTGGCGAACCACCAGGTGCGACCCGGCGCCTGAAAGAAGTCATCGAGGCCGTCGCCGTCGAAGTCACAGACGCCGTATTGGCCGAAGGTGTCGCGGCTGGTCAGGTTGCCGATCATGCTCGGCATCGGAGCGTGGAGCGGCCAATCGACTGCCGCCGACTCGCTCGGGTGCGGGAAGAGGTTCTCGAAGAGCAGCACGTACTCTTCCGGAGTGCCTCGGAGCTTGAAGTCGTAGCCGCGGTCGAACTGAAATTCGAGCCTAGGCTGATGACGTAGCGATTGCCGGCCGCGCCCGCAGTGAAGCCACCGTGCGACATTTCAGGCCGCGCGCGTCTGGTGAGGGCCAACTCCGTCTGGAGGCCCCTCATGTGCCGCAACCTCTCGAAGTTTCTGGTCGTGCTGTCGCTCGCTGCCTGTGGCGTCACGACCGCCGAGCTCACCGACGACGAAGCGTACGACGGCATGGCGACCGAGGGGCTCGACCCCGAGGCCGATGACCTGTCTTCGACGCAGCAGCGCGTGGTGTCGACGACGCCGTACTACCGCTGGTCTTCGCGCAGCGACCCGACGGCGCCGCAGTACGAAGGGTGCTCGCCGGCGCTGAACCAGCTGCTCGCGTACCTGCGCGCGCGCTGGGGTGGCTCGTCGCTCGGCTGTCACAACAACCGCCGCGTCGCGGGCAGCACCACATGGTCGACGCACGCGTGGGGCGCGGCGCTCGACTACACCTCGGGGAGCTGGAACACGAACTTCGGGCCCATCGCCGACTTTCTCATCGCGCACTCCGAAGAGCTCGGCATCAACACCATTCACGACTACCGGCGCGTCGGCGGCAGGGGCCGCACGTGGAAGCCGAACATCGGGTGGGCGCCCGCGAACGTCGGCGACCCCGGCGAGTGGCTGCACATCGAGGTGCGGCCCGACAGGTACAGCGACGGGCGGCCGGTGAACGACAAGCTCGGCACCGTGGGCGCCGACGGCTGCACGGCGGGGCAGCGCGCGGCGGCGGCCTACTACGGCTGTGCGTGTGTGAACGGGGCTCCGAACGGCGGGTGGTGCCCGGGCACGGGCTGCTCGGCGCAGCAGACGAGCGCGTGCGGGCAGTTCGGTGCGGGCTGCGCCGACGCGAAGTGCAGCGGCATCTTCGCGCCCGGCTGGGCCTGCACGCCCCTCGAGTTCAGGAACTGCGGCACGTACCTGAGCGGCTGCATCAACCACCAGTGCAAGGGCGGCCGCGTCGACGGCACGAACCCGCAGGCGTGCACCGAGCAGCAGCTCTACGACTGCAGCCGGTACGGCTGTGGGTGCAAGGGTGGGCAGTGCTCCGACGGGGCGTGCCCGATTCGCTGAGCGCTACTTCGACGCGCGCTGCAGCTCGTCGAAGCCCGGGAGGCTCGACAGGTCGGGCACGAGCGCGATCTCGATGCGCCGGTTCGCGGCCTTGTTCTCGGGCGAGTCGTTCGGCACCGCCGGCATCGCGTCGCCGTAGCTCGCCGCGCTGATGCGCTCGGGCGAAAGGCCCGCCTCGGTCATCGTGTGCAGCACGGTGAGGGCGCGCGCGCTCGCGAGCTCCCAGTTCGACTTGTAGCCCTTGCCGCTGAGCGGAACGTTGTCGGTGTGGCCTTCAATCTGGAACTTGCGGCCGGGTATCGACTGCAAGAGCTGCGCGACCTCGGCGATGGCGGCCTTGCCGTCTTTCGACAGCGTCGCCGAGCCCGAGGGAAACAAGATGTCGGTCGCGAGCTCGACCACCATGCGCCCCTCACGAATGCGCACCTTCAGCTTGCCCGAGTCGATGAGCGTCTTGAACTTGTCGAGCAGCGCCTTGAACTCGGCGATGCGCGCCTCGCTCTCTTCTTTGCGCTTGTTGAGCTCGGCCAGCGCGCTCTCGAGCGCCGACTTGTCGGTCTTCGTCTTGCCGTACGCCTTGTCGAGCTGCTCGAGCTTCGCTTGAAGGTCGCGTTGCTGCGCGTCGAGGTCTTTCGCCTTCGCGCGTTCTTTGTCGAGCGCGGCCTTCACGTCGGCGAGCTCGCGCTTGAGCTGCGCCGTCGAGGTCTCGTGCTCGGTCTTCAGCTGGTCGTACGTGCCTTGCGTGACGCAGGCGGTGAACAGAATCGAGAGGCCAATGAGCGTTCGCATGCGCGCGACCCTACGCCTGACGCGCGTGTGTCTCACGCGTGCGCTGCGTCGACTCAGGGCGCTGCAACGTTACGTCGTGGAAACGTTCGCCGGGCTGCTCGCCGCCATCGAGTCAAGGTCGGCGAGCTGCGCGCGCCACTGCTCGAGCTGCTCGGTGTCGCCCGGCGCGAACGGGTGAAAGTCGCGGCGAAAGAACGAGAGGTACTTCGGCAAGAGCCGCTGCATGCCGCCGTCGTTGTTTCGAAACAGGTAGCGGAACAGGTCGGCGTGCTCGCTCAAGCGAAACAGCGTGCCGTCGGCCCACATCATGCGCGCCTGCTGCTCGACGACCTTGCCCCAGAAGATGAGCGACGTGAGCAGCATGATGACGCAGCGCTCGACGTAGCCGCCGCCGGCCGCACGGTAGACGTCGAACGCGACGGCCTTGTGCTCGTTCTCTTCGAGCGAGTGCCAGCGCCAGAGCTTCGCGACCTCGGGGTCGGCGCCCGCGAGGCCGGTGCGCGACGTGAGCACCAGCTCACCGAGCAGCGCGGTGAAGTGCTCGAGCGAGACGGTGACGGCGAGCTGCAAGCGCTTGGGCAAGAGGAAGCGCACGACGTTCAGCACGCGCGAGACGCGGCGCTCCATCTCTTCGACCGGGTAGCCGAACGCGGCGAGCGTCTCGTTGTAGCGGGCGTGCTCGCGGCGGTGCACGCCCTCTTGCCCGCAGAACTTCTGCACCGCCTGCTGCAGCGCCGGGTCGGTGACGTGCTGCCGGTGCGCGTTCACGCTCTCGATGAAGAAGCGCTCACCCTCGGGGAAAAAGATGCTGAGCATGTCCCAGAAGGCGGTGACCGCCTTGCGGCCGCCGACCCAGAACCGCGCGCGCGCCGGCGACAAAGGAAAGGTGAGATTTCGAACTTCGAAGGGCACGATGCTCATCGCGAAGCGCATTCAAGCACATGCCCATCAACGACCTCGAACATCACTGCGCGCGCAGCCTCGACGGCCGCCCGCAGCCGCTCGGGGTCGTAGCCCCCAATCACGGTGCCCGCGATGACGGTGACGGGAATCGCCGACTGCCCCGCCACGGTCTTCAGCTCGGCGAGGGCGGCCGCGTCTGAGTCGACGTCGCGCTCGTCGAGCTGCACCCCGCGCGGTGCCGAGCAGCGCCTTCGCCTCTTTGCACGTGCTGCGGGCACCGTCATCGAGGCGGGCTGCGGCTCGAGCGGCACGCCGCGGGCTGCGAACCAGGCGTCCGCTGAGGTGTTGAGCGCCCACACCGCCGTGGCCGGTCGCCACCAGCACCGCTGCGCCCACTTCGGCATGCGGTGAGCCTGACAGCCCCGCTACTGCGGGCACGGCCCCGTCGTCGGCGTCGGCGGCGGCACCACCGCCTTGCCCGTCGCCTGAAAGGTTTCGTGAAAGCACCCGAACTGCCGCCGCACCGACTCGAGCCGCCGGTAGATGCCGTGCCCATCGAACCCACCGTCGTTCGCGTGCTGAATCGCGACCGCGGTGTACTGCGAGCCGTTCTCAGACGTCGCGTTGTCTTTCGCCGGCAGCTCGACGCTCGTCGGCAGCCCGAGCCCCTCGAGCCCCGTCACCACGCCCGGCCACACCTCACCGCCCGCGAGCGGGTTGCCGTAGCCGAGCACGAGCGCGTCGTAGACGTCGGTGGGGAAGTACGAGTCGTTCTGGCTGACCGGCTCGTACACCGAGCGGGCCGGGTGCCCCTCGAGCGGCCGGCGCCCGAGGCGCGGCGTCGAGACCAGCGGGTCGATGGGCTCCCACGCGAGCACCATCAGCGCGAACGCCGGGTGAAGAAACTGCAGCTTCGCCGGAGTCTCGAGCAGGTCGTTGATCAGCTCCCGCGGAATGCGCGACGTCGTCACCGCAAAATACGTCCAGTGCCCGCCCGCTCCGGTCGGCACACACGCCTTGATGCGCGGCTCGACCGCGCTCACCAGGTTCACGTACATGCCGCCCATCGACTGGCCCTGCACCGTCAGCCGCGACAGGTCGAACTTGAACTCGGTCGCCCCCGCCGGCAGCGTCGCCTGCGTGCACGCCGCCAGCTGCGCCGGCGTGATGCGCACCCGCTCGAGCGCGTCGATGAACAGCCGCGACTCGATGATGCCCTGCCGAAACGTGTCGCGCATCACCACCGGGTTCTGGAAGTTCAGGTACGCGAAGTCGCCGAGCCCCGGCGTGCGGTCGCCGCTCAGCGGCAGCGCCTGCCCCGCCATCGCGAGGCCGTGCGACGTAATCTTCGCCGCCGGCCAGATGCCCACGTCGCCCGGCTCCGCGCCGTCGATCACCTCGCGCGCCCGCCCGCCCGACCCGTGAAAGAACACCACCATCGGCCAGCCGTTCGCCGGCATCGCCGTCTTCGGTATCGCGAACGATACCAGCGCCACCTCGTCGCGCAGCTTCGGTGGCAGCCCGTCGGCGCCGTCAGCGTCGAACAGCCCGTCGGTGTTGAACGGCGCCTCACCCTTCTGAAACTGCGGCATCGTCACGCGTGCGCG
>JAEUJP010000557.1 GCA_016793725.1 Myxococcaceae bacterium | reverse complement strand
GCCGGTGGCGCCGGTGGTGCCCGACTCGGCCGAGAGCAGGCGGCCACAGCGAAAGCACGCGACCGCGCCGAGCGCGAGGTCAGCGCCGCAAAATCGACAGGCTCGCTTGGGGCCGGCAGCCATGGGTGGAATTGTCGATCGAAACTGCCCGTCTGGCTCCTGTCATACCGGGTAGACAGGCGGCCAAGCCCCCGGACCCTCACACGTGTCACCCGGAGTAGACATGCGATGTCTGGACGCTTTTCCAGCCGACGGCGCGCTCACGTGCCGTAGAGCGCGACGGCGTCGCTGCGTGACGGCCGGCTGCGCAGCACGCCGCGGCTCGGGAGCTCGACGTCGACGGCAGCGACGACGATGGGCTGCTTGCGCCCCAGCGCCTCGAGGCGCTGCGTGACGCGATGGAGCAGCTCGCCGTTGCACGGCGCGTAGAGAAAGAAGTGGGTGCCGTCGAGCTCGACGTCGGCCGCGTTCGCCTGCTCGAAGGTGACGTGCCGGCTCACGCCCAGCGCCTGAGCGCGCGCTTGCGCCTCGACCACGAGGTGCCGCTGCAGCTCGATGCCATGCGCGCGGCAGCCCGTGAGCAGGTGGGCGAGCAGCGTGACGCGGCCGAGCCCCGAGCCGACGTCGACGAAGCGCGCGCCCGCCCCGAGCGCGAGCGCCTCGAACGCGGCGAGCACGTCGTCGACGGCGCACGGCAGGTACGGCACCGCGCCCTGCACCAGCCCGACATCGGGCGGCGGCGGCGCGATGCCGAGCTGCGCATCGACCCACGCGTCGCGCTCGTCGAACGGCAGCGCCAAGAGCTCTGCGGCGAAGCTCACTTCGGTTCCAGGCAGCCGTACTCGATGTCGCGCAGGAACCGGCCGTAGCCGTTGCCTGGCAGCAGCGCGTCAGCCTTCGCGTTGAGCTCGCGGGCGGTCTCGAACTGGGCGCTGCGGGCGGCCCAGGCGGCGAGGGCGCGCAGACGCTCGGCCTCCCACGCCGGGCCTTCGCGGTGGGGGCGCACGGCGAGCACCTCGGTGATGTCGAACGGCTTGTCCCACTCGAAGAGAAAGTGCTCGATGGCGGGGCGGTCGTCGGTGACGGCGGGCACGTCGCCCGTCCACTTCGCGAGCGCTTCGTCGGCGGCGAAGTACACGGCCTGCAGCTGAAGCGGGTTCATGAAGCCGATGTCTTCGAGGCTCGCGCGCACGGTCGGCGACTCGTACTGGCGCGCCCAGTCGGCGAGGTCTTCGGGCAGCGGCTCGTCGCTGGCGACCGCGATGCCGTGCAGCCGCGAGGGAATGTAGAGGGCGACGTGCCGAAAGACGTCGCTCATCGACTTCGTGAGGGCGCGGCCGAGGCGCGAGCTCTGCTGGTCGAACGGTATCCACTGCGTCACCACGCCGCCCTTCTTCATGCGCCGCTTCACGAGCTCGTAGAAGTCGCGGCTGTAGAGGTTGACGACGCCGTGGGCGACCGGGGGCGGAGGCTCGAACGAGACGACGTCGAACTTCTTGTCGGTCGCGAGCAGAAAGTGCCGGCCATCGTCGACGGTGCGGTGCACGCGCGGGTCGCCGAACGGGTCGTGGTTCACGTCGACGAACAGCGGCGCCTGCGCGAACACGTCGGGGTTGAGATCGACGAGGTCGAGCGACTTCAGCTGCGGGTGGCTCACGAACGCGCCGGCGGTGGTGCCGGTGCCGAAGCAGACCTCGAGCACGTCAGACGCCTCGGGCCGCAACATCATCGCGATGTGCGCCTGAAAGCGCATGTAGCGGCGCGCGGGCAGAATGCTGCTCGCGTAGCTGATGGCGCCGAACGTGAGCTTGCGGTGCGAGAACTGCGGGCACTTCGCGTCGCAGCGGTACAGCTTCGAGTCGCAGACCGAGTCGCGCGTGTACTCGAGCACGGCCAGCGTGCCGTCGCGGCCCTCGCGCAGCGAGAGAATCTTCGCGTCGGGCGTGGCGACCTGGCTGTACGTCCAGAAGTCGCGCGGCGGCATCACGAGGCCGAGCGCGACGAGCCCCGAGACCGCATAGAGCTGCACGCGCGCGCGCCTCGGAGCGGCCGCGTCTCGCGACTGCGCGAACACGGCGAGCGCCATCGAGAGCAGGCAGGCGATCGCGTAGCTGACCTGCGTGCCGATGAGGGGAATCAGCACGAACCCGAACAGCAGCGACGCGATGATGCCGCCCAGCGTGTTGACCGCGTAGAGGCGCCCGACGCGCGAGCCGGCCTCGGCGGCCCGCTCGGTGCCGAGCCGAACGACGAGGGGGAACACGGCGCCGATGAGCACGGCGGGGGGAAGAATGACGACGAGCGCGTGCAGCCACATGGCGAGCACGAAGCCCCACTGGCCGCGCGCGAGCCCCTGCGTGAGGTGGGCGAGGCCCTGCGACAGACCGATGATGGCGAACGCGATGAGCCCGAGCAGCGCGATGCCCGACTGAAGGCCAGTGAGCAGCTCGAGCGGGCGCGGGTGGTTCGACCAGCGCCGCACGTAGAGGGCACCGCCGATGACGAGCCCGAGCAGGAAGGTGCTGAGCAGCACCGTGAAGGCGTAGGTCGAGGCGTCGAAGTAGATGGCGACGACGCGAAACCACAGCACCTCGTACGCGATGGCGGCGAAGCCGCTGACGAAGAAGAACGGCTCGAGCCAGGTGGCGCGACCGGCGCCCGGCTGCGCGGGCGACCCGGCGGCCAGAGCCGGCTCGTCGCGCGAGAGCAGAAACGCGGTGAGCCCGACGGCGAAGTTGACAGCGGCGGCGGCGAGCGCGGCGCCCTTCACGCCGAGCAGCGAGACGGCGATGAAGCCACCGAGCGCGCAGCCGGCCGCGGCGCCGAGCGTGTTGAGGCTGTAGAGCGTACCGATGTCGCGGCCGACGCGGGCGTCGTCGTGGGCGACGTAACGGCTGAGCAGCGGCAGCGTCGCGCCCATCGCGAGCGTGGGCGGCAAGAGCACGAGCGCGACGAGCAGCGCACGCACGGCGAGCGGGCCGCCGCCCGGGACACCGAGGCCCTCGGCGAGGTCGGGGAGCTTCGGCAAGAGCAGCGTGACGCCCGCGGCGAGCACCCCGGCGGCGAGCTCGGTGAGGGCGTACGCTCGCAGCGGCCGGGTGATGCCGAGCGAGAGGCGGCCGGCGAGCTCGGCGCCGAGCATGAGCCCGCCGAGAAACACCGAGACGGTGAGGCTGAGCGCGAACGTGGTGCTGCTGACGAGCAGGCCGAGCTGCTTCACCCACAAGATCTCGAAGACGAGGCCGCTCGCCCCGGTGCAGATGAAGAGAGCGCTGATGAGGCCGCGGCGGTTCAAAGCGGGTCGCTTCGTATCAGAACCGTGCGGCAACCCCAGCCGTACGTCACGGCCCGTTCGGCCCGGTGAGCGGCGAGGTGCGCGCGACCGGCCAGGTGCAGCTCACCGCGATGGGCGGCGCGCCGAGCGCGGGCTCTCGAGGGCGCGCGGCAGCTCCTTCGAGGCAGCCTCGGTGCAGTCGCTGAAGTGACGGTGAAGAGCTGCAGGGCCACGAACGACGCCGACCGGTTCGTCACGCCGAGCGTGAGGCGACCCGCTCACGACGGCAGCGCGTCGAGCTCTTCACGCACACGATGCGCGAGAGCGAAGCGAGCGTTGCCGAAGACGGTCTCGTAGGTCTTCACGCGCGCCTGTGCGGCATCGTAGCCGTCGTCGATGAAGCGCACGGTGCGGGCCTGCTCGTCCCAATGTGCCAGCCGCTCGAGGCCGCGCAGCGCCGCGCCGGCTGCGCGGCGGGCGGCGTGACGGTCGCGCAGGCTCAAGCGGTCGTCGAACTGCGTGACGAAGTCGTCGGCCTTCACCCGCTCGTGCAGCAGCGGAGCGAGCGCCTCGAGCAGAAAGGTGGCCCGCTCGCGCCGCTCGTTCTGGTCGGCCCAGGCGAACAGCTGGTCGAGCGCGCGCGCCTGCGCAGTGCCGCACCGCAAGACGTCGGCGGGCAAGAGCAGCCGCGCCTTCAGCCGCTCGCCGTCCCGCCACCACCGCGCGAGCGCGGGCTGAAGCGCTTCGAGCGCGAAGTCTTGTGCGGCGTCGAACGCGAGCGGCGGCGGCTCTTCGACCTTCGCCTTCGCCGGCACCGCGTGCAGCGCGAGCGTGATCGGAAAGGCGACGCGGCAGAGCGGAGACGCCCGCACGCTCAGCTGGGTCGCGAGCTGGCGCTCGGCGGGCGTGTCGATGCTCGAGGCCAGCGCGGCGAGCAGCACGAGCTCGCAGCCGAGCGACTTCGCCTGCACGAGGCGCAGGGGCGTCGAGCCCTCGTGAGCGAGCGGCTGCTCGAGCAGCCACTGCAGCACCGCGACCGTGTCGCTCTCGAAGAACACGGCCGGCGGCGGGCGCTTCGACCACAGTCGGTCTCGCCAGGCCCCCTGCCGCGTGAGCCACAGCACGGCGCCCTTGCCCAGCGTGTCTTCGAGCACCTCGAGGCCGCGCAAAGACAGCTTCGCCGGCGCCGACCACGCCTCACCCATGAGCAGCTGCAGCTCGCTGCCGGCGTCGCCGAACAGGCCGCGCGCGAGCGCGACGAGCTGCCCTTCACCCGAGCGGCTCACCATCGCCGCACCACCTGCGAGGCCGCGGGCCAGCCGTTCACGGTGAGCTGCTCGCGCGTGAGGCGAATTTCGACGGTGTTCGGGCTCGCGAAGCGGGGCGCGTCGGCGCGCCCGCGCTCGGTGAGCAGGTGGAGCTGCTGGTTGGTCGAGCCGACCCACCTCCGGCTCGTGTCGAGCCGGCCCGCGTCGAAGCGGCCGTCGACGAGCAGGTCGACGTGCTCGAGCGGCGCGGCCATCGCCTGCAGCTCGGCGAGCGTGTAGCCGCTGAACACCATGACCGAGAGGCCGAGCGCGTGCGCACCGGCGCAGAGCTCGCCGACGGCGGGGGCCTGCTGAAACGGCTCGCCCCCCAGAACCGACAGGCCTTCGAGGCCTTCGACGGCGGCGACCCGGGCCAGCAGCGCCGAGACCTCGACGAGGTCGCCGCCGCGCGAGTTGAACAGGTGTGGGTTGCAGCAGCCGGGGCACGCGAGCGTGCAGCCCTGCACCCAGACGGCGAAGCGCCGGCCCGGCCCTTCGGCCTCGGTGTCTTCGACGATTTGACCGACGCGCAGCTGCACGGCTCGAAGCGTAACCTCTCGTCAGAGCGGCAGCACGTCGGCCGCGACCTGCATCAGCTTCAGGCGCCGCTTGATGATGGGGCTCGTGCCGTCGATGAGCGCCTTCGTCTCGACGAGCACCTGGTCGAGCTTGAAGCGCTGAACGTACGGGTCCATCGTCGGTGAGCCGCCGGGGTTCGGCGACTGCCAGCCCAACATCTCGTCGGTCGCGCCGTCGAGCAGCGCCGCCACCGCACACGCGCCGAGGCGCCCGCCGATCGCCCGGTCTTGGTAGCTCGGGTTGCCGCCGCGCACCACGTGACCCAGCACCGTCGCGCGAATTTCGGCGTTCGGCAGCTCGGGCTCGAGCAGCTCGCTCGTCTGCCGTACCAGCTTCGTGGTCGGCATCTGAATGCCTTCGCTCTTGATGATCAGCACTCGCCGCTTGCCGCGCGAGAAGCCCTTGCGAATCACGTCGGCGACCGCCGCCACCAGCTGCTCTTCGCTCTTGCCCTCTTCACGAATCAGCACCGCGTCGGCCGCCACCGCGACCGAGCTCGCCATCGCGAGGTAGCCGCAGTCGCGCCCCATCACCTCGACGACGAACGCGCGCCGGTGGGCGCGGGCCGTGTCTGAAATTTTGTCGCACGCATCGACGATGGTGTTCAGCGCCGTGTCGACGCCGAGGCACGTCGCCGTGCAGCCGATGTCGTTGTCGATGGAGCCGGGAATGCCGACCACCTTGAACCCCGTCTCGGTCGCGAACAGGTGCGCGCCGGTCAGGCTGCCGTTGCCGCCGATGACGATGAGGCCCTCGACGCCGCGCGCGCGCAGGTTCTCGAGCGCCTTGTCGCGGCCGGGCTTCTCGCGAAACCGCGCGCTGCGGGCCGAGCCGATGACGGTGCCGCCCATGCCGCCAGCGGCGTCGAGCTCGAGGTCGGTGCCGACCTTGCCGTCGGGCAGGTGGCGCGTGAGGTCTCGAAAGCGGTCATCCATCAGGCCTTCGTAGCCTTCGAGCGACCCGAGCACGTGGGTGCCGCGGCCGGCCGCGACCTTCGCGACGGCGCGCAGGCAGGCGTTCATGCCGGGGCTGTCTCCACCACTGGTGAGCACGGCGATGGTCTTCATCGAGGCGAGAAGCTACCTCAGCGGGCGGCGCGTTCGCTGAACCGTTGCGTCGCGCGCGACCCAGCCGTGCGGCGCCAGCGCCTGCCCGTTCAGCAGCCACGCGCGCAGCGTGCCCTTCGCGCCGAACTCGGGCTGCTCGAACACGTAGTACCGGCCGTCGTGCAGCACGCCGGCGGTGACGGGCGGCCCCATGTTGGCGAGCGTGCACACGAACTGCTGCTCGCCCTGCGCGTTCACGCCGCGAACGTGTGGAGCACGGCTCGACTCGGAGCTGACGACGAGCGCGCCGCCGCCGGAGGTGAGCATGACGTCTTGAATGAGCTCGGGGCCGACGTCGAAGGCGCCGCGCGGGGTGCCGTCGACCGGGCTGAGCAGCTCGCCGCGCTTCGCGTCGGTGGTGCGCAGGGCGAGGTCGGGGCTGGCGTTCAAGAAATACGACGAGGGGAAGCTGAAGGCGGCCTCGCCGGTCGTCGTGGTGACGGCGGCGGTCGAGCCGTAGACGCGGCCGGCCGAGATGACCGAGAGGCTGCGCACGTGCGTGACGAAGCGCGCCATGCCGTGCGCGTCGAGCGACCGCACCGAGCTGCTCTTCACGTCGAGGTAGACGTTCTGATCTTCGTCGACGGCGAGGCCCCAGAGAATGTCGGGCTCGCTGCGCGCCCAGCGCTTCTGGCCGGTGGCGACGTCGATCGCGAGCACGGCGGCGGGCGGCGAGCTGCCGGCCGAAAACGTCATGGCGAAGGCGACGGTGCGGTCGTCGAGCGCGGCGCCGTGGTCGCACCACGTGGTGGTCTGCAGCGTCGGGCTGAAGACCTCGCGCAGATATTGGTCCCACAGGAGCACGCCATCGGAGGCGCGGAACGCGTACGCACGACTGCCGAAGCCGTCGGGTGACAGCAGCACGACGTCGCCGACGACCATCGGCGTGAGCGAGCTGTTGCCGGCGATGTGCATGAAGGTGCGGCGATAACGAATGGCGCCGGCGGGCGTGGCGCTGACGAGCGAGACGGTGTGCGGGGCTTCGCTGTGCTCGAGCCAGTACAGGTTGCCGGCGGCGTCGCCGGCGAGCGCGGCCTGCGGCGCACCGAGCGCATCTTCGGTCTGCAGTGACCAGAGCAGCTGCGCGTTGCCGGGCGGGCAGGTGGGGCCCTGGCACGCGCTCGAGCACTCGGCGAGTGGCGGGCAGACGTTCGTCGCGGGCAGGCTCATGCAGCCGGTCTCGCGGCTGCAGAAGTCGAGGGTGCAGGGGTCACCGTCGCTGCAGCTCTTCGCCTGGCCGCGGCACTCGCCGGCGCGGCACGACGCGCCGTCGAGGCAGGTGTCGCTGCACGGCGTGCCGTCGGTGACGGCGTCGTCGGTGCAGAGGCCGGTGTCGACGTCGAAGCGCGCGGTGCGGCACTGTGAGGTGCTGGTGCAGGTCGGCGCAGCGATGAGGGTGGCGCTGAGCTCGGCGGTCGCTTCGAGGCCGCAGCCGCTGGCGGTGAGCGTGCCGGTGTGGAGGCCGAGTCCAGCCGCGGGCGGGCGAACGTGCAGCGTCTTCTTCTCGGCGGCGTCGAGCGTGAGGGTGCCGGCTTCGTCGACGGTGAACGCTCCGGTCGCTTCGAGCGTGACGTCGGAACACCCGGCGACGCTGGCGAGCACGAGCGAGACGTTCTCGACGCGGCGGTGGCCCTCGAAGACGTCACCGAACGTGACGGTCGCCGGCTCGAACGTGAGCGTCGCGTCGACTGGAGTTGTGGTGCCCGACCGGCAGGCGCCGACTGCGACGAGCAGGAGCAGCAAGCTGCGAGAGGGCATCGCGCAACGGGTCGTAGCATGAGGACCGAACGCCGGTGCGTGATGCTCGGGGCGGGCCGAGGTTCAACGCCGTGTCGACGAGCTCGAGGCTGGAACGGCGAAAACGCGCGCATGGGAAGCCGTACGTGCGAACGTCATGAAACTGATCAGCAAAAAATGGCTCGGCGAGCCGAGTTTCACGCTGCGGCGGAACGCGACCTCGCCGACGCGGTGCGGTGGTACGAAGAGAACACGAGCCGCGGCGACGACTGCTGCGCAGCGTTGCGACCCCTGTCGAACGACTCGTCGCTCTGCTGAGAGCGCAAGGTGAGCTGCGCCGCGCTCTCGTGGTCGGCTTCCCGTACTGGTCATCTTCCATCTGCTCGACGAACGCGTCATCGTCATCGCGATCGCTCATCACTCGCGTGATCCCGGTTACTGGACGCCACGACTCTGATCACCTCTCGAAGTGCCTCCCTCACCGTTGTAGGGTTCGCACCGATGTCGCTCCCCGACAGCTTCTTCATCCGCCCGGGGAGATACAGCGCCTTCGACGTCATCGAGGGCCGCGGCCGATGAAGTGGAGCCGCCCGCTCTTCGCCGCCCTCGCCGTGCTCGCCGTGGCCGTGAGCCTCTACGGCGGCCTCTACCTGCGCGAAGCACCGCCCGAGCCCGCGAAGCGCGTCGCACAGGCGCAGCAACCGGTGCCAGCGACACCGGCGCCCACTCCTCTTCTCCCGCTCCCCCGCCTCACCGTGAAGACCGACGCCGGCGTCGAGGTGAAGCGCCGCGGTGCCACCGCCGAGGCCGGCTGCGCGACCGGCGGCACCAGCCAGCCGCTCTGCCCCGGTCAGTACGACG
>JAEUJP010000512.1 GCA_016793725.1 Myxococcaceae bacterium | reverse complement strand
GGTCGCCGGCTTCGCGGTGCTCGGTGGCGTGACGGCGCTGCGCGGCGAACCTGCCGAGCCACGGCCCGTCGAGGCGCGCACGCAGGTCGAGGTCGCGCCCCCGGCGCCCGAGCCGGTGAAGGAGCCCGTGAAGGAGCCCGTGACGCGCGTCGACGCCCCCGCGCGGCGGAGCAGGCCGGTGGGCTACCTGAGCATGCGGGCGAACATCGACGGGCAGGTGTGGAACGGGAGCAAGCTGCTCGGCAGTCTTCCGCTGCGGCGGGTGGCGGTGAGCCCGGGAAAGCTGCAGCTGCGCGTGGTGAGCAAGGCCCTGGGCGTGCAGAAGAACGTCTCGGCGGTGGTCGCCTCAGACCAAGAGACGACCGTCGACGTGGCGGTCGGCAAGGGCACCATCAACGTGAACGCAGAGCCGTGGGCCGAGGTCTGGCTCGACGGCGTGATGCTCGGGCAGACGCCCCTCTCGCGAGAGGTCTGGGAGGGCCCTCACGGCGTGCGGCTGGTCGGACCCGAGAAGAACGAGAAGTCGCTCGCGGTGTCGGTGAAGAGCGGGGCGACCGCGGTGGTGCACGAGTCGCTCAGATAGGGCGCCTGCCGTCAGGCGCGCTCCGGTGTGCCGCCGAAGGGCGTTCTGTGGGTGGAAAAGACCGTGCCGGTGCTTGTCGCCCATCACGAGGTGATCGCCTTGCGATGGCGCTCGCCCCGCAGCTCGTGTTCTTTGCAAGACGAAACGGGGGCACTTCAATGCAGGTCACCAACAGATCGAAGTCGTACTTTCCCACGGTGCTGGTCGAGCCGTGTCACCGAACGGTGCCGCTCGTGCCGGCCCGCGGCGCCTGCGACCTCCACATCTTCGAGTCAGAGGTTACCGCTCGGGATCTTCGCGGGCGCCGTCACCGTGCGGTGCAGTCTGGCACCCGGCGTGCTGGTGCCGACGCACCATGACGACCCATGATCTGTCGACCCCTCGCGCCCCGTTCATCTCGGCTGACCTGGCGATGGCCTATCAGCGCTGGCACTCGGCGCTGCTGGTGCACTGGCCGGTGCCTATCGCGTCGCTCCGGCCGCTCTTGCCGAAGCGGCTCGCGCTCGACACCTTCGGCGACGAGGTGTGGGTGACCGCCGTCGCGTACACCGTCACCGGCTCGCGCATGCGGCTGTTGCCCCCGTTGCCCGGCGTCGCCAGCTTCCACGCGTGCGACCTGCGCACCTACGTGCAGCTCGAGGGTGACACGCCGGGCGTGTGGTTCTTCTCGCGCGACGCGACCAACGCCATCGGTTGTGCGCTGGGCCGGCTCGCGCTCAGGTACCCGTGCTTCATGATGAGGGCAACGCGCAGCCAGCGCGGCGACGAGCACCGGTGGGCCTCGAGTCGCCTGCTCACGACCCGTGCCGAGCTGTCGGCGCGGTGGCGCGTCAGCGGCCCCGCGCTCGACACGCCCCCCGGCTCGTTCGAAGAGTTCGTCGCGAATCGCAAGGTGATGTACTCGTCGTCTGCGGGGGGCCGGGTCTGGGCCGCGCCGGTGCGCTCGTCGGGTTGGCAGCTCTTCCGCGCCGAGCTGCTCGAGCTCGAGCAGTCGATCGCCGTCATCGAGGGTGTGCCGCCGCGGTCGGCGCCGGCCGCAGCGCACTACATGCCCGGCGCCGACATCGAGTTTCTCGGGCCGCGCGTCGGCTGAGCCCGCCCGTTCGGCCTCAGCGACAGGCAGAACACCGCGGCCCAGGTTGGCCGAATATAGGAGCTCGTTCGCGAGCCCCGCCCGGAGCCTCCGATACCCTTCAGACGATGCGAACCCTCATCGCGCTGGGCGGTCTCTTGATGTGCTGCGACGGGCAGGTCCAAGACCTCGACGGCGGCTCGGCCGGCGGCGGCAGCACCAGCACCGCGGGCGGCGGCGCGACTGCGGGTGGCGGCAACACCGCGACGGCCGGTGGCGGCGCCGCGGCGATTGCGGGTGGCGGCAACCTCGCGACGGCGGGAGGCGGCAACCTCGCGACGGCGGGCGGCGGCTCCATCGCGACTGCGGGCGGCGGCATGACCGCGACGGCCGGAGGCGGCGCCGCGCCTGGCCCCGTGCTCGCCTTCCCCGGCGCCGAGGGCTTCGGGGCGCGCATGACCGGCGGCCGCGGAGGGCGCGTCATCAAGGTCACCACGCTCAGCGCCACGGGCCCCGGCAGCCTCGACGCCGCGCTGCGCGCCGCAGGCCCGCGCATCATCGTCTTCACCGTCAGCGGCCTCATCAACGGCGACTTCGACATCACCGAGCCCAACGTCACCATCGCAGGTCAGACCGCGCCGGGCGCGGGCATCACCATCGTGGGGCGGCTCTGGGCGCCGTTCTCCGAGTCCGACGGCAGCTCGCGCGTGAACAACCTCATCATTCGCCACCTGCGTGTGCGCCACGTCTGCCGGCCTGGCACGCCCGACAGCCAGTGCGACGCCGTGCGCCTCTCGAGCCAGTCGCGCTTCATTCTCGACCACGTGAGCTTCTCATGGGGCATCGACGAGACGCTCGACATGTGGGGCGGGGCGCACGACTGGACGATTCAAGACTCCACGTTCGAGCACCCCTGCCTCGACAGCAACGGCAGCGCGAGCCACGCGTACGGCATGCTCAACCGCCGCGGCGGCCGCGCCAGCGTGCTGCGCACCGGCATGCTCACCGTTCGCGATCGCAACCCCGCGCTCGCCGACGGCCCGTTCGACGTCATCAACATGTTCGTCTTCAACCACCAGACCGGGCTCACCCACCACAACCCGGCGAGCGGCGCGTTCAACGTCATCGGCAACTACTACCGCTCGGGCGCATCGGGCGGCATCGCGAAGCCGTTCTGGCTCGGCGGCTCGCAGACCAGCGCCACCGACCCGCAGTACTGGTTCGCCGACAACTACCTCGATCAGAGCGCGTCGGCTCCGTTCGGCGCGTTCAATGACCCGTGGACGGCGAGCCACGGCCTGCTCGGCGGGGCCGGCATGGGCAACGTGCCCACCACCAACCGCGCCCCCATGCGGCACGACTTCAGCAGCTACAGCGGCTGGGTCGCGCCCACGGTCGTCTCGGCCGTCGCCGCGCGAGATCTCGTGCTGAACCGCTCGGGCGCCTGGCCCCGCGACGTCGTCACCCGCGACGCCGTCACCGAGGCCCGCAACCGCACCGGCGCGTTCGGCTGCGCCATTCGCAACCAGCTCGACGCCCAGGGCAACTTCGCCGGCGGCCCCCACCCGCTGATGGCCGGCCTCACGGTGGGTACCCCACCTGCCGACGCCGACAACGACGGCATGGCCGACGCGTGGGAGAGCACCCACGGCCTCAGCCCCGCGAACGGCAACGACCACGCCAC
>JAEUJP010000501.1 GCA_016793725.1 Myxococcaceae bacterium | reverse complement strand
CGCCCGAGGGCTCGCCCGCAGCCATCGAGCGCACGGCGCTCGCGAGCCGCCTCTCGTACCTCTTCTGGTCTTCGGCGCCCGACGACGCCCTGCTCGAGGCCGAGCTCGATGACCCCTCCGCGCTCACCGCGCAGGTCGATCGCCTGCTCGACGACCCGCGCGGCGAGCGCTTCGTGACCCGCTTCCTCGGGCAGTGGCTCGGCACGATTCGCCTCGAGAGCCACGCGGTCGACACCACACTCTTCCCCCAGTGGTCGCCCGCCGTCGCGAGCGGGGTCGAGGCGCAGGCGAACGCGTTCTTCGCCGGCTTCGTTCGCAGCGGCGCGCGGTGGGCCGACCTGTTCTCGGCGCCGCACCCGGCGGAGCCCGCAGTCGCTCCGCTGCTCTCGGCCGACCCCGCGGGCCCGCGCACCGGCTTCCTCACGCTGCCGGCGTACCTCACGCTGACGTCGCACTCCGACCGCACGTCGCCGACGGCGCGCGCGAAGGTGATCGTGGCCTCGCTGTTCTGCACCGACATGAGCCCGCCGCCGGGCATCGTGGCCGAGCTCGAGCCCGCCGAGCCGGGCGCCGAGCCGAAGACGGTGCGCGAGCGGCTCGAGGCCCACCGTCGCAACCCCGCCTGCGCGTCGTGCCACAACGTGCTCGACCCGCTGGGGCTGAGCCTCGAGCGCTACGACGCCGTCGGCCGCTACCGCTCCACCGAGGCGGGTCAAACGATCGACACGAGCAGCGTGTACCTGGGCACGCCCATCGCGGGCGTCGAAGAGCTGAGCCCGCTGCTCGCGAGAGACGGCCGGCTCGCCTCGTGCGCGACGAAGAAGCTGCTCGGCTTCGCGCTGCGCCGCAGCCTCACCCAAGACGATCGCCCGCGCGTCGACGCGCTGGTCGAGCAGTGGGGCGGCGGCACGATTCGCCAGCTCGCCCACGACGTCGTGCAGACGCCCGCCTTTCGCGGGCTCACCGAGGAGCGCTCACCATGACGCGTTGGTCTCGCCGCGCCGTTCTCAGAGGAGCCGGAGTCGCCCTCTCGCTGCCCTGGCTCGAGGCGCTCGCGCCGAAGAAGGCGCACGCCGCCGCCACCACGCCGAAGCGACTGCTCGTCTGCGCCTTCCCCAACGGCGCGCCGCACGACTGGTGGGCCGAGGCGCCGGCGTTCGGCACGCAGGTCACGGGCGACGCGTTCAAGCTGCCCAACGTGCTGACGCCGTTCGCGCCGCTGAAGCGCAAGGTGACGATGCTCAGCCGCCTCGGCAACTACACGTGGAGCCGCAGCGGCCAGACGCCCTCACCGTCGGTCGAGCCGTCACACGCGCGGTGCATGTCGGCGGTCACCACGTGCATCGACGCCGACGAGGTCGCGCGCAAGGCGAACCTGCCGCTCGACTCGGCGGTGCGCAGCACGACGTCGGTCGATCAGCTCGTGGCCGCGTCGCTCGAGGGCACGACGCCGCTGCGCTCGCTGCAGACGGGCCTGGGCGTGAAGCCGGGGTTCTTCGACTACCGCAGCTACGCGTACAACCAGGTGCTGTCGTGGCGCTCGCCGACCGAGCCGCTGAAGCGCCAGGTGAACCCGAAGGCGATCTTCGACGCGCTGGTGGGCAGCGGCTCGGCGCAGACGCCGGCGCAGCTCGCGCAGCTGCAGGCGCGCGAGAAGAGCGTGCTCGACGCGGTGCGCGGCGAGACGACGCGGCTCAAGTCGAAGGTGAGCGCGCGCGATCACCAGATCCTCGACCAGTACCTCGACACGGTGCGCCGCCTCGAGCTGAACGCCGGCAGGGTGATGGCGATGTGCCGCACCCCCGCCACGCCGGCGCAGGTGCCCGAGCCGCCCGGCCCACAGCAGGGCCTCAGCCAGGGGCAAGACGGCTACGACCACGAGCTGCACGCCGACGTCATGAACGAGCTCATCGCGCTCGCATTCGAGTGCGACCGCACGCGCGTCGTCACCCACCTGCTCGACGACGCGCGCTCGGAGTTCGAGTACCGCAACATCCCCGCGGCTGATCGCCTGCGCGTCGGCCTGCAGTACCGCGAGGGCGACAGCCTGCACTACCACGGCTCGCAGCACGGCTCGGGCGAGCTCGCCGACACCGTCGAGAACGGCCGCTACCGCATCGTCACGCCGAGCAACCGCGGGTTCGCCGCCATCAACGCGTGGCTGTGTCGAAAGGTCGCCGAGCTCGCGCTCAAGCTCGACGCCATGCCCGAGGGCGACGGCACCGTGCTCGACCACACCACGCTCGTGTTCTTGAGCGAGATGCGCACCCACGACCACGACGCATTCGACCTGCCCGTGCTCGTCGTCGGCGGCAGCGGCACCTTGAAGACCGACACCCACATCGCCTTCCAGACCGTGGGCGCCGACCGCCAGCTGCGCGACTTCTGGTTCACCCTGATGCGGCGCACCTTCAACCTGAACGTCACCAGCTTTGGTGAAGACGTTCGCGGGGTTGCGAACGCCGAGCTGGCCGAGATGTTGGCCTGACCCGAAACGGCCGACTCGTGTCTCAATGGGGCCCGTGACGGCCGCCGGCCACCTCATACCGCTGCACCGCGACGCGCCCGGGCCCGAGGTCGACCCGGCCGACTTCACGGCGGTGGTGCGCGTGTTCAGGCCCTACGTGGCCGCGGTGGTGATGCGCATGGTCGGCCGAGACGACGACGTCGACGACATCGTTCAAGACACGTTCATGCTCGCGCTCGACGGCCTCAAGTCGCTGAAAGACCCCACGCGCATCAAGCCGTACCTCGCGCAGACCGCGGTGCGCCTCACGCTGCGCCGCCTGCGCCGCCGCCGCCTGCTGGGCGTGTTCGGCCTGTCCGAGCGCTGGCACCCGACGCTGATGTCGGCGCC
>JAEUJP010000464.1 GCA_016793725.1 Myxococcaceae bacterium | reverse complement strand
TCTCTCACACGGGCATCACGGCCGGCGCGTGCGCCCGGTGTCACGACGTGACCCAGCCGTTCGCGGCGCTGCCGAAGCAGGGCCTGACACACCCCGACCTGGGGGGCGCCGACTGCGGCTCGTGCCACGTCACCACGACCTGGCAGGGCGCGAGCATGGCGCCGAACGACGCGTTCGACCCCCTCCGCAACCTCGTCATCGACGGGCTCGTACCCACCTGGGCGGCGACGAGCATCACCACCGTGACACCCGTCAACCCGTCGCTGCCGATGCGCATGAACCACGCGAGCACGCAGTTCGCCGCTGCAGCCAACAGCGCCTGCGCGAACTGCCACGCCGGTGCGGCGACCGGCACGTACTACCCCGGCGTGTTCCACGGGTCGCTCATCGACCTGAGCCTGCCCGCTCCGACGGGCTGCTCCGACTGCCATACGTCGACCGAGCCGACAGGCTTCGTCGGCCCCGTGGCGACCTCACCCGCGCGCGCGCCCCCGTCTGGCGAGATGCGGCACGAGGCGGTCGCGTGGGCCAACGCCCAGCCGGGCACGCTGCGCATCACGCCGCGCGACTGCCAGCTCTGCCACGTGGCTCCGGTCGTGGGCGCGCTCGGCGTCACGTGGTCGACGAACCCCACCGATGGCGGGGTGGCCCGCTTTCACCCGTCGCTGGGCGGCCCGGCGCAGCAGCCGCAGTCGTGCCTCGACTGCCACGCCAACTCGCGGCCGACCACGCCGCTCACCCTAACCGGCGGGCTCACGCTCGACCACCAGCAAGCCGCGCTGCTCGGCGACTGCCGGAGCTGCCATGACAACGCCGCGGCCCTCAGCGGCGCCTCGTGGGCGGGGGGCGCTTTTCACGCCGGGCAGCCGACGCCAGCGACGTGCCTGCCGTGCCACGCCGGTGAGCGGCCCACGTCGACGACGGGGTGGCTGAGCACCACGTACCGCAACTCGCCGTTCGACTACGTGACGAACGCTCGTGGCGTCACGCACGGCGCGAACCAAGACTGCGCGCTGTGCCACACCCGCACGCAAGACTGGTCGGGCGGCAACTTCGTACACGGCCCCCAGACCCCGTCGAGCAACCAGTGCATCAGCTGCCACACGACACAGCGGCCCGACCTGCTGCCGGGGGCGACGGCCCCGATGATGGCCGCGCTGTTGGGCTTCGACCACGCGCGCGATGGCACCGGCGACTGCTTCGGCTGCCACCAGGCGACCGTCGCGGCCGGCACGTACGTGAACCTCTACGACCCGTCGACGGGCATGCTGCCCGGTGGGCATTGGAAAGACGGGGTCGGCTACCCGGGCTCGTTCGTGCAGTCGAACGACCGCTTCATCGTGGTCACCGAGACGGGGCTCAATCGCTCGGGCGCGAACAACCTGGTGACGAGCATGACGTCGGTGCAGACGACGCTGTTCAACGGAATGCTGCACACGGCGCAGGCACTGCCCGCCGCGCTGAACGCCGGGAGCACCGGCATGCCCGACTACACGAAGTGCTGGCACTGCCACACCCACGACGCGGGCACGGTCACCGGCTACTCCGACGGCGGGTACCACGACGCGCTGCGCGGCTACCGCGCGACGGTGGGCGGGCCGGTGATGCCCTTCCCGCAGCCGACGGCGAACTGCAACGACTGCCACGCGGCGATGCTGCCGCGGAACATCGTTCAGCGTGGCACCGCGAACCTGTTCCCGATGGATCACGGCTCGCAGTTCACCGCGACGGTGACCATCGCCGGGCAGCTGGTGAGCCGGGTGTCGCAGCTCGACTGCTCGGTCTGCCACAGCGACCCCGGCGGCAGCTGGGCAGACGGCGAGTTTCACTCGCGCATCGGCACGGCCGTGCCGCGCGACTGCAACGGGGGCTGCCATTTTCCCCTGATGGCCGACGCGCCGAAGGCCGACGTGACGAGCGCGCCGCGATACAAGATGACGCACCGCTCGGGGCTCATCACCTTTCAAGCGTGCGAGCGGTGCCACCCGACCGCGCTCAGCCAGGCGACGGCGACCCCGGTGGCGGCGACGCAGTGGCGCACGGGCGCCTACCACACGTCGCTCACGACCCAGCCCGCCGCCTGCAACGACTGCCACAACACGGTGTCGGTGCCGGCCCAGTCGACGCAGGGCACCGTGACGTACATGCTCGCTCAAGGGGCGACGACGACGAACCAGGCACAGTGGATGAACCATGCCTCGCCTGCGCTCGCGGGCCGCGAGTGCGCGGTGTGCCACGCGACCGACGCCAAGGTGACGGGCAGCGCCTGGAACAAGGCTTCGAAGGTGCATGGCCCGCTCGCCTCGGTGTCGACGTGCCGCGAGTGTCACGGCCTCACCAACGGCCGGGGCGCGGTCGTGGGCACCAACAACAACCTGCCTCAGGGGCTGACCGACACCGTGACGACGACGACGGCGAGCGCCGCGACCGGTGTGCCGGCCGGCACGCGCGACCAGCTCTCACACGCGGACCTCAATGTGACCGGTCAAGACTGTCGGCTCTGTCACACGCAGCAGGGCGCTTCGACCAACGTGAACGTACAGGGCAAAGAGTGGAAGCAGGCCACCTTCCACCGCAACTTCACGGCATCGAACCCGCTCACGATGAACGGCACGACCGGCCGCTGCAGCAACTGCCACCTGAACGTGAAGCCAGGCCCGGGCTACACGGCGTTCAATCACGCCGCTTACACGGCGACGTCGGCGCAAGACTGCAGCGCGTGCCATTCGTGGCCGGGCACCAGCCCCGCGACACCGAACTGGCAGGGCGCGACGGGGGCCCACGCGGCGGCGGGGCCGACGGCCGGCAGCCTGCTCGATTGCAACACCTGTCACGGGCAGGGGGGCGCGGCGACGACGAAGCTCTCGGTGCCGGCGGTACAGCACTACGGCGGCGTCACGAACGGCAACCGGTGCATCTCGTGCCACATCAACTTCGCCGGCTTCGATGGCACCACCGCGAACCTCAAGTACGCGCACAACAACGCCACGGCGAACGCGGGGGGCTGCCAGGCGTGCCACCCGTTCAGTGCGGGCATCTACACGCTGCTCACCACGACCCCCTCGCTCACGCTGCCGACTTCAGCGGGCGCGAAGACGTTCAGCCAGAGCCAGAGCGTCACCGGCCGCGAGAACAACGACACGGGGCCACCGCGAGGCAGCTTCACGTCGACGCACACGAACGCGGGGCTCGTGCGCTGTGGCTCGTGCCACCGCTACACGGCGACGACGGCCACCACCAACGTGTGGAGCTGGGTACACGAGCCGAACAACCCCGGCATCAGCAACAACCGCAACTCGACGAGCGGCTGCACCATGTGCCACCTCTGAGAGGCGCGTCGACCGACCGCACGCGACGTAAGCCGAGCAGAACAGACCGTGGCGCGACTCACCGCGAGCTCTCACGCACCGCGGCGCTCAGCGGGCGGGCTTCTCGGTGCGCTTGCGGTACTTCGCGTGCTGCCAGTAGCGCTCGTCTTCGGCGCTGCGCCCGCCCGCCTTCTGCTCGTGACCGCGCCCCTCGCCGTAGCCGAGCGGGTCGTACTTTTGCACCTCGTCGCCGCTCGCACGGCCGCGCTTCGCCCGCGCTCGCGTGCTGCGCTTCGTCACCTGCATGTTCGGCGTCTTGCTCTTGCGCTTCGTCTTCGGCATCTCGAGTCCTCTCGCTCGACGAAGCTGCAAGACGAGATCCGCCCGCGCAGACCGGGGCGCTGCGCCCGAACGTCACCCCCCCGTGACGGCCGCGCTCAGGCGAGCACGACGCGGTTACGCCCCTGCCGCTTCGCCTCGAGCAGCGCACCGTCGGCGCGCGCGACCGTCAGCTGGCGCAGCTCGTTCGGCCGCTGCTGGGCGACACCGGCAGAGATCGTCAGCTTTCGCCCGTTCAGAATCTGGGCGCTCTCGACCGCCTCGCGCCCGCGCTCGGCCACGCGCGCCGCCTGCGCGAGCTCGGTGTCGAGCAGCACGAGCAAAAACTCTTCGCCGCCGTAGCGCACCAGCGCGTCGACCTCTCGAATCGTGTCGCCGAGCACGCGGGCGACGCGGCGCAGGCACTCGTCACCCGCGGCGTGGCCGAGCGCGTCGTTCACCTGCTTGAAGTGATCGACGTCGGCCATCACCACCGAAAACGGCGGAGTCTCGAACGGCACCGGCCCGTCGAGCTCCATCGCGTCGAGGCCGCGGCGGTTCAGCGCGCCGGTCAGCGAGTCGACCTGCGCGAGCTTCGCCATGCGCCCGACCTCGATGTGCGGCGACGCAATGCCGGCGATGAGCTCGAGCAGCTGCTGGTGCTCGGCGGTGAACGCGAGGCGCTCGGGGCTCACCGCCGACAGCACACCCGTCACCTCGCCGTTCGCGACGATGGGCACGCCGAGGTACGAGCCCATCGGCTCGATCATGTCGGGCCGCTTGATGAACCGCACGTCGGCCATCGCGTCGTTCGCGAGCAGCGGCTGTTTGTGCTTCGCGATCCACCCGAGCAGGCCCTGCCCGAGCTGGTACGTCGTCGTCGCGTTGTGGTGCAGCGGCTTGCCCGCCCGGCACGTCGCGATCAGCCGCGCGTGCGTCGGGTCGATCAGCCGAATCGAGACGCGTGGCGCGCCGACCAACCCGAGCGCGCACTCGACGACCGACTGCAGCGTCACGTCGAGCCCGCGCGTCTGGCCGAGTCGGCGCGTCAGCTCGAGCAGCGTCGCGATCGGGTCGGCCATCGGGTCGACCCGACTCTAGCCCGACTACTCGGGCAGCCAGCCCCAGCTCGGGTTCGGCCCGCCGGCCCCGATGATGACGTCGACCACCTGACCGTCGGCGAACTTCAGCTTGTCGAGCCGCAGGGGGTGCTCGAGCAGCTCGGTGTCTTCGTAGCCCTTCTCTTTTTTCAGCGCCTTCACTGCTTCGCGCATGCCCTCGTTCGTCGGAGGAAACTGGCTCAGAATCCACCCGACGAACTGCGGCGACACCTTGCCGCCCGCCTTCGGCCCGTCGGCCGTGCCCGACGACAGCCACTGCAGTCGCTGCTGCCCCTTCTCGCCGCCCATCGCGAAGATGAAGTCGACCTGCTCGGTCTTGCCGTTCGGCCACGTAATCTTCACCTTGTCCATTCGTTCGTGCTCGATGGGCTCGACCTTGAAGCCGAACGGCGCGAACTTGTCGGCCATCTCGGCCATCATCGCCCGCGCTTCGTCGTTCGTCTGCGGCGAGGGCCGGTTGCCGAAGTAGTGCCAGAACAGGTCGTGCGGGTCTTCTTGCACCGGCCGGCCGAACACCATCGCGCCCGAGAGGTCGGGCTTCGTCGCCGTACGTTGCAGGTCTTTCAGCGACACCGCCGGCACGGCGTCGAACGCCGCCCGGCTGCCCTCGACCGCCAGCGCGGGAAACTTGCCGCTCGTGCGCTGCCGCACGTGAGCCTCTTCGGCGTTCGCCACCGCGGTCAGCGGGTCGGCGGTCACCGGCGCCTTCTCGAAACGGGGTGACTCCAGCTGCTGCGACGAGGGCACGAAGCGAGGGTTGATTCGAGTCATGAGGGTTGGTGATTTTATAGTCAATTTCGATCGAAAGTTGCGGCTGCGGCCGTACGAATCTGGCCGCAGCCGCCGAACATCAGCTCAACCCTATGAAATCAATGGCGGCTTCCTCTCCGCATCGCCTGGCCGTTGAAGCGGCGGCCACCGAGGCTGAAGTTGTTTTTGGGGGCCTGGTACGCCGGCTTCTTCACCGGCCGCGCGGGCGCGAACGCCGGGCGGGCCGGCTTCACCTTCTTGTCTTGAGGCATGAGTTTTCCTTTCCCTGCAAGAGAGCTTGAAAGCGGAACTTCGAAAGCTCGATCTCAGGGAAAGAAGGTCATGGGAGGCGTCCGCCGAGCGGGGCCAAACCGTCGGACGAACGCGCCCACGACGCCTGACGAACTACTCGTGCAGCGGCAGCTTCGCCACCGCCGCGCGGGGCGAGTGCCGCAGGTCGCGGTGGTACATGCGCAAGAGCGCGAGGAACATCGCGACCACGAGCGGGCCGATGATGAGGCCGAGCGTGCCGAACGCGAGCACGCCGCCCATCAGCGCGAAGAACACGACCGCACCGTCGAGCTCGGCGTCACCCTTGATGAGCATCGGGCGCACGAGGTTGTCGACGAGGCCCACCACGACGATGCCCCACAGCCCGAGGAAGAGCGCGAAGTACGGGTGACCCGTCAGAATCAGAATGCCGGCCGCCGACAGCACCACGATGGCCGCCCCCACCGCGGGGATCAGCGCGAACACGAACGTCACCGCCCCGAAGAAGATGGGGTACGGCACCCGCGCGATGAGGTAGCCCGCCATCGCCGCCGCCGCCTGCACGCCCGCGGTGATGAAGTTCGACTTCACCACCGAGTTCGCCACCTTCTTCACCCCGACCAGGAGCTCGTGCGACTGCCCCTTGCGCAGCGGCGACGCCGAGTCGAGCCACTGCACGCACGCCTCGCCGCGCAGCAGAAAGAAGTAGAGCGCGATCAGCATCAGCGCCGTGTTCAGCATCATCGTGCCCGTCGCCGCGACGACGCTGCCCGCCACCGCCGCCGCCTTGCCGCCCTGCGTGTTCACCGCGTCTTCCAGCTTCACCTCGTCGGGCACGAGCTGCAGCAGCGATTGCGCCGACTTCTCGAGCGGCGCCGGCAGCTTCGCGATCAGCCCCTGCACTCCGCCCCGGTCGACCGTCTGGTACACGAAGCGCGCGCCGGCCGTGACCTCTTGAACCAGAAACGCCGAGAGCGTGACGACCGGCGTGATGATCAGCGTCGTCACCCCGAACACCAGCAGCGCGGCCGCCGCCGCGCGCCGGCCCTTGAACTTCTTCGACAGCCACTGCTGCAGCGGCCAGAGCAGCGACGCCAGCACCGCCGCGATCAGCAGCGCCCCGAAGATGGGCCGCAGGCCGAACGCCAGCAGCACCATGGTGACCACCATCAACCCGATGAAGAACCGCTTCGCTGAGCGTGACATGCCACTGGGAGGCATAACCGCACGAACCTGCGGTGCCCGCGGTGTCCCCTCCTGGTGACGTGGAAGCCCCGCGCCACCGGCGCGGAAATGGGAGCGCAGCGACCAGAAGCTCGCCTCTGGCGCGGAAACGGGAGCGCAGCGACCAGAAGCTCTGACGGGCTTCACGACACTCTGCTACGGTGCCCCACCGTTCGCGCCGGGGCCGAAGGCCGCACACGTATTACTCGTACATGTCTCGCTGGCTCGCCCCCACGTTCGTGCTCGTCGCCGCTTGTTGGTCGCCCGTCAGGGAGCCCGACTGCCTGCTCGACGGCACCTGCGACTGCAAGACCCAGGAGCAGTGCCAGACCGGCTTCGACTGCGTCGACGGCTTCTGCAAGCGCCGCCCCGACCTGCGCCCCGGCGAGGTCGGCTGGCCTTGCACCGAAGACACCGAGTGCAACGCGCGCATCTGCCTGCCCAAAGGGCCCGGCAACGGCAACGTCTGCTCTCAGCCGTGCAACACCGCCGACGCCGGCCTGCTCTGCCCGCGCGGCTACGAGTGCCGGCAGGCGCTCGACCGGCCCGGCTTCGTCTGCACGCCTCCGCTGCGCTCGCTGTGCCTGTCGTGCTCGAGCGACCTCGACTGCAACGCCGCCGGCGATCGCTGCGTCGCGTTGAGCACAGGGAAACACTGCCTCGAAGACTGTGCCTTGCGCGGCTGCCCCGAGGGCTACGAGTGCCGCGCGCTGGGCCTCGATGCCGGCACCGCGCGCGTCTGCACCCCCGCGAGCGACAGCTGCGAGTGCAGCACCGTCAACGTCGGCCTCGCCCGCTCGTGCAGGCGCACCAACGCCATGGCGACCTGCTTCGGCTTCGAGCGCTGCCAGGCCGACGGCGGCTTCTCGGGCTGCGACGCGCTCAACGCCTCACGCGAGCGCTGCAACGGCATCGACGACGACTGTGATGGTCTGTTCGACGACGACGACCCAGATCAAGACGTCTCGGGTCTGGCCGGTTACCCCGACTGCACGCGAGGCTCTTCGTGCCGCGGCGCCTGGTACTGCGGCCTGCCGCCGGATGCAGGGCCAGACGCCGGCAAAAACTTTCAGTGCAGCGCGCCGCCGCTCGTGCCCGAGCTGTGCAACGGCCTCGACGACGACTGCGACGGTGTCACCGACGAAGACTTCAAAGACATGGCCGGCGCCTTCACCGGCCCGCGCGCGTGCGGCACCTGCGAGCTCGACTGCACCCGCGCGATTCCCAACCTCGCCGCCACCGACGCCGGCGTGGTGTTGCCGGGAGCCGTCGAGTGCACGTTCGCCGCCGGCATGGGCCGCTGCGTGCCGCGCCAGTGCGCGCCCGGCTACTACCCCTGGCCGCCCGGCAACCCGCAGGTGTGCCAGCGAGACCTGGGCTCACAGTGCCGCCCCTGCACCTCAGATGACGACTGCCAGACGCCGGGCGACACCTGCTCGCAGCTCGCGCAAGACGTCGGGCGGTATTGCCTGCAGGCGTGCGACTCGGAAGTGTGCCCGATGGGCTCGACGTGCACGACCATCGCAGGCAAGCGCCTCTGCCAGCCCAACAACCAGAGCTGCAGCTGCTCACCCGACCGCGTCGGCCTCACCCGCTCGTGCCTGCGCACCGCCGGCGCCGCGGTCTGCATCGGCCAGCAGGTCTGCCGCGCCGACGGCGGCTTCGACGCCTGCGACACCTCGCTCACCGCGCTCGAGCTCTGCGACGGTATGGACAACGACTGCGACGGCGTCGCCGACCAGCCGTTCGTCAACACCATGGGCAGCGGCACCTACGACAGCGACGAGCACTGCGGCAGCTGCACCACCAACTGCAAGGCCCAGTGGAGCCCCACCATTCAGCACGCCCTCGGCGGCTGCCGCCTCGACGCCGGCGCCCCGCAGTGCCGCATCATTCAGTGCACGAACGACCAGCTCGCCGGCGGCCGCCTCTGCCAGCTCGACGCCGACTGTGGCCCGGGCCAGACCTGCCACCCGCTCTTTCGCCAGTGCCTGAAGCCGTGCAGCCCGTCGTGCGCCGCGAACGAGCAGTGCCTGAACGGCGCGTGTGCGGTGCGCTGCACGAACGACACGCAGTGCACGGCCGCGTACGGGTCGCTCTCGCGCTGCGGCGACGCCGGCGTCTGCGCCGCCGCGTATACGTTCTTCGACAGCGACCGCGAGTCGACGAACGGCTGCGAGTGCCCGTCGCCCGCCGGCGTCGTCGACGCGCCCGACACGTATGCGACGTATCCCGCGGCCGGTCAGCCCTTCGTCGACCGCGACTGCGACGGCGTCGACGGCCGCGCGGCGCGCTCGCTGTACGTGTGGGCGCAGACGCCGCAGAGCCTCGGCACGCGCACGAGCCCGTTTCGCACGCTCGCCGAGGCCATCAACGCGTTCAGCGCCGCGTCGCACGACGCGATTCTCGTGGCGCAGGGCAGCTACACCGAGCAGGTGGTCTTGAAGAACGGCGTGCAGCTGTTCGGCGGCTACTCGAGCGACTTCTTCCGCCGCGACGTCGTCACCTTCCCCACGCTCATCGAGGCGCCGCAGCCCGACCTGTCGGTGCCGAACCCGGTGCGCGGCAGCGTCAACGCCACGGGCCTCACACAGCGCACCGTGCTCTCGGGCTTCACGATTCGTGGCTACGACGTCGTGACGCGCGCCCCCGAAGGCACCGCGGGCTTCAACTCGTACGCCGTGTTCGTGAGCGGCTCGCCCGGGCTCGAGCTCATCAACGACCTCGTCATCGGCGGTCGAGCCGGTGACGCCAGCCCGCGCGGGGCCGGCGCCTCGGGCGCCTCGGGCCAGAGCGGCGGGCGCGGCCTCGACGCCAGAGAGTGCAACTCGACCAACTGCACCGGCGAGAGCCAGGTCGGCGGCAGCCCCGGCACGAACCCCTCGTGCGCCGGGGCCGACGCGGTCGCGGGCGGCTTCAGCAACCCGACGCTGAACCCGCAGCCGTACCCCGCGGGCAGCACGAACGGCCAGGGCGGCAGCAACGGCACGTACCAACACTCTGACCCGACCCACACGAACTTCTGCAAGTACGACTGCATCGTGCCCGGCAACGGGCTCAACGGCCTGCCGGCCTCGAACGGCGACGACGGCAACCCCGGGTCGCGCGGCACGGGCTGTCAGAGCGGCGCGGGCGCGCTCGCGGGCGGCGACTGGCGCGGCCTCACGGGCGGCGCCGGCACGGGCGGCTCTTCGGCGCGCGGCGGCGGCGGCGGCGGCGCGGGCGGCTGCGTGAACAACAACACGCCGGTCACGTGCACCATCGGGCGGCGCGTCGGCGACCTCGGGTCGACCGGCGGCGGCGGCGGCGCCGGCGGGTGCGGCGGCTCGGCCGGCGGCGGCGGCATGCCCGGCGGCGGCAGCTTCGGCGTGTTCATCACGGGCGCCGCTCCGAAGCTCACCGGCAACGTCATCGAGCCCGGCTTCGGCGGGGCGGGCGGCTCGGGCGGCGCAGGCGGCTACGGCGGGCTCGGCGGCCCCGGCGGGCCCGGCGGCGTGAACAACCCGACGGCCTGGTGTGCCGGCAAGGGCGGCGCGGGCGGGCGCGGCGGCAATGGCGGTGCGGGCGCCGGCGGCGGCGGTGGCTGCGGCGGCGTGGCGTTCGGGGTGGCGGGCTCACAGATCGCTGCGAGCGGGTACGAGGTGACGAACACGCTGCGCTCGCCGCCCATCAACGCGGCCGGCCCGGCGGGTGCGGGCGGGGCGTCGCCCGCGGGCCCTGCCCAGGGTGGTCTGCCGGGCGTCGCCGGCGTGACCGGCACGTTGAGGTCGTTCTGATGCGGAACGCAAGAGAACACAGATCGTTCACGCTGAGCGGAGTTCTGCTGGCCGCTCTCCTCCTCGCCTCCTGCGGCCGCACGCTCTACTGGCAGTGGCCACAAGCGTGCGTCTTCGAGAGCGACTGCCCCGCCGGCCTCCACTGCGTGAACCAGCTGTGCCAGCCCCTCGCCGACGACGACGCGGGCCGGCTCGGCTTCAAGCGCTTCGGCGAGCCCTGCGACGCCGGCGCCGAGTGCCAGTCGACGTTCTGCGTCGGCGGCCCGACCAACGCCTTCTGCACCGACGCGTGCGGCGCCGACGCCGGCTGCCCGTTCTCGTACGAGTGCAAGCTCGCGCCGGGCCTGGGCGCAGGGCAGCGCCGCCCGCTCTGCACCGTGCCCACGAACCTGCTCTGCCAGGCGTGCAGCTCGGACCTCGAGTGCGGCGCGAGCGGCGCCGACCTCTGCGTCGAGAGCGACGGCGGCCACCGCTTCTGCGGCCGCGACTGCACGTTCGCCGGCTGCCCTCCGCTCTACCGCTGCGAGGCGCGGCCCGGGACCATCTCGCAGTGTGTGCCCGACAAGAAGACGTGTGACTGCCTGCCCGAGACGTTGGGCCTCATGCGCGGCTGCGTCGACCGCAACGGCTTCGGCGCCTGCCACGGCAACCAGGTGTGCCAGCTCGACGGCGGCTTCACGCCCTGCAACGCGCCGCCCGCGACGCCTGAGTCGTGCAACGGCGCCGACGACGACTGCAACGGCGTCATCGACGACTCCAACTGGCCGACGTGCTCGAAGAGCGCGAACGGCCGCACCTGCACGGGCCCGCAGGTCTGCCTCGCTTCGGCCGGCCTCACCTGCAACGCGAAGACGCCCATCGACGAGGTGTGCAACGGCGCCGACGACGACTGCAACGGGCGCAGCGACGAGGGCTTCACCGACTCCACCGGGCGCTACCTGCTCACCACCCACTGCGGCGGCTGCAACCGCGACTGCAAGGCGCTCATCCCCCACTCCGTCGACGTCACGTGCGCGGCGCTGCCCGACGCCGGGGCGTGCCGCGTGTCGCGCTGCGAGACGGGCTACTACGTGAACGACGGCGGCACGTGGTGCCTCGAGCTGCCCGACACGCTGTGCCGGCCGTGCGTGAACGACGTCGACTGCGTCGGCCCCGGCGCGCGGTGCCTCACCGTCGACGGCGAGCGCGTGTGCGGCCGCGACTGCGGGCCGAACAGCCTGTACCCGCCGGGCTGCCCCAGCGGCTACACGTGCGGCGCGGGCCAGTGCCAGCCGTCGACGAATTCGTGCAACTGCAAGGCGGGCGTCGCGGCGAGCCGATCGTGCGCGGTCTCGACGTGCCGCGGCTTTCAAGCCTGCACCGGCGGCGCGACCCCGAGCTGGAGCGCCTGCGACGTCGACACGTTCAACCCCGAGATCTGCGACGGCATCGACAACAACTGCAACATGGCCGTCGACGAGGGCTGGCGAAACGCGGTGACGGGGAAATACGACCAGGCGACGAACTGCGGCTTCTGCAACAACGACTGCACGAAGTACTTCTCGCCGACGCTGCAGCACACGACCGGCGTGTGCAACGCCGCGCCCGCGACGCCGACGTGCGAGATGGGCCCGTGCCTCACCGAGACGGTCGGCGCGACGACGTTCGAGTGGGTGAACGTCGACGGCCAGCCCGCGAACGGCTGCGAGTGCCGCCGCGTGCAGGGCAACACGACCGTCGACCTGCCCGACCGCGCGCCGCCGTGGGTCGACGAGAACTGCGACGGCGTCGACGGCGTCATCACGAACGCGGTGTTCGTCTCGGCGAGCGCGGGCCCCGGCGGCAACGGCACGCGCACGCAGCCGTTTCGCACCATCGCGCAGGGCCTGAACGCGCTCTCGCCGACGCGGCGCTGGGTGCTGGTGGCGCAGGGCATCTACCGCGAGAACCTGCGGCCGGCCGACGGCGCGCAGCTCTTCGGCGGCTACTCGGGCGACTTCTTGAAGCGCGACCCGAAGACCCACAACACCATCATCATCGGCCAGGGCAGCGGCCGCGCGACGCTCGAGCTGGTGAACGTGGGCAACGGCGCGGCCGAGACCGTGGTGGCGGGCTTCACCCTCTTCGGGTGGGACGTGGCGACCGTCGCGCCCGAGAGCACCGACGCGGCGCCGTCGATCGCCGTGCTGCTGCAAGACAGCGGCGCGAACACGGTGCTGTCGACGAACGACATCTTCGGCGGGCGCGGCGGTGCCGGCGGGCGCGGGCGCACCGGCGCGCAGGGCTTCGGTCGGCAGAGCTCGGCGACGCTGAACGGGTCGGCGGGCGTCGACTCGCGCTTCGTGCAGAACCAGATGTGCAACGCGAGCTTCCACGCGGCGGGCGGCAGCCCGGGGCTCAACGGCTCGTGCGCGGGCGCGAACGGGGGCACCGGCGGCGCGGTGGTCTGCCCGGCGTACAACATGGGCACGTTCACCGGCGCACAGCAGCAGTACGTGATGCCGGTGGCGGGCAACGGTGCGGGCGGCTTCGACTGGTCATTCGACAGCCAGTCGGGCGGCGGCTGCAGCCACGTGACCGAGTCGGGGTTTCCCTCGAACATTCAGACGCACGACGGTGAAGACGGTCGGCCGGGCTCCGACGGCGTCGGCGGCATCGGCGGCCTCGCGGGCGCGCAGGCGGCGCGGCACGGCACGGTCGTGAACGGCACCTGGGTGGCGTCGTCGTTCAAGCCGGGCGCGGGCGTGCTCGGCGTCACCGGCCAGCCGGGCGGCGGCGGCGGTGCGGGCGGCGGTGTGGCGCGCTTCACGTTCGGCTGCACGGCGTTCGAGATGGGCGCGTCGGGCGGCGGCGGCGGCGCAGGCGCGTGTGGCGGCAGCGGCGGTGACGCGGGCGGTTCAGGCGGCGCCTCCATCGCGGTGCTCGTGAGCTACGCCACGGCGCGGCCGGCCTCGGCGCTGCCCCGGCTCACCGGCAACCGCATCGAGCGCGGCCTCGGTGGGCTCGGTGGGGCAGGCGGCTTCGGCGGCGCAGGCGGCCTCGGCGGTGCGGGCGGCTTCGGCGGCATCGCGACGCGCTGGAGCAGCAGCATCGGCGGCAAGGGTGGCGAAGGTGGCAACGGCGGCTCGGGCGGCGGCGGCGCGGGCGGCACGGGCGGCCCGTCGTTCGGCGTGCTGTCAGCGAACGTCGATGCCTCGGGCTGGAGCGCGACGAACACCTTCCTCACTCCGATGACGGCGAACCCCGGCGGCGTCGGCGGCGTCGGCGGTGCGAGCCCCGGCGGCGGCGCGGGCGCGGCCGGCACGCGCGGCGCGACGGCAGACCTGGTGGTGTTGAACGGCTGCGGCGGCGGGTGCGCGGGCGGCACGACGTGCGACACCGGCTTCTGCGTGCCGAACTGATATTGGGTTCGGCATGGCCGAGCTCGAACGCCTGACCGCAGCGCTGATGGAGCTCGACGGCTCGGTCACGCTGGCCGAGCGCAGCGCACATGCGATGCGGCTGCAGGCGGGGCCGCAGAACATCGTGCTGCTCGAGGTGAGCGACCTGGCGTCGTTCGAGGCCGAGGCGCGCGGCTTGAGCGACTCGGTGCAGCCCGGCCAGAACCTCACGCTGGTGGCGATCGACGTGCAGCGGCTCGGCGCGGCCGGGGTGCTCGAGCGGGTGGTGCCGTCGACGCTCACGCAGGTTCGCTCGCAGCGCATCGCGTGCGTGTGGGTACCCGGCGAGAAGCCCGTCATCGTGCGCGGCGTCGCGTGGAAGAACCTCGAGCTCGCAGTGAAGGCGCTCGACGAGGGCCGCGTCGGCGACCCGGCCGCGATCATCGCGCGGCGCGCCGACCAGGCCGGTGACGTTCAGGCGTTCATTCGGCCGCTGCTCGAGCGCAAGCCGGTGGTGACGTGGGCGGTCGCGGGCGTCTCGGCCGCGGTGTTCGGCCTGCAGCTGCTCTGGGGCAACGGCCAGCCGTACGTGTCGGCGCCGCGCATGGGCGCCGCCATCTCGAGCGCGGTGTGGCGCGGCGAGGTCTGGCGGCTGCTCGCGCCGATGCTGCTGCACGGCTCGTTCGCGCACGTCGCGATGAACCTCATCGCGCTGTTCGGGTTCGGCACGTTTCTCGAGCGCTACCTCGGGTGGCGCCGGTACCTCGTGCTCTACGTGCTGTCGGGCCTCGGCGGCTCGGTCGCGAGTGTGCTGCGGCCGGGCGAGGTGGTGTCGGTCGGGGCGTCGGGCGGCATCTGGGGCCTGATGATTGCGGGCGCGGTGCTGGTGACGTGGCCGCGCGGCCGGCTGCCGGCGCTGGTGTCGCAGGTGCAGCGCCGCCGCGCGTGGACTCCGGTGGGCATCAACGTGCTTTATTCGTTTCAGCCGGGCATCGACCTGCTCGCGCACTTCGGCGGCGGAATCATCGGCGGCCTGCTCGTCTTCACCGGCCTCATCACCGCCGGCCTGCCGCCGGCCGAGGCGTCGAACGACCCGGCGAGGCCGCCGCTGCGCGAATCGCCCATCGTGAAGCTGGGCGCCGCCGTTGCCATTCTCGCCCTCGTCGCCTCGCTCGCTGCGGCGTTGGTGTTCGGCCGGCCCTGGGAGCTGCGCAGCACGCCCGCGCTCACCACCGTTGCCTTCGGCCCCACGGCGAGCGCGCAGCTGCCCATGTTGACGACGCCGCCGCGCCAGCAGGAAGGCAGCAGCAGCTGGGTCTACGGCGGCCTCCAGCAAGACCCGGTCGCGTTCGTGGTCGTGCTGCCCGAGGCGCGGCTGAGCGACGACGAGGCCGCCGACCCGAAGGGCACGCTCAGCGCGGCGGTGAGAGACTTCAACCCGGGGCTCATCGACGGCTTCAAGCTCGAGGTGAAGACCGAGCTGCGCGACCGCAAGGGCCGCCCGTACCTGTACCACCGGCAGGTGGCCGACGACGGGCGCACGGCCGAGTCGCACTTCCTCATCGAGGGCCACCGCATGGCGACGGTGATGGTGCTGATCTCGAAGGGCGCGTCGAGCGCGTGGCGAGAAGCCGCCGACCGGGCGCCGTTCTCGCTCGAGCTGCCGCAGGTCGCCGGCGGGCCCTGATTCGTATACACTGCAAACCTGCATGCGCACCCGGTTGCTGATTCTGCTGCTCGCAGCGGCTGGCTGCGACGGCATGGTCGACGAGAACACGGTGCCTCCCGGCTGGGTGTGGGACGGAGGCTTCGACGAAGACCCCGACGCCGGCACGACGGTGCCCGACTCTGGCGAGCCCGTCGTGCTCGACTCGGGCATGACCGAGCCCGATGCGGGGCCGATGGGGGTCGATTCGGGCGTGCCCGACGCCGGCGCTCCCGATGCGGGCAACAACCGACCCGACGCCGGGTACGACGGCGGCTTCCCGCGCTACGACGCGGGCGTCATTCCCGACGCGGGGCCGACGAACCAGCGCCACACGGCGCGCGTGCTGCACAGCACCGACGCGGGCAACGGCTTCTTCGAATACCTGCCGCCCGGCTACGGCGACGGCACGCCCCGGCCGCTGCTCGTGTTCTGGCACGGCGTCGGCGAGAACGGCGACGGCGACGCGGGCGTCGAAGACCTGCGGCAGGTGCTGGCGAACGGGCCTCCGCGGCTCATCAATCAGAACCGCTGGTCGAACGGCTGGCCGTTCGTCGTCCTCTCTCCGCAGCACCGCGGCGGCGGGTGCCCGAGCTCGAACGAGATTCGCAACTTCATCGCGTGGAGCGCCGCGCGCTACGACGTCGACCCGAAGCGCCTGTACCTCACCGGCCTGTCGTGCGGCGCGATCGGCAGCTGGAACTACGTGGGCAACAACCTCGACGCGCAGATCGCGGCGGCGGTGCTCATCTGCGGCGACCCCGGCAACCCGACCAACGCGAGCAGCGTGTGGGGTCGGCACATGTGCAACCTCGGGCGGCTGCCGATCTGGTCGTTTCATGGCGACGCCGACACGACCGTCACGATTCCGAACAACCGCGAGACGATGAACCGGCTCATCGCGTGCCCGGCTCCGCCGCGGCAAGACGCGCGCTTCACCGTCTACCCCGGCGTCGGCCACGACTCGTGGAGCCGCACGTACGACCTGTCGGCCGGCCACGACATCTATTCGTGGCTGCTGCTGCAATCGAAGCCGTAGCCGTAGCCGCAAAAAAGTACGCGGCGACCGATGAGTTCTGCGGGCCCCGTCGGTCCAACCTCCATACCGACGTTACAACCCCCTTTGAAAGGAACCCGTCATGACCCACGAGCTCGTACTGGAACTGACCCTCGACGTGCGCCCCGGCGGCAAGAGCGCGGTGGTGATGAAGAGCCCCGAAGGGCTCTTTCTCGAGGTGGTGCCGAACCGCAAGCTGGTGACGACCGACGCGTACACCCACTGGACGGCCGAGGCCAAGAAGCAGCACGAGGCGATGGGCTTCGCCGAGGGCTGGGGCCTGTGCGCAAAGCAGCTCGAGGCGCTCGCGAAGACGCTCTGAGCGGTAGGCTCACGGCCGCGTGAGCGAGTACCGCCAGACGAAAAACGCGCTGCCGGCGGCGCAGCTGCAGGCGCTGACGGCGGCGCTCATGGGCTCGCCGTTCGTCGCGAGCTCGCAGCTCAACGGTGCGTTCGTGACGAGCCGCGGCTTCGGCGTGGCGTTCACCGCCGAGGGGCGCGCGCGCGTCGAGGCAGAGCTGCCGGCGCTGGTGCCGTTCTTCACGCTGGCGATCGACGGCCTCGCCGAGTCGCGGCTGCAGTCGTTCTGGCAGCGCGCGCGCGTGCCGAAGCCGAACGCCTGGTACCTGAACCTGCTGCTGGTGGGCACGGCCGGCGGCGTCGCGCCGCACGTCGATGCGACGCTGTCGCGGGCGGCGGGCGAGGCCGAGACGACGCCGCGGGTGGTCAGTGTGCTGTACCTGCAGGTGCCCGACTGTGGCGGCGGCGAGCTGGTGCTCGGCCGCGAGAAGAAGCTCAAGGGCGTGATTCACCCGAGGGTCGGCACACTGCTCCACTTTCGTGGTGACCTGACGCACCAGGTGCGCGCGCTGGCAGACGACGCGCCGAAAAATGCGGCGCGCGCGTCGCTGGTGCTCGAGCAGTACCACTTCGGAGCCGAAGCGGTGGCGAAGCTGCCGGCGTACCGTTTGGACTCGCGCGCCAAGTTCAAGCTGGCGCTCGAGGCGGCGGCGAAGCGACCGACGCCCGAGATGGACGTCGACCGAGGGTAGCCCCCCAAGACCGTGGGCTACCGCCGGCTGTAGCCGCCGCGGCTACTGCGCGAGGCCGGGTGTGGACGCCGCGTTTTCAACTCCCGCGCGACGCGCGAGGCACGGCGCGTGGCGCGGCCCCTGCACAGCGGCCGGCGCGTGCGCGGACCACGGCCCCTCACCCTTCTGCTGCTGTTGATGATCGCGTGCGAGCGCGATGCCTGGCTGCACCCACCCGAGCGGCAGACCGCAGTGGCCCAGCAGGGGCTTCTGCCCGACCTTGCCTCGACGGCGGCGGTCGGCACGCTCCCGTCGGAGTTCGACGTCGACGGCAGCGGGCAGCTCCACTTCCGGCTGCCCATCGAGGTTCCCCCCGGGCGCAACGGCATGCAGCCCGAGCTCACGTTCACGTACCTCAGCACGCAGACCGAGTCGTCGTTGGGCGTAGGCTTCGCGGTGAGCGGCGTGTCGGCCATCACCCGCTGCGCACAGACGCTGGTGAAAGACCTGACGCAGCGCCGCGTCGAGATGAACCAGTACGACGCCTTCTGTCTCGACGGAGAGCGGCTGATCCCCACTCCGACCTCGCCGGTCGGGGGTCACGGCTCCGAGTACCGCTTGGAGCGCGACTCGCTGCGGCGCATCTGGTCGTGGAGGGACACCAGCTCGGGCATCAGCGGCGTCACGGTGTTCTACGTACAGCTGCCCGACGGGCGCCTCCAGGTCTACGGCAAGGACCCGAACGCCCAGCAGACGCTCGTGCACACCAGCCCCATCACCGGTCTCGACTACCCCACCGCGTTCGCGTGGCTGCTGCGCGAGACGCGCGACGCGTCGGGCAACACCATCACCTACCGCTACCAACACACGCCGCCCGCGGTTCCCGCCGGGGTCGAAGAGCCGCACCCCATCGACCACGTCGTGCCGGAGTCCATCGAGTACACGGGCTACTTCGACGGCACGACCACGACGCCCGGCAACCGGCGCGTCGTCTTCACCTATCTCGACGCGCCCGACGGCGCGGGCGTGCTGACGACCCCGAACCCCAACACGAAGCGCGGCTGGTACCAGGGCCACTACAAGCTGGGCGCCGACGCGCGGCGGCTCTCGCGCGTGCGCACCGAGATCGACGGCGTCGCCGTGCGCGAGTACCGCATTCGCGGCAGCCAGGAGCCGCGCTCGGGCCGCTGGCGCGTCGACGCGATTCAGGGCTGCGCCAACGCGCCCGCGCGCACCCCGCAGGAGCTCATCGAAGGCATGGTCTGCATGCCGGCGCACGAATTTTCGTGGCGCGCGCTCCCGGTCTCATCGCCCGAGCCCACGTTCAAGGACTACTCGGTTCCCATTCTCAACCGGAAGAAGACGTGGTCGGGCCTGTGCGCCGACGGCGCCAGCTCGTGTGTCGAGCGCAACCCCGTGCTCGTGCTCGACATGAACGGCGACGGCGCCGACGACCTCGTGTACCAGGTCAACAACACCACGCCCGAAGACGCCCGCTCGAGGCTCGCGGTGCGCTTCGGTCGCTACTCTTCACGCAACTCGGCGGGCGACCTCACGTCGCCGCCGTACGCGACCGAGACGGTCACCACCGTGACGCGCCAGTTCCCGTACAACTCGAAGGGCTACGGCACGGTCGACTGGGACTTCGACGGCCTCGATGACGTGCTGTTCGTCGGCCACGACGGCCAGACGACGGTGCTGCGCTCGACGGGCGCCAACTTCTCGGTGCTCGAGTCGGGCCTGCCCCGCTTCAACACCGCAGACGTCCCGGGCGAGGCGTGGCAGTTCTCACACAACGTCAACGTCGACATCAACGGCGACGGTCTGACCGATCTGCTCGCCTGCCAGTGGGACCTGATCGACCGGTGGACCGACCGAATCCACACGCCCGGGGGCGAGCGCCACCCGCTCGACCGCCGCGCGAGCTGGCACTACGCGCTTCGCACGGCCACCGGCTTCGGGCCCGTGGTCGACAGCCACATCGTCACCAACTGCACGCTCGAGAAGACCGAGAACCTCTATTACACGACGTGGCTGACGAGCCCGGGCGAGATTGCCGGCGACTTCGACGGCGACGGCGTCACCGAGCTGCTCATCGCTCCCGACTTCTGGGGTGAAGATGCCCCCACGCCCGACTGCCTCTCCGACGGTGGCCCGTGCTCCACCAATCACCACTACCGCGTGATGCAGTGGCGACCGAACCCGTGGGTGCCCGGCACCGGTGACCTGATCACGCTCGACACCAACGTGAGCTCGGTCGATCACCTGCAGCACGGCTTCGCCGTCGACCTGAACGGCGACGGGCTGCACGACGTCGCCGGCGTGAACCCGTTACCCAACGCAGACGCCGTGTATGGCGACGCCCGCCGCCACTACAACCGCGTGCTCTCTGCCGGCCTGCCGGGCCGCTTCGTCAACCACACGCCGTCGAGCGGCTCATCGCTCACCTTCGCCACCACGAACACCACCGATTTCCCGCACGCGATCGTGCGGCACGGCTCGCTCGGAGGGCCGGGCACCGGCACGCGCTCGACGATGTACCCACTGCCGTTCGATCTCGACGGCGACGGGCGCGGCGACCTGCTCGAGCAGACGCTGTCGAACGAAGAGCTGCTGCCGATCGAGTCGGGCTTCGACGTCTGGCAGTGGGGCGACTCGCGCCTGCGCTCGGTCTTCACGCGCGACGGCATGACGTCTTCCCGGCTCACCACCTCGGCGTGGGTGCGAGGCCCGCGCACCACCGGCGGTGCACCGGGCACCGAGTTCTACTCTCCCATCACCGTCCCCGCCGACGCCGACGGAGACGGAGCCCTCGACCTGCTCGAGCTCGTCGACGTGTCGACGCACTTCGCCCTCGACAACCCGCCGCTCATCGTTCACCACAACGTACGCGCGGCCCCGCTGCTCCTCGCACGCATCACCAACGGGCTCGGCGCGGTGCAGACCGTGAGCTACGAGCCGCTCTCGAACAGCGCCGTCTACACGCGTGGCGGCAACTGCGCGTATCCGGTGCGTTGCGTCAGCGACAGCCGCTACGTCGTCTCGGAGCTGACGCGCGATGACGGCATCGGCGTCGGCACCGCTCGGCGCTTCACGTACAGCTACCGCGATGGCCGCGCCGACGTGCGGGGCCGCGGCTGGCTCGGCTTCTCGCAGCGCACCGTGACCGAGCCCGCGACCGGAGCGCTCACCGTCACCACCTACGACAACCGCACCTTCGACCCGGTGCTGCGCGCGTACCCGCTCGCCGGCAAGGTGCTGACCGAGACCGTCACCGAGACGACCCCCGCGACGGCCCTCACGCCCTCGCTGCGCGCGCGCGCGACCCGCACCGTCTTCGAGTACGAGGTGCGCCCCGGCACGGTTCCGCTCACGTACCA
>JAEUJP010000366.1 GCA_016793725.1 Myxococcaceae bacterium | reverse complement strand
GGGTACTGGCAGGGGTCGATCAGCTCGGGCGTCGCGCCGTTGCGCGTGATGCGGCCGCTCACGGCGTGCAGCGCCGGCACCGGCACCTCGAGCGTCACGTTCGCCATCGCGCCGCTCACCACGAAGCCCGGGTTCACGACGGTGCTCCATCGCGGCAGGTTCGACGCCTGGTCGTAGCTGTCGGGGGCGCGCACCGTGACCTTGTACGTGCCCGGGTACAGCTCGGTGCTGAACGTGAACGGGTGGGTCGTCGAGGCACCGGTGCACCGCACGTACGCGCCGCCGTTGAAGCGGTTGTCGGTGGTGTGCGTGAAGTCGATGCCGATGATGCCCTCGTTCGGGTACTGGCACGGGTCGATCAGCTCGGGCGTCGCGCCGTTGCGCGTCACGCGCCCGCTCACGGTGTGCAGCGCCGGCACCGGCACCTCGAGCACCAGGTCGCCCAGGTTGCCGCCCGAGCACACGCCGCCGTTGCACGTGAAGCCCATCGGGCACGAGATGAGACAGCTCGCGCCGCACACGTTTGCGGTGCCCGCGCCGCCGCAGGTCTCGAAGCCCGTGCAGGTGCCACAGGGAATCATGTTGCCGCAGCCGTCGGCGATGTTGCCGCACGTCTTGCCCTGAGCGGCGCAGGTGGTCGGCGTGCACGCGCCGCGGCCACACACGCCGGGCGTGCCGCCGCCGCCGCACGCCTCGCCCGCCACGGTGCACACGCCGCACGAGAGCTGGCCGCTGCAGCCGTCAGACACGACGCCGCAGTTCTTGCCGAGCTCGCCGCACGTCTTCGCCACGCACGCGCCCATGCCGCAGACGTTCGCCATGCCGCCGCCGCCGCACGACTCGCCCTGCACCGTGCACGTACCGCAGTTGAGCAGCGCGCCGCAGCCGTCAGACGCCATGCCGCACGTCGCGCCGAGCGACTCGCAGGTCTGGGGCACACAGACGCCGGGGCCGCACACGTTCGCGACGCCGGCCGCGCCGCCGCACGACTCGCCCGCCACGCTGCAGGTGCCGCACGTCAGCGAGCCGCCACAGCCGTCGGCGATGACGCCGCAGTTCTTGGCCTGCGCCTCGCAGCTCGTCGGCAGGCAGTTGTTGCCGGGCACGCACAGGCCGGCCTGACACGTATTACCCGTCGCGCACGCGGTGCAGGCGTTGCCGCCGATGCCGCAGGCCTGGGGCTGGTCGAACTGGCAGAGCCCGGTGGCGTCGCAGCAGCCGTTGCACGTGGCGGGCCCACAGGGGGCCGAGGGCGACGAGCAGGAGACACCGGTGACGACGAAGAGCAGGGAGAGGGCGAGGGCGTGACGAGGCACGACCGCAAGACCCCGGACGGGCAGAAGAAGTGCAAGCTGTCGGGAGTCGGGCGCTGTTACCGTCAGGGTGGCCCGTCATGAGCTGGAAGCAGACCCTACAGAAGGCCGCCGAGGGCCATTACGTGCTGCCGCGGATCAAGACGATGCGCTGCGACGCGCACCTCTTTCTCAGCGACAAGCTTCTGGCCGAGGTCGAGGAAGACGTGTTTGCGCAGGTCGTGAACGCGTGCACGTTTCCCGGCGCGACGCGGGTCGTGCTGACGCCCGACTGCCACGTCGGCTACGGCGTGCCCATCGGCACGGCGATCGAGACCGAGGGCGTGCTCTTGCCGACGGCGGCGGGCTACGACATCGGCTGCGGCATGGTGCAGCTGCAGACGACGCTGACGAAAGACGACGTTCAAGACGGCGCCAAGCGGCGGAGGTGGATGGAGGAGGTCGAGCGGCGCATCGGCGTCGGCGTCGGCCAGAGCGGCCACCGGCGCATCTCGAAGAAGCAGTTCCCCGAAATCATCCGCCACGGCGCGAAGGCGCTGCGCCACTCGAACGACGTCGCCGAGCGCGCGTGTATACCCGTCGACGACGACCGCACCGACGTGCCGGCGCGCGCGCTGCAGAAGGCTGATCAGCTCGGCTCGCTCGGCGGCGGCAACCACTTCTGCGAGATGCAGGTCGACGCCGAAGGCCACGTCTGGGTGATGCTGCACACGGGCTCGCGCGGCTTCGGCTGGAACATCGCAAAAGAGTACTTCGTGCGCGGCGCCGAGCACCTCGGGCTCAAGAGCCGCAGCGAAGACCAGGTGTGGCTCGACGCCGAGTCGACGCTCGGCCGCGACTACTGGAACCTGCACAACATGGCGGCGAACTTCGCGATCGCGAACCGGCTGCTCATCGGCGACGCCGTCTGCGAGGCGCTCGAGGCGGTTTTCGGCGGCGAGGCGCACGTCTACTACGAGATTTCGCACAACCTGATTCAGCGCGAGTCCGGGCGCTTCGTCGCGCGCAAGGGCGCGACGCGCGCGTTTCCCGGCGGCCACCCCGCGCTGAAGGGCACCGTGTGGGAAGAGACGGGCCACCCCATTCTGATACCCGGCTCGATGGAGACCGGCAGCGCGATTCTCTTCGCGAACGAGGCCGCGAAAGAGTCGCTGTACTCGGTGAACCACGGCGCGGGCCGGCGGCTGTCGCGCTCGGCCGCGCGGCGCGAGCTCTCGCAGAAAGACACCGACCGGCGCATGGCGGGCAAGGGCATCTTGCTGAACACGCGCTCGACGCCGCTCGACGAGTCGGGGCCCTGCTACAAGAACCTCGACGACGTGCTCGAGTCGGTCGAGCTCGCGGGCCTCGCCACGGTGCACAAGAAGCTGAAGCCCGTCGCGTGCATCAAGGGCAACGATTGAAGCGCGCGCTCGTGCTGCTGCTCCTGGCCGGCTGCCGCGTCGAGCTGAAGAGCCCGGTGGGCGGCGCGTGTGATGCCGAGCACCCGTGCCCCGCCGGCGCGTGTGTCGGCGGCGTGTGCCGCGAAGGCAGTGGAGGAGGCGGTGAGTGCCCGGCGAGCGACGCCGGCGTCGCGCTCGTGTGGAGCCAATGCACCGACGGCTTTGACGTCGAGCGCGCAGGCACCGGCACGCTCGACGTGGGCGCCGAGAACGTCGTGTCGGCGGCGCTGAGCGCTGCGAGCACCGACGGGCCGACGGCCGAAGCGGCGGTGCCGGTACCGCTCGCGGGCTTTCGGTTTCGTGGCGTGCTCGAGGTGAAGGCGCCGTTCGACCCGCAGGAGCGCGTCAGCCTGATGAGCGTGCGCGCTCAGGGCACCCCGGTGCTCGAGGTGCTGAGCGACGAGGGTCAGCGGCTGTCGGTCGAGGTGCAGCCGGGCGCGCTCGGCGCGACGCAGTCTGCGGGCGCCGTCATGGGCTCTGCGCTGGCGCCGGGCACGTACTTCGTGGAGCTGTCGTGGCAGCGCGGCGCTGCCGCGGTGCTCTTCTCGAACGGCGTCGAGGTGCAGCGGGTGTCGGCGAGCGGAGCGGCGCCGTCGATGGTGCAGGCCGATGCGGTGCGGCTCGGGGTGCAGAGCCTCGAGGCAGGGGGAAACCCCGTCTCGATCGCCTGGTCTCGCGCCGAGCTGCTCGGGAGGTGACGGGGACGACGACGAGTACGTCGACGACGACGGTGACGACGACGACGACCCGCACGACGACGTGTTCGGGAGCGCGAACGAGAGCGGGAGCGGGAGCGTTGACGAAAGATCCGCGTGCACCTCGCACGTGTCGCGTCGACCGATTCGGTCCACGTCATCGCACGCTCGTCGTCAACGCACCCGCACCCGCACCCGCACCCGAGATGCGCCCTTCTCGTCGTCGTCCGTCGTCGTCGTCTTCGTGCCCGTCGTCGTCGACGTACACGGACACGAGCCGTCAAGCCGCGATGCGGTGACCCTCGACGTCGAGCCACGCGAGGGCGGGCCCTTCCTCCGAGAACGTCGCCGAGACGACCGGGTGCTTCTTCGCGACCGAGACGCCCTTGATGATCATCGAGATCATCGCCCGCATGATGCCGCTGCGAGCGACGAGCGCGACCGGCACGTTGCGGTGGTTGCCCTCGAGGCCCCTCAGCGCCTTGCGTGCCCCCGGCGAAATCTTCACGTCGCCGCCCAGAACCATCAACACCGGCAGCGCGGAGCTCAGAATCCCCGTCACCACCTTCGACGTCGCCGCCTCGTCGAACAGACCGTCAGCCTCGACCCGCAACACCTCGACGCCACCTGACGTCGTCACCCGCTTCAGCTCCGCGCCCATTCCCGCCTCCCGCCGACTTCCCTAATGGCGGGCGCGAGCGGGCGCTCGATGTCCGAGGCCGGTGACGCAAGACCAACACCAGCAACGCGAGCCCTCCGGGAGCCCCATGACACCCGCAGCTCGACTCGAGCGGAGCCGACCCCATCGGCTCACCCGTCACCACCCACGATGGCGCACCCGACGACATCACCGACAGCGGCGCCGCGAGCGGCGAGCCGGTGCCCGCCACCAGCGGCTTCACGAACACCGACGCCGAAGCAGTGCCTGCCACCAGCGCGAGGCCGTCGACGGCCGTGCCGCACGCCGCGTCAGAGAACGTCGCGAACCCGGGCGCCGCCGGCACCGTCTCGTCGAACGCAGCGGGCGCGGCCCCGCCCCAGCTCGACTCGAGCGCCGCCTCGACCTTCACACACTCACCCGTCTTCGCCATCACCGCCGCCGGAGTCAGCACCAGCCTCGACGCCATCACCGACTCCGAGTAGGCGACGTCGTCTGCGTCGATCGAGCCGCGCGCAGCCCGCGGCGCCTGCCACGGAAACCCGATGATGGCCTCGGGTGGCCCCGCCTGCGAAAGCTGCAGCCCGCACCGCTCGTGCCGCGGCACGCCGTCGAACGCCGCCTTCACGCAGCCGTTCGCGGTGCCGAGGCCCTCGACCAGCAGCTCGGCGAGGTGCCACTCGCCGGGCGCCATCGTGGCGCCCGCCAGGTCTTCAGACTCACGAAAGCCGTTCGCGTCGAACACCTGGTTCGTGACGCCGCCGCCCGGCACGTGAAACTCGAACGCCGCGAGCGAGTAGTTGCCGTTGCCGAAGTTGCTGTTGACGTTGAAGAAGACGTGGTCGCTCGGCATCGACATCGCGCCGGCGCGAAAGAAGCCGCGGCCCATGATGCGCGACGGGCGCTGCGGCCAGACGCGCGCGAGCCGCGACTCGGTGCCGCTGCCCGAGCCCGAGCTCTCGTCGACGAAGCGCACGCCGAAGTTGCCGCGGCGCGCGGCGACGGCGCGGTTCACGATGGGCGTCTGCGCACCTTCGTCACGAACCGCCCACGGCCCGGTCAGCGCCTCGAAGTCGTCGCGCAGCGCGGGCACCTGGCCCGTCACGAGCACGAACAAGACGCCGAGGGCGGAAGCGCTCACTTCGGCCTAGACTCTAGACCACCATGTTCGGCGTGCTGATCACGTTCGTCGCCGCCCAGAGCGTGAACCCGTACCTCGAGCAGGCCCGCGCCGCGTACAAAGACTTCGACTACGCCGGCTGCTTGAAGGCCAGCGAGCTCGCCGGCCGCCTCGAGCGCGAGCCCGCCGCGCAGGCGAACATCGAGGTGCTCCACGCGATGTGCGCCCTCGAGCTCAACCGCAAGGCCGAGGCCACCGAGCGCCTCGAGCTCGCCCTGCGCATCGACCCGAACGCGAAGCTGCCGCCCGTCGTCAGCCCGAAGCTCGCGGCGCTCTTCGACTCGATTCGAGCCCGCCTCGCCGCCGAAGCGCCGAAGCCGACGCCGGCGCCCGAGCCTCCAGCCCCGCCCCCCGAGCCCCCGCCGGCCCCCGAGCCTGCCCCTGCCGTAGAGTCGCCTGCCCCTGCCCCTGCCGCATCACAGGCCTCGGTTCGGCTCGCGCCCATCGTGCTCTTCTCGGTCGCCGCCGTCGCCGCGCTCGGCGCCGGTGTCGGCACCGGCGCCTGGGCGCAGTCGCTCGCGCAGCAGAACCAGCGCGCCACCTTCTCTTCCGACATCGCGGCGTTCGGCGGGCAGGCGAAGGGCGCCGCGCTCGCCGCGAACGTCTGCTTCGCCGCAGCCGGAGCGCTCGCCGCCGCCGCCCTGCTCGCCTGGCTGCTGCAGCTCTGAACGATGGCGACCGTCACCCTCGCACCGCGCACCGAGCTCATTCGCTACGACGCGAAGAACGGCCGCTTCAGGCAGCGCCGCTACCAGGTGAAGGTCATCGCCGGGCCCGAAGCGGGGAAAGAGGTCACCATCGAAGGCCCGCTCACCGTCGGCACGAGCGCCGAGGCCGGCCTCACCCTCACCGACACCTCGGTCTCGCGCCTGCACCTCGCGCTCGAGCCGCGCAACGACGGCGTCACCGTGCGCGACCTCGGCAGCAAGAACGGCACGTTCATCGCGGCCGTGCGCATTCAAGAGGCGATGCTCGCCGAGGGCCGCGACGTCGAGCTCGGGCGCACCGTGCTGCGCGTCGCCGCCGTCGAGCGTGACGCGGGCGCGCCGGTCGACACCGCGTCGTTCGGCGGGCTGATCGCCGCGAGCCCCGCGATGCGCCGGCTGTTCGGCGTGCTGGCGCGCATCGCGCCGGGTGACTCGACCGTGCTGCTCGCGGGTGAGACCGGCACCGGCAAGAGCGAGGTCGCCCGCGCCATTCACCGCGAGTCGCCGCGCGCGCGGGCCCCGTTCGTCGTCGTCGACTCGGGCGCGCTGCCCGCGCAGCTGGTCGAGAGCGAGCTGTTCGGCCACGTGAAGGGCTCGTTCACCGGAGCGACCAGCGACCGCCCCGGCCTCGTTCTACAGGCGCACGGCGGCGTGCTGTTCATCGACGAGGTGGCCGAGCTGCCGCTCGAGCTGCAGACTCGGCTGTTGCGGCTGCTCGAGACGCGGCAGGTGCGCCGGCTGGGTGACCCGCTCGAGCGAACGCTCGACGTGCGCATCGTGGCGGCGACGCACCGCTCGCTGCCCGACGAGGTGAAGAAGGGCCGCTTCCGCGAAGACCTCTACTACCGGCTGGCGGTGGTCGAGGTGGTGGTGCCTCCGCTGCGAGAGCGGCGTGAAGACGTCGCGCTGCTCGCCGAACACTTCGTGAAGCAGCGCGGCCAGTCGTTCGTGCTGACGCCGTCGCTGCTGGCGCGGCTGCAAGAGTACGCGTGGCCCGGCAACGTGCGCGAGCTGCGCAACCTGGTCGAGCGGGCGCTCGCCGGAGCCGAGCCCGGCGAGCTGTTGCCGGTGAAGGCGAGCGCGCCGACTGCGAAGACGTTCAAAGAAGCGAAGGAGCGCGTGCTCGACGCGTTCACGCGCGAGTACCTGGGCGCGCTGTTCGCGAGGCACGGAGGGAACATCTCGGCGGTGGCGCGCGAGGCGGGGCTCAACCGCAACCACGTGGCCGAGCTGGCGGAGCGCCTGGGCCTCCGTTAGGGACAGGCTGATTTTTCGACGCCGAACAGCCCGCAATCGAGGCGGAGCGTGTTCGAAAAAACTGCCTGTCCCTTGGAGCTGAGCCGCCGAGAAGAGATCGTTCACTGAAGCGAGACGCGCAGAGTCTGCGACGAGCCAGCGGCGACCCTCACGGTGACCTTCTTCTCGACCTTGAGCTGAGGGTTCCGCAACACGAGCACATGAGACCCGGCGCTCAAGACGAGCGCAGGCATCGGAGTCACGCCCAGCTTCTTGCCGCCCTCGTACACCTCGGCCCAGGGCTGAACCTGCACGAGCACGCGGCCAGATCTCTTCCGCAGAGCGGGAGCCACCGCGGGCTCCTCGACGCCGGCATCGACGACGACCTCGGCCACGGGCTCGACGACGAGCGGCGCCGGAGCAGGCACGGGAAACTCTTCGACCATGACGGGCTGAGCCACGGGCTTTGGAGCCGCCACCGGCCGAAGCACCCACCACGCGCCGCCGCCCATCAGCACGACACCCCCCAGAGCGAGCAACGGAACCACGAGAGATCGACGAGCCACCGGCGCCACCGCCACCACGTCAGGCCGCTCGAGCGTGACGGTGCCCTGCGCGGGCTCGGCAGACACCACCGGCTCGGGCACGTCACCGAACAGGCCGTGCATGAACGCCGACAGCGTCGCGGCGCTCTGCGGCTCGCCTCCGGCGGCGGCGTACCGCTCGAGCGCCTCGGCCATCGCGCGCGCAGAAGCAAACCGGGCGGCCGGGTCTTTCTGCAGGGCGCGCTCGGCGATGCCAGCGAGCTCCACGTCGACGTGCGGGGCCAGCACCCGCACCGGCACCGGCGGCTCGTGCAGCACCCGCTGCAGCAAGGCCGCCTCGTTTTCGGCCTCGAACGGCCGCTTCCCCACGGCGAGCTCGTAGAGCACGACGCCCATCGCGTACAAATCTGCCGCGGGGGTCGTGAGGTCTTTGGAAATCACCTCGGGCGCGAGGTACGGAATTTTGCCCTTCAGGGTGCCGGGCCGGGTCGTCGAGCCGGCCGACGTCGCCTTCGCGACGCCGAAGTCGAGCAGCTTCACCGCGCCGCTGTAGCCGAGCATCAGGTTGTCGGGGCTCACGTCACGGTGCACGAGCCCGAGCGGCTTGCCGCCCTCGTCGCGCAGCTCGTGCGCCGCGTGCAGCCCGTGCAGCGCCTGCGCGAGCACCCACGCCGCGAGCCGCATCGGCAGCTCGCGCTGCACCGCGTGGAGCCGATGACGCACCTCGCGCAGCGTGACGCCGTGAATGTACTCGAGCGCGAGAAACCACCCGCCGTCGTCGCCGTGCCCGAGCTCGAGAATCTGCACCACGTTCGGGTGCGAGATGCGCGCGATGAGCCGCCCCTCGTTCAAGAACTGCTCGACGAACGACGGGTCGGCGGCGAGGTGCTTCAGAATGCGCTTCAGCACCACCTTGCGGTCGAAGCCCGCCGGCCCCTTCTGCCGCGCGAGGAAAATTTCGCCCATGCCGCCGGTCGCGAGCTGGCGAATGAGCTCGTATTTCCCGCTCGCTCCGGTCGAGGGCACGTTCGAGCGCGAGTCTTACCAACTGCCTGCTCGACCCAGCACCTGATGGCGCCTGGGGGCACCCATCAGCTCTTCCGCTAGGAGCCATGCCCCCGAATCCACTGAAATACCGCTCGGCACTGGCCTTGCGAAAGGGCTCGGGCGATGCGCGCCCTCCCCCTCCCCGTCCTCCTTCTGCTCGCCGCCGGCTGCGAAGGTGTGATCGGCTCGACCTCGCCCATCGGGGTTCCTTCCGAGCCTGTCCGCCTCCCGCCGCCGCCCGGCGAGTTCCCTCCGGCCGACCCCATGGGTCGCACCTTCCGCTTCCAGTGCGATGACCTCGCGAAGCGCGGAGGGTCGAGCGCGGTGCGCCGCCTCACCCGCACCGAATACGAGAACACGCTCACCGACACGTTCGGCGCGACCGCCGTTCAGGGCGCATCGACGGCGCTCTCGCTCGTCTTCGCCGACCCCATCACCGAGAGCGTGCGCGACTTCCGCCAGCTCCACGACGACCAGCTCGTCGTCGCCCTCGTCGACTCGAGCATCGCCGTCGCAAGTCAGGCCGTCGCGGCCCCCGCCACCTTCGCGCGGCTCTCGGGCCCCTGCCGCGCGCCCGCCTTCACCCAGCCCTACAGCGGCGCGTGCCTCGACGAGCTCGTGCGCTCGACCGGCCGCCTGCTCTGGCGCCGCCCGCTCGCCGACGCCGAGGTGCAGAGCTACCGCGCGATGTTCGACGCCGCGCGCACCGACGCCGACGTGCGGGCGACGCCGCGCGAGCAGGTCGAGCTCGTGCTCGCCGCGCTCATGCAGGCGCCCGAGGTGCTGTTTCAGCTGCCCGCCGGCGCCGTCGGCGCTGACGGCCGCTTTCAGGTCGACGCGTTCACCGTCGCCGCGCGGCTCTCGTACCAGCTCACGTCGGCGCCGCCCGACGAGGCGCTGCGGCTCGCCGCCGACCAGGGCCTGCTCGGCACGCGCGAGCAGCTGAAGGCCCAGGCGCTGCGGCTCGTCGACTCGCCGCGCGGCCGCGCCCGCGTGCGTGAGCTCGCCTCGTTCTGGTGGGCCGCGAACCGCGCGCCGAGGCCGCACACGGCCGTCGCCGCGAACGCGCAGGTCGACGCCGCGCGCGTGCTCGAGCAGGCCGTCGCCGAGACGCAGGCCTTCGCCGAGCACGTGTTCTACGCGCAGCCCGCGACGTTCACCCAGATGATGACGTCAGACGCCGTGTTCCCCGCCACCGCCGAGCTCGCGAAGCTGCTCGGCGTGCAGCGCGACTCGGGCGCCGTTCGTGCACCGTCGCGCCGCGGCGTGCTCACCCGCCCCGCGTTTCTGCTCGGCAAGGGCGACCGCCCGTCGCCCATCTTGCGCGGCGCCCACGTGCGTACGCACCTGCTCTGCGACGACCTGCCCGCGCCGCCCGCGAACGCCGACGAGGTCGCGATGACGAACACCGCGATGCTCGACCGCAACACGCTCACCTCGCGGCAGC
>JAEUJP010000357.1 GCA_016793725.1 Myxococcaceae bacterium | reverse complement strand
GATCGCCGCGCTGGCACGCTGCGACTCGAGACGCAGGCCGAGCCGCTCGGGGCGCTCGTGGCGGTCGGCGCGCCGCTGGGCCAGCCGGTGCTGTGGGCAGGGCCGTTTGCGCTCACCACGCGCGAGGCGCTCGCAGACGTTCAGCGGCGCCATGCCGGCGGCGCGCTGGGCCGGCTCGAGCCCTCGTTCTAGCGCGTCAGCTCGCCGACCAGCGGGGTCGTGAGGTAGCGCTCGCCCGAGTCGGCCAGCAGCACCACCACCATGCGGTCTTTGAACCGGGGCGCGAGCTTCAGCGCCGCGGTCAGCGCCGCGCCCGACGAGATGCCCGACCCGATGCCTTCTTCTTTCGCGAGCCGCCGCGCGTTGGCGAACGCGTCGTCTTCGCTGACCGTCACCACCTCGTCGATGACGTTTCGGTCGAGAATGGCGGGCACGAAGCCCGCGCCGATGCCCTGCAGCAGGTGGTGGCCCGGCGCCCCGCCCGAGAGCACCGCACACTTCTCGGGCTCGACCGCGACGATGTGCACCGCCGGCTTTCTCTTCTTCAGCGCGCGGCCGACGCCGGTGATGGTGCCGCCGGTGCCGACGCCGGCGACGAACACGTCGATGCGGCCCTCGGTGTCGGCCCACAGCTCTTCGGCGGTCACGCGCTCGTGAATCGCCGGGTTCGCCGGGTTGCTGAACTGGTCGAGCATCACGGCGCCCGGCGTCACGGCCAGCAGCGCCTTCGCCTTTTCGACCGCGGGCTTCATCAGCGCGCCTTCGGTGAGCACGACCTCGGCGCCGAGGTACTCGAGCAGCGAGATGCGCTCTCTCGACATGCGCTCGGGCATGGTGAGCACGAGCCGGTAGCCCTTCGCGGCGGCGGCGACGGCGAGGCCGATGCCGGTGTTGCCGCTGGTCGCCTCGATGAGCGTCGCGCCGGGCTTCAAGCGGCCCTCGGTCTCGGCGGTGAAGATCATCGCCGCGGCGACGCGGTCTTTCACGCTCGCGCTCGGGTTGAACGCCTCGAGCTTGACGACCAGCCGCGCGCCGAGCTCACGGCCCACGCGCTGCAGCTGCACCAGCGGGGTTCGGCCGACTGCGCTGACGACGTCGCGGTGAATCATATGGCGTAGTCTGTCACGAACAGCTGCGACGCTCCGACGTCGACGAGCACGCGGTCGCCCTCTTTCAGGCCCAGCGCTTCGACCTCGGTCTTCGGTGACTCGACGGTGACGCTCTCGCCGCTGGGGAGCTGCACCGTCAGCTTCACGTAGCCACCCACGCGGCGCAGCGCCGTCACCCGGCCGAGCGCGACGTCGTCGCCCGCCGACGCGGGCTTCGCGAGCTTCACGTCGTGCGGCCTCACCACCTGGCCGGTCGAGAGCACGTTGGCCCCGCCGATGAAGCCGGCGACGCGCGCGCTGGCCGGCCGGTCGTACAGCTCGTGCGGCGCGCCTGCCTGCGCCACCTTGCCGTCGAACAGCACGACGACGTGGTCAGACACCTCGAGCGCCTCTTCCTGGTCGTGCGTCACCAGCACGGTCGTGATGTGCGTGTGCGCGTGCAGCCGGCGCAGCCACTCGCGCAGCTCGACGCGCACCGTGGCGTCGAGCGCGCCGAACGGCTCATCGAGCAAGAGCACCCTGGGCTTCACCGCCAGCGCCCGGGCGAACGCCACGCGCTGCCGCTGCCCGCCCGACAGCTGCGCGGGCTTGCGTTCGCCCAGGTTCGACAGCTGAATCAGCGCGAGCAGCTCGTCGACGCGCGCGCGGGTCTCGGCCTTCGGGCGGCCGCGCACCTCGAGCCCGAACGCGATGTTCTCGCGCACGGTGAGGTGGTCGAACAGCGCGTAGCTCTGGAAGACGAGCCCGACGCCGCGGTCTTGAATGCGCACGCCCGCGCAGTCGGCGCCGTCGATCAGCACGCGGCCGCCGTCGGGCTGCTCGAGCCCCGCGATGGCGCGCAGCACCGTCGACTTGCCCGCCCCCGACGGCCCGAGCAGCGCCGTGATGCCGCCGCTCGGGCAGGTGAACGAGACGTCGTTGACGGCCGGCGGGCCGCCGCGCGTGAAGCGCCGCGTCAGCGCGTGAACCTCGACCGTCATGACGCACCTCGGGTGCGTCGTGCGGTCGCCTGCCCTGAGCGGAGCGCGAAGCGCGAAGTCGAACGGGTCATGTGGCGGCAGCCCTCCACTCGACGACCTTCTTCACGCCGAGCGTGACGAGCGCGAGAAAGGTGAGCAGCGAGGCCACCGCGAACGCGCCGGTGAACTGGTACTCGTTGTAGAGAATTTCGACGTGCAGCGGCAGCGTGTTGGTGAGGCCACGAATGTGCCCCGACACCACCGAGACGGCGCCGAACTCGCCCATCGCGCGCGCGTTGCACAGCACGACGCCGTAGAGCAGCGCCCACTTCACGCGAGGCAGGGTGACCTTGAAGAACGTCTGCCAGCCCGAGGCGCCGAGCGTGAGGGCGGCCTCTTCTTGGTCATTGCCCTGCGACTGCATCAGCGGCAGCACCTCGCGCGCGACGAAGGGAAAGGTGACGAACACGGTCGCGATGACGATGCCGGGCGGCGCGAAGATGATCTGCAGGTGGTGCGCCTCGAGCAGGCCGCCGAACGGGCCGTTCTTGCCGAGCAGCATCACGAACATCAGCCCCGCGATGACCGGCGAGATGCTGAACGGCAGGTCGACGAGCGTCAGCAGCACGCTGCGCCCGGGAAAGCGGAACTTCGCGATCAGCCACGCCGCCGCGACGCCGAACACGAGGTTCAGCGGCACGGCGATGAGCGCCGTGAGCAGCGTGAGCGTGATGGCCGAGAGCGACTCGCGGTCGGTCACGGCGCTCAGCCACTTCAGCGGCCCCTCGGCGAACGCGCTCGCGAAGACGGCGATGACGGGCACGAAGAGGAACAGGGCGAGAAACGCGAGCGCCGCCGCGATCAGCGCCCTGCGAACCCAGACCGGCTCCCGGGTGGCGGCCCGTTCACGCACGCTGCACCAGCATCTTTCGCTGCAGCACGTTGACGACGAAGAGCAGCACGAACGACGTGGCGAGCATCACGACGGCGAGCGCGGTGGCGCCGGCGTAGTCGTACTGCTCGAGCCGCGTCACGATGAGCAGCGGCACGATCTCGGTCTTGCCCGGCAGGTTGCCCGAGATGAACACGATCGACCCGTACTCACCGAGCGCGCGCGCGAACGCGAGCGTGAACCCCGTGAGCAGGGCAGGGAAGATTGCGGGAAAGACGACGCGCCTGAAGGTGGTGAGGCGGCTCGCGCCCAGGGTGGCGGCGGCCTCTTCGAGCGAGGGGTCGAGCTCTTCGAGCACGGGCTGCACCGTGCGCACCACGAACGGCAACCCGACGAACGTGAGCGCGACCGCGACGCCGAGCGCGGTGAAGGCGACCTGCACGCCGAGCGGCTCGAGCACCCGGCCGAGCGGGCCGTTCTTCGCGTAGAGCGCCGTGAGCGTGAGACCTGCGACGGCGGTCGGCAGCGCGAACGGCAGGTCGACGAGCGCGTCGATGAGCGCGCGACCGGGGAAGCGGTAGCGCACGAGCACCCACGCGACGAGCAGCCCGAAGACGGCGTTGACGAGCGCGGCGCCGAGGGCCGCCCCGAAGCTCAGGCGATAGGCCGCGAGCGCGCGCGCGTCGCTGACCTTTTCCCACAGCTCGGCCCCGCTCAGCGAAAACGTCTTCACGAAGAGCCCGGTGAGCGGCAGCAGCACCACGACGGTGAGCGCGAGGCCGGTGATGGCGAGCGAGAGGCCGAAGCCGGGCAGCACCCGACGCCTGCGCAAAAAAGGGGACAGGCTGCTTTTTTGCGCAATCGCGACCGTCTCGCGGCGGGCGACCGCGCCGTCGTTGCGCAAAAAAGCAGCCTGTCCCCTTTTTTGCGCAGCTTCGTTCACGGCTTCACCGCGAGCTGGTCGAACTGCGCCTTGTCGTCGAAGTGCGCCGCCTGCGCCTTCGCCCAGCCGCCGAACTGCGCATCGACGCCGAACGTCTCGACCTTCACGAACCGCTCGGGCAGCACGACCCCGTCGCCCGTCGGCCGAAAGCCGTGCTTCACCGCGATGCCCCGCGCCGCCTCGGAGTAGAGGAACTGCACGTACGCCTCGGCCACTGCCCGCGTGCCGTGCTTCTCGACGTTGCCGTCGAGCACCGCCACCGGCATCTCGGCCAGAATGCTGACCGACGGCACGACGAGCTCGAGCTCGGCGCCCTGCCTGCCCGCCAGCACGAGCAGCGCGTCACTTTCCCACGTCACCAGCACGTCGCCGATGCCGCGCTCGACGAACGTCGTCGTCGAGCCGCGCGCGCCCGTATCGAGCACCGGCACGTTCGTGTAGATGCCCTTCACGAGCGCCTTCGCCGGGCCCTCGTCGCCGCCGGCCTTGCGCTGCGCCGAGCCGTAGGCGGCGAGGTAGTTGTAGCGCGCGCCCCCGCTCGTCTTCGGGTTCGGCGTGATGACCTGCACGCCGGGCTTCGCGAGGTCCTCCCAGTCTGCGATGCCCTTGGGGTTGCCCTTGCGCACGACGAAGACGATGGTCGACGAGAAGGGCACGCTGCCGCGCGGCAGCCGCTGTGACCAGTCGGCCTTCAGGGCCTTCGACTTCGAGGCGATCGCGTCGATGTCGTACGCCAGCGCGAGCGTCACCACGTCGGCCTCGAGCCCGTCGATGACTGCGCGCGCCTGCTTGCCCGAGCCGCCGTGCGACTGGTTCACCGTCACCGTGACGCCCGTCTTCGCCGCGTACTCTCTCGAGAACGCCGCGTTCAGCTCTTCGTAGAGCTCGCGTGTCGGGTCGAACGAGACGTTGAGAATCGTGACGGTCTTCGCGTCGCCCTTCGCGCACCCGGCCAGCAGCAGCAGTGAGACGAGCAGTGCTCTCATGAGTTCCCCTTCAAAACGATGCGTCGAGCGCCACGCGCGCCGAGTGCCGGCTGGCGCCCGGTGCGTGCCCCCAGATGTAGAAGTAGTCGGCCTGCAGCTTGAGAATGTGGCCCACCACGTAGACGTTCATGCCGCCGCCGAGCTGCCGGCCCTGCGTCGCGGCGAGCGTGACGAGCGTCGGGTCGGTGCCGGGCAGCGCGTAGAGCTGATCCCACCGGGCCGTGAGCTCGACGTACTGCGAGACCAGGTACCCCGCCTGCACGAAGTAGCCCCAGCCCGACCGCGTGTACTCGTAGAGCGTCTGACCCGTCGGCGACGTGCCGGTGAGCGTGCCCGTCAGTGCCTGCCGCACGACGCCCTCGACCAGCAGCGAGAACCCGGCCCACTTGAAGACGACATCGACCGCCCCGTGCACGTAGTCGGCGGTGCCCAGCGTGTACGTGTTGCCGAAGGTGCTCTGCGCGCGGGTGGTGTGAATGTTCCACGCTCCGGCGACGCCGAGCGCGAGCCGCGGCTTCGGGTCACGCGTGACGTCGCCCTCGAGGTCGTCGTCGAACCGCCCCATCGGCCGCAGCGCCAGCCGCAGCACCCAGAGCGGGCCGGCCATCTGTGCGCCGAGCCGGTTCTTGCCGTCGCCCGCGCCGACGAAGAAGGCGTACGACAGCCGGCCATCGAGGCCGAACAGGTCTTGCGACGACACCATCAGGCCGACGTCGCGATCGAGCGTCAGCTCGCGAACCGCGATCTGCCGGTCGACGAACTGCAGGCCCGACTCGCGAATGGTGCGCGCGCGATCGAACGGCACGAAGAACTGACCGACCCTCAGGTTCAGGTCACGCCACCGCGTCAGCTCGACGAACGCGTCGTAGACCGGCGACGCGTTGCCCGCCTCGAAGTCAGCCGCCCCGAACGCCAGCTGCACCAGGTACTTCAGGTCGGGCGCCAGCGCATTGCCCTGGAAGAAGAAGCGCAGCCGGCTGACGTTGAGCTCGTTCGTGTCGCCCGCGTCGTGCACGTACCCGTTGCGAATCTGCGTGCGCGCGCGAACCGTCGCCGCGTAGCTGCCGTCGAGCGTGCGCACGGTGATGCCGCGGCCGGGGTCGATCACGACGCGGTCGTCGAGCATCGCGACCGGTGCCGCGGCGAGTGAGGTCAGCGATGCGGTCAGCAAGATCACCATGGCTCGGTCGGCGTGGGTCGTCGTCGCAGGTCAGCGAGAGACAGGTCAGCGAGAGACCGGCCGGTGACAGCTGAAGCAGTGAGCCATGGGCATCTAATATAACGGACGATTGTCCGTTACAAGGCCGCCCCAGAGCGACGCCGCCGTCCGTTATGGCGGACGAGGGCCGGGCGCTACCGCGGGCTCGACCGGTCGTCGCGGCCGTGCAGCGCGAGCGACAGCGCGGTCAGCACCTCGCGGGTGGTCGCGACACTCGACGGCCGCAGCGCCACCGTGCTCTGGCCCAGCGCCCGAATGAGCTCGTTGGTCAGCGCGGCCCGTTCACGGCCCGTCGGCGTCACGCGCAGCGGGCCCCGGCGGCCCAGCAGCCCGCGCGCTCTCAGCTGCGCCTCGAGCGTGGCGAGCGAACGCGGGCCCAGACCCAGCAGCGCGCCGATGCGCTCGCGAGAGATGTCTGGAAACGACGCGATGAACCAGAGCATCAGGTGGTCGCAGCGAAGGCCCGCATCGGCGAACCTTCCGCTCAGCAGCGAGATGAGGCGCAAGAGGTCAGCGACGTCGCCGCGAGCGGTCATGCGTGTTCCGCCAGCCGAGGCGCTGCGCCGTCGCTCTCGGCGGCCAGTGCCGGCTTCTTCGCGATGAAGAGGAACATCGCGGGCACCAGGAACAACGACAGCGCAGTCGATGACGTCAGCCCGCCGACCACCGCGAGCGCGAGCGGCCGGTTCGCCTCGGCGCCGGTCTCGAGGCCGAGCGCGACGGGCATCAGCCCCACCACCGTGGCGAGCGAGGTCATCATGATCGGCACGAAGCGGGTTCGCGCCGCGTCGAGCACCGCCTCGAGCGGCTCCGAGCCGTCGCTCAACCGGCGGCTCGCGTGGTCGACCAGCAAGATGCCGTTCGACACGGCGATGCCCACCACCATCAAGACGCCCATCAGCGCGATGACGCTGAAGCCCTGCCCGGCGGCCAGCAGCGCGAGCACGATGCCGACGAGCGCGCAGGGAATCGTGAACAGCATGATCAGCGGCAGCCGCACCGACTTGAACTGCGTGGCCATGATCATGAACACCACCATCACCGCGAGCCCGATCGCCACGCCCAGCCCCGAGAACGTCTTGCGCATCAGCTCGACCTGGCCCACCAGCGAGAAGTCGGCGCCGAACAGCTCGGGGCTCGCCTTCAGCTTCGCCTCGAGCTCTTCCGCCGCCGTGCCGATGTCGCGGCCCTCGGTCTGCATGTACACGTGCGCCGCGCGCTGCAGTTGGTTGCGCTCGATCGCGATCGGCCCCAGCGAGCGCTCGACCGTCGCGTACGCCCCCAGCGTCACCGCCGCGCCGTGGTCGAGCTTCACCGGCACGCGCGCGAGGCCGTCGGGGTCGCCGATCGCCCGCGCGTCGTACATCGACACCACGTAGTAGGCCATGCCGTTCGAGGGGTCGACCCACGTGCTCGGCCCGTTGATGTTGCCGTACGTCGACTCGAGCGTCGTCTGCGCCACCGCGCGCGCCTGCACCCCGAGCATGCCCGCCGCCTGCCGGTCGAGGTTGATGCGCACCTCGGGGTACTCGGGCTCGAGCGTCGTCATGACGTCGCGCATGCCCGGCACCGTGCGCGCGAGCTCGGCCACGGCCTGTTGCTGCTTGGCGAGCTCGGCGAGGTCGTTGCCGCGCAGCTCGACCACGATGGGCGCGTTGAACCCGTTCGAGAACACGCTCGCGACGAGCCCCCCCGGCCACTGCAAGAGCTCGGCGCCCGGGAACTTCTCGTTCAGCACCTCTCGAATGCGGTCGGCGATCTGCCGCTGCGTCAGGTCGCGGTGCTCGGGCGGGCACAGCGCGAACCGCAAGAAGCCCATGTGCGGCCCGTTGTTCGGGTTGCCCATCGCGCTGCGCGGCTGCTTCGGGTACCCGACGTTCGCGAGGTACAGCTCGATGACCCCTTTGGGGAAGGCCTCGACCACGGCCGCCCCCATCGCGTTGACGCGCGCGTTCGTCTCTTCGAGCGACGTGCCGGCCGGCAGCCGCACGTACACGCGCTCCATCGACTCGTCGATCTCGGGGAAGAAGGTGCTCGGCAGCCGCGTCGCCGCGAACATCGACGCGCCCACCAGCACCGCGCAGGCCGCGACCAGCGCCCCGCGGTGACGCAAGACCGCCTCGAGCGCCTTCGTGTAGCCCCGCGCCAGGCCGTCGATGAGCCGCGCCACGCGCGCCGCCAGCGGCCCCGGCTCGCCGTGCCCGAGAAAATAACGGCACGCGACCGGCGTCACGCAGAGGCTCACGATGTACCCGGTCACCATCGCCACCGCGACCGTCAGCGCCAGCGGCGCGAACAGCTTCTTCGCGAGCCCGTACAGCAGCAGCACCGGCAGCAGCACCGCGAGCGTCGTCAGCGTCGCCGCGAGCGCCGGCAGCGCGACCTCACCGGCCCCGTCTGCCGCCGCCTGCAGGGCGCTCTTGCCGCGCGCGCGGTGCCGGTGAATCGACTCGAGCACGACCACCGAGATGTCGACGAGCGGGCCCATCGACAGCGTGAGCCCGCCGAGCGTGAACGCGTTCAGCGTCTGGCCCGTCGCGTAGAGCGCGATGAGAATCACCGCGAACGAGATGGGTATCGCGATGCACGCGATGACCACGGCGCGGCCGCTCTGCAGGAACAACAAGATGACCAGCGAGATGAGCAGCAGCGCCTGTAGAATCTCGCGGCGCAAGCCCTCGAAGCTCGTTCTCACGAACGTCGACTGGTCGAAGATCGGCTTCACCACCATGCCGGCGGGCAGCCCCTTCAGGTTCGCCAGCTCTTCTTTCACCCGCTCGACGATCTGCAGCGTGTTGCCCCCTGGCACGCGCAGCACGTTCAGGTACACCGCGTCTTGCCCGTCGATCGACACCGCCTGCGTCTGCGGCGACGCGCTGTCTTCGACCGACGCCACGTCGCGCAGCGTCACCGGTTTACCTGCGTGGCTCTTGATGATGGCGTCGCCGATCTGCTCGATGCGGCTCGCCACCGCGTTCGTGTAGACGTTCGCGTCGAAGTACGGCGACACGAAGCTGCCCGACGGCACCAGCGCGTTCGTCTGCGACACCGCCGCCGCGATGTCGGTCGACGTCAGCCCGCGCGCCTGCGCCTTGGCCGCGTCGATGACGACGTTGATCTGCCGCTGCCGGCCGCCGTTCGGCGACGCGCTCGCCACCCCGGGAATGCCCTCGAGCACCGGCTCGATGGTGTTCACGGCGAAGTCGTAGATCTGCGACCCCGTCAGCCCCGCACCGCCGCCCGACACCGCCACCTGCACCACCGGCGCGTTCGACGGGTCGTACTGCAGCACGAACGGCGGCAGCACCCCCAACGTCTTCGGCACCGCCGCCATCGCGAACGCCACCTGCTGCTGCACCAGCCCCTGCGCCGCGTTCAGGTCGGTGCCCCACTTCAGCCACACGAAGATGATGGCCAGGTTGTTGCGCGACAGGCTCTGCACGTGGTCGACCCCCGGCGTCGCCGACACGTACTTCTCGATGCGCCACGTCAACGTCTTCTCGACGTCTTTGGGCCCCAGCCCCGGCGCCAGCGTGCCCACCACCAGCACCGGCGGCGTCAGCTCGGGGAAGGTGTCGATCGACAGCCGCGGCGTCACCACCAGCGAGAACACGATGACCGCCACACACGCCATCACGATGGCGATGGGGTTCGCGAGCGACAGCTTCGTCACGGCATCGCCCCCTTCGCGGCCGGCTCGTCGCGCTTCGCCGCCACCGCGTCGCCGTCTCTCAGCGTCGCCCGGCCGAGCGTCACCACCTGCGCGCCGCCCTCGAGCCCCTTCGGCGCCACGTACAGCCGGCCCTGCGCCTCGCCGAGCACCTCGAGCGCGCGCCGCTTCGCCACACCACCCTCGACCACGAAGACGTTCGCGCGCTTGCCGCGCACCGAGGCGGCCGCGATCGGCAGCTCGACCGCGTCGGCGGGCTCACCGACGTCGATGAGCAGCTCTGCCGTCGTACCCACCGGCAACGACCGGTCGGCGTTCGGCAGGTCGAGCTCGACGTGAATGGTGCGCGTCGACGGGTCGGCCGCCGGCGCCCTTCGCGCGACGGTCGCGGTTCGCGTGGCTCCCGACGCGAGCATGCGCAGCTTCACCGGCGTGCCTGGCGCCACTGCTTCGAAGTCGGTCTCGGGCACGTCGGCGCTCACCCGCACCGTCGTGCGGTCGATGGCCGTCGCCAGCGTCGAGCCCGGCCTCACGAACGCCCCCGGGTCGGCCTGCCGGTCGGCGATCTCGCCGTCGAACGGCGCC
>JAEUJP010000268.1 GCA_016793725.1 Myxococcaceae bacterium | reverse complement strand
GTCGAAAACCGTCTCCCGCAGCACGACCGCCTTGCCGTTGTCGTTTCCGACGGACAGGAGGTATCGAAGCCCATCGGCATTCGTGGGATCGGAGCTCACGGCAACTTCGAGCTGTGCGTCTTTCGCGCCGCCATGCCCTTTCCAAAGCCACTCGGAAACGCCACCACCAAGTCGAATCGGCTCGGTGAGGTCTGAGGGGGCTGCGCTAACGAGACCAATGGCCTCGACGAAGTTCGACTTTCCCGAGCCATTGGGGCCGATGAGTACGTTCAGTGGCCGCAGCTCCACACTGACGCCAGCCGGGCCAAAGGAGAGGAGGTTCTTGAATGTGACCCTGCGCCACCACTGCATTCCCACTTTCTAGCTCGCTCGAGGCCGGCCAGCGAGAAAGGTGGGTGTGGCCGCGCCACGCGGGATGGAGCGACGTTCTAGACCGGCAAGTCGGCCACCGCTCGCCCGCGACTACCCGTTGCGGCGGCGCGCAGCCGCGACCGTTAGCCGGGCTCAGAGCGACTTCAGGTACGCGACCAGGTCGTCCATCTCGGGCGCCGACAGAATGCTCGTCTTGCCGTGCCGGTCGCCGGGGTTGTTCGCGATGCGCTCACGCAGCGTGCGCGCCGCGCCGGTGTGCAGATACGGCGCGCTGCGCGACAGGCCCTTCAGCGACGGCACGTTCAGGCCCTGCACGGTGTCGGGGTTCAGCTTGTTCGTATCGAGCGTGCCGACGTCGACGAAGTTGTTGTTCGTCAGCCACTGACCCGAGTGGCACGTGCCGCACTGGGCCTTGCCGAACGCGGCCGCGCCGCGCAGCTGCTGCGCGGTGAGCTCGGTCTGGTGCGTCGGGTTCTCGGGCGCGGGCAGCGAGTCGACGAACGCGTCGAGCGCGCGGCGCTCCGCCGGGTTGTCGAGCCCGGTGCCGCCCATGCGCTGAATGATGGTGTGGTTCAAGAACTCGTCCATCGAGCTGAACTCGCCGCTCCAGTGGTACGGGCCCGTCGCGCTCATGCCGCGGCCCGCGAGCGTCGGCGTCTGGCGAGGCCCATCGGGAAACTTCCACACGTGGCCGTCGTCGCGGCCCTCGAGGTGGCAGCTCGAGCACGCGACCGACGCGCCCGCCGACGAGATGCGCCGGTCGTTCGCGTCGAAGAACATCTTGCGGCCCACCACCTGCTCGTTCGTCAGCACGTCGCCGGTGACGTTCACCGGCCCGCTCGCGGTCAGGCCACCGTTGCCGACCACCAGCCGCTGCACCGTGTGGTCGAACTGGTTGTAGACGAACGCTTCGGTGTTGTTGCCGAGCACCGCGATGCCGTCGGCGCCGGCGCCCACCTTCGCCGTCGAGTGCACCGACGGCAGCTCGTTTCGGCCGAACACGTACGTGTCGTTGGCCTCGTCGGGCTTCGCGACCCGGCGGTCGGTCGAGATGACCGAGACGTTGCTCGACTCGCGGTTGACCATGAACAGCCACTGACCCGTCATGTCGACCACCGCCACCGTCGGGCCCTGCAGCACCGGGTTCTCGGGCACCGACGGGCCACCGACGCCGCCGCCGAACAGCGGCGCGCGCACCGCGTAGCTGGTCTGCGGGTAGGGCAGGCCGTCGTTCGCGCCGGTGAACTCCGCCGTCGTGTCAGACACGTCGTCGACCAGCGGGGTCACGTGACCATTCGACGTGTCGAACGTCAGCACTGCGGGCGTCGAGACCGAGCCGGCGAGGCGCGGGCCCTGCTCCTGGTAGTACGGGCGCGTCGCCGACGGGGCGACGAGAATCGGCGCGTCGCGCGAGATGAGCGTCGGGGCGAAGACGCGCGTGCCGTCGGGCGTCGCCGCGAGATCGCTCGTCGCGCGCGGGTGAAACGTCACCGGCGAGGTGCCGCGCACGTCGCTCGTCGATGCCGACGCCAGCTCGCTCTTGTTGATGTTCGAGTAGACGTCGATGCGGCCGTCGATGACCTGGCCGGCCGCGAGGTCGACGTGCACCAGCTCACCCGAGTGGTACAGCGACACCATCGCCCGGTCGTCGCTCACGAGCGCGAGGCCGCGCGGCTCTTCACCGACCGGCACGACCCACTTCTCGGCGAGCGTCGCGGTCTCGAACGCCTGCAGCGTGCCGTACTCGGCGGTGTCATTCGCCGTCGCCGAGACGACGTACAGCGTCTTGCCGTCGGAGCTCACCTGCATGCCGACCGGGTCGACGCCCGTGTGCAGCTCGGCGCGCACCGACCAGTCGCCGCGCGCGATGACGCTCACGCTGCGGCTGCCACGGTTCGCGACGAACACGGTGTCGTCGGCGCCCACGGCGACACGGTAGGGTCGCTCGCCGACCTTCACCGACGAGACCCTCGTGACGCTGCGCGCGTCGAGCACGATGAGCACGCCGTTGTCGGTGTCGGCCGCGTAGAGAAACTGGCTGTCGTTCGAGACGGCCAGCGAGCCCGACGAGCGGGGTACGCCCGTGCCCGACGTGCAACCGACCAGACCTGCCGACAGCATCACACCCACCACGAGCCAGAGCTGCTTTTGCATGGTGCACCCCGTTGAGACCGCGAGCTTCGTTGCCGGCATGAGCAGCTTTCGTGCCTGTGGTTCGAGCCGTCGAAACGACAGCCTGCTTCAGCATTGCTGGGCAATTTGCGTGCGCAGCTGTGCACGTTTGGGGGCAGCGGCCTGAACCCGTCACGGGACAGGCACGAAGGCGAGTCGCGACATCGGAGTCGCGGCGGGCCACTTGTCGAGCGCGCGGGCGGGCAGCAGGCCGAGGGCGTCGAAGCGGCGAACCTGCGCGTAGGCGTCTTTCGGGTCGTCACCCAGCGTCGCGAGCCGGCGGCCGCGCGCGAGCCAGAGCACGGCGAGCAGGGGGTCGGGCGCGAAGTCGAGGCGGGGCGAGACGCGGCCGGTCGAGATGAGCTCGCGCGCATCGTCGAAGCGCGGCAGGTCGTAGCCGCCCGCATGGCGCGAAAGTTTGGTCGCCGCCACCGAGTCGCCGGTGCGCCACGCCTCGGTGAGCAGCAGCCACACGTATTCCTTCGGCAGCACCTTCAGCTCGGGCTCGCCGGCCCTGGCGACGGCGGCGAGCGCTCCCAGGGGCGCCGGGGTGGGCGTCTTGCCGCCCGGTCCCGGGTTGAGCGTGAGCGCGATGAGCTCGCGCGCCTTGCGGTAGGGCGGCGAGTCCCAGTCTTTTTCTTGGCGGCCCGTCTTCGGCGGCGTCACCGGGAGGTCGAGGCGCGCCTGCGCCCAGCGCTGCGACGGCGGCTTGAGCTGCGCGTCCCACCCGGTGCTCGAGTTGCCCGTCAGCCGCGCGACGTTCACGTAGGTGATGGCGCTCTCGGTGTCGGTCGGTCTGCCGACGAGGCTCGTCAGGGCGCTCCACGCGTCGGCGTTGCGCTTGAGCCTCAGCAGCGTCGACAGCTGACCATTTGCCGCCCGCGCAAGAGACCCGCCGGGCAGGGTGCGCAGCGCGGCCGTGTACTCGGCGAGCGCCTTCACGTCGTCGCCGAGGCGGTCGTGCGCGCGCGCCTTCGCGAGGTGCAGCGCGCCCGAGTCGGGAAAGCGCGTCAGCGCCACCTCGAGGAAGGGGAGCCGCTCGGCCGGCGTCAGCAGCACGCTCGCGAGGTACAGCTCGGTGTCGGTCGCGCTCGCGTCGTTCGCCTCACGCGCGTACCGTGCTCGGGCCTTTTCGGTCTGGCCCGACGCGAGCAGCAAGAGCTCGTGCGTGTAGAGCAGGTCGAAGGTGGGCGACTTTTCGATCGCCTGCTCGGCGAGCAGCTGGGCTTCGCGCAGGTCGCCCTGCATCGCGATGAGGTCGATGGCGTCGATGACCTTCGACGGGTCGAGCTTCGCCTCGAGCCGCTGCAGCTCGACCCACGACTCGGTCGAGCCGCGGTCGACCACCCACGCGTAGCAAGACTTGAGGCCGCCCCCTTCGAGCTCGAGGTGCGTGCGGTACACGGTGCCGCCGCCCTTCACCGAGACGCTCTTCGGAGGCTCGGTGAAGACGTAGTCGACGTCGTCGAGCACGATGAACTTCTGGCCGCAGTACATCGACCACACCGGCTCTTTGCCCGCGGAGTAGGTCGAGTACGCGATCTTCTCCCACAGCAGCGGCGCGGCGCCGCCGATGTTGTAGACGAGCTCGTGGCTCCCGCCCTTGACGAAGACGAGCGTGGTCTCGAGCTCGCGGCCGTCGTGCTTCACCTCGACGACGTGCGTGCCGGCTCCGACGCCTTCGAACTTCACGCGGCCGGTGGTGGCGGCGACGTGCTGGCTCTTGTTGCCGTCGAGGGTCACCTCGACGGCCACGGGCAACCCGTTGACCACGTGCAGGTCGTTGAAGCGCGACCAGCGCCAGAGCCCGAACCCGATGCCGGCGATCAGCACCGCGGCGACGGCGAGCAGGGCGGCGGGCGGGCGCTTCGGCAGCTTCACGGCTGACATGGGCTACCTCGCCCTCTCGTTGTTGAGCCCGTGGTAGACGGCCATCGACGCGTCGTACGCGAGCAGGAAGAGCGACTGCACGAGCGACGATGCGGCGAAGCCCTGCCAGCGCGCGTCGCGCAGCTCGGCGAGCATCACGACCGAGACGACCGTGGTGGCGACGTCGAACAGCGAGTTGATGGTGTACGCGAGCTGCGCGTTCTTGCCGTCTTGCAGCAGCTTCGCCGGGTCGGTCTCGGTGTCGCCCTTGAACGCGTTGTAGAGGCAGATGCCGGCGATGACCGTGTTGGTGCCACCCCAGACGAGGTGCGCGATGTGCACGCCCTGCCAGAAGTGGTCTTGCGTGGTGAAGAAGCCGGCGAAGCCGGTCGCGAGGGTGGCGACCGAAAACACGGTGTAGACGAGCAGGCTGGCCTTGTTGCCGCGGTCGCGAACCTGCTTGTAGTCGTCGGGCAGGTACGGTGCGTCGGCCGCGTGGAGCGTCAGCGCGAGAAGGAGGGCGGCCGGCACGGTGGGCAGACTCTAGCGCGCGGGCACGACGAGGGTGGTGCTGACGGCGGCGCCGCCCGGCGGCGTGGCGGTCACCTCGTACGTGACCGAGGTGACGCCGAGGCCGGCGTAGACGCTGAACGTCGCGGTGCCGTCGGCGTTGGCGAGGGTCGAGGCCGGCCAGATTTCGACGCCCGGCGTCGCGGGGGTCTGCGCCGCGATGCGCGCGGCGACGCGGGTGCCGGCGGTCGGTGTGCCCTGGGTGGCGCGCACGCGCACGCGCAGGTCATTGGTGGCGCCGGGCGCGATGGCGGCGGGGGCGGGCGTGAGCTCGATGGGGCCGAGCGGCGCGGGCGCGAGCGCGACGTCGAGGCTCTGGCGGAAGTCGGCGAGCGCGGCGTCGATGCGCACCGCCTGCGTGCTCGAGGGCGCGGTGAAGACCGCGTCGAGGCAGCGCTGCGCGGCGATGGAGCCTTCGGAGGGGCCGACGAACGTGCCCGCCGAGAGCGTGAGCTTCAGGGTGACGTCGGCGAGCGGGTCTTGCACCTGTTCGGCGACGCATGCGCGCACCGTCACGCGAGAGGTACCGTCGGCGACCAGCGAGCAGGCGTCGCCGCCGTCGCAGAGCGTGAGCTCGATGCGCTCGAAGTCGGCGTCGGGCGGTCGCACGCAGGCGACGAGGAGGAGAAAAAGGGGACAGGCTACTTTTTTGCGCAACTTCGCGGACGACGTCGCCGAGGTTCGGGCGTCGAGAGCGCCCGCTTGGCGTTGCGCAGAAAAGTAGCCTGTCCCCTTTATTTTCTGCGCACTCACGCCAGCACCTCGACCGAGTCGGCGTCGACCGGGTACGTCGTGTCTTTTTCGTCGGTCGCGCTCGTCACCAGCACCGCCGCAGGCGTCGGCCCCTTCAGCCTCAGCGTGAACTTCACCACCGCGCCGCCCGAGCCGTCGGTGCGCACCTGCTTCGTCTTCGGCCCGAACAGCGGGTCTTTGCCGCGCGTCTGCTCGAGCTTCACCGTCACGCGCACGTTCGGCGGCGCGCCGCTGATGATGACTGGCGCTTCGGTCGCCTGCGACGCGTGCACCGGCGTCGTGAGGTAGAGGTCGAGCTTCACCATCGTCGCGTTTCCTTTCGTCAGCCGCCCGCCGCCCGCGTCAGCAGCTCGACCAGGTCGAGGTCGAGCGAAGCTCCGAAGAAGAACGAGGCGTGCAGCGTCTTCTTCGCCGACAGCCCGTCGGCATCGCCCAGCACGTAGAACAGCGCGCCGCCGGTCACGCGCACGAAGTTCGCGACCCGCGCGCCGAGCCCCACGAGCGGGTACGTGCTCAAGAAGGGCGCCTGCACCACGACGCCCGGCCCACCCGGCGCCGCGAGCGTCGCGCCCAGCGTCACCGACAGCACCTGCAGCACGCGGCGCAGCATCGAGCCGCTCAGCCGGTTCAAGCCGATCGTGCGGTCGACCGCGACCGCGTACACGTTCAGCCCGACGTACGGCAGAAACCACACCGCGAACCCCGTCGGCGCTGCGAGCAGGCCCACGTCGACCGAGGCGTAGTTGAGCTTGTTCGGCGTCTCGCCGCTGCCGGCCGTCGTGGGCTCGGCGAACATCGGCCGCTCGGGGTTGCGCAGCGTGCTCGCGACCCCCGGCGCCGAAAACGCAGCGACCAGGGTCTTGGTCAATTCGTCTTTCACCTTCGCGACGCTGGTCTCGCCGGCTGCGACCGCCTTCTCGAGCGCTTCGAACTCGAGCCGCCGGTCGCGCGCCCGCTCGAACAGCTCGAGCAGCTTCAGGTTCGCCGGCGACCTCGGGCCGAGCTTCAGCGCCGCGATGGCCACGTCGGTGACCGCCGGCGTGCGCGGCTTCACGGCCTTCAGCACCGACGCGGCGGGCACGACGGTCTCACCGTCCCACAGCTCGAGCTCGCTGGGCGGCTTCGGCTTCTTGCCCGCGTCGACGAGCGCCGGCACACCGTTCACCACCGTCAGCGGCGCTGGCAGCGGAGCGAGCTTCTCGTCGAACGTGTCGATGGCGGTCTCGGCCTTCGTCTTCGCGAGCGCCACGTCGACGAGCTGCTTCTTCTGGAGGCTCAGGCGGTCGACCTCGCCCAGCCTCGAGCACACGTCGCCGGTCTTCGCGAACAGCTCTGCGCGGGCCGCGGCAGCCGCGAGGGGCAGGTTGCTGGCCGATATTCCCAGGCGAATCAGCGCGCCCTTCAGCGACGACTCGAAGAGCTCGTGTGACGCGTCGGCGCACGCGGTCGGCGAGCCGAGCAGGGTGCCGCGCATCGCGTCGGCCGCGAGGGTGGCGATGGCGCTCAGCTGCGCCGCACCCAGACCCAGAAAGGTGTGGAGCTTCAGGCAGTACTCGAGGTCGACCTGCAGCGGCGGCACGTAGCCGGCGAGCGTCGCCTTGCCGTCGACCATCGAGAGCGCCAGCGCGATGGAGTGGCTCTGGCGAATGTCGGGGCGCGTCGCCTCACAGGTGTCTTCGAGCTTCGGCCAGACCTCGAGGTAGCCCGACCCTCGAGTCACGTCGGGCGGCAGCGCGTAGTGAACGGTGAACGCGCGCGACGCGGGCAGCGGGCGGTCGGGCACCAACATCGTGCCGCCCTGGTCGTCGCGCTGCAGCAGCAGCTTCACCTCGGGGTCGGCCGCGGCGGGCGATGCGACGACCAGGGCCACGATGGCTGCGCTGACGCGTGTGCTCTTCAGACGACCCTCCCGCTTGCGTCAGATATCACTTCCCGCGAAACGTCTTCAGCACCGTCAGCGCGAGCAGACGCGCCTCGGCCTTCAGCTCTGCGTCGTTCGCCTCGGCGCCGGCCGCGGCCATGCCGCCGAGCAGCGCTCCGCCGACGATGCAGCCCTCGTAGAGCAGCTGCTTCTGCTTCGGGTTGAGCTTCTTGAACTGCGGCGAGCCGGCGAGCTCGTCGTTCACCGCCTGCGCGAGCGAGACGAGCTCGGCGTCGGCGACGTCGCGCTCACCCGCCGCGCCGAGCGCCGAGCCGATGAGAAACGCCATCGCGAACGCGACGTTGTTCTTCCGCATGTCTTTTTCGAAGAGGTCGAGCGCGGCGTTCAGACCTTCGACGAGCGCGCGGCCGTGCTCTCTGCCGATGGCTTTCGATTGTGAGACGAGGCTCTGCGCCCACGAGCGCGGCTGCGCGGGCTTGAAGTCGGTGGCCTCGAAGCCGAGCTTGGGGGCGGGCTTCTCGGGCGGCTTCGAGACGGCGCGCGCCCAGATGCGCGGGTAGACGGCAGGGTCGAGGGTGCCGGCGAGGGGGTCGACCCAGGTGAGGCCGGCGTAGGGGTTCGCGAGCTGAGACAGCACGAGGCACAGAGCGAGCGTCGCGGGCACGGGCGGCATACTACGCTCTGCGGTCTCTGGTCGCTGCGCTCCCGTTTTCGCGCCGGAGGCGCGAAGCTTCACCCTCGATGCGCTCACGAACCCTGTCTGACCTGCCGGGCCGCTGCCCGAAGTGCTGGATTCGCACCGAGCACTGCATCTGCGCCGAGGTGCCGCGCGTCGAGACGCGCACCGAGGTGGTGGTGGTGCGTCACGAGCGCGAGGGGTGGAAGTCGACGGGCACCGCGCGGGTGGCAATGCTGGCGCTGTCGAACGCACGGCTGGTCGACTATTCCGACGACGGGGCGGCGTGCGACGCGGCGCTGAAGGGGTTGGCCGAGGGTGCTGCGGTGCTGTTCCCCGAGACCGGCGTCGAGCCGCAGCCGCTCGCGGCGCCGCCGAAGCGCCTCATCGTGCTCGATGGCACGTGGCGGCAGACGCGGCGCATGATGAAGCGGCTGCCGTCGCTGGCCGGGGTGCCGCGGCTCGTGCTGCCCGAGAAGGCCGCGGCGCCGCTGCGGCTGCGCGAGAGTGATGACCCGCTCGGGCGCTCGACGCTCGAGGCCATCGCCGACGCGCTCGAGGTCGTCGAGGGCGAGGCCGCTTCACGCCCGTTGCAGGCGCTACATGACCTCTTCGTCGAGCGGGTCTTCCGGGCCCGCGGAGTGTGGAGCGCCAAGAGCCGGGTGCTAGCCTCACCAGCACAAGACCCGTGAGCGACGAGAGCACCCAGACCAACGTTCGCCCGTTGGACGAGGACGAGGAGGAGAGCGCTCCGCGTTCGGCTCGGGGTGGCCGTGCGTCGCGCGTCGCGAGGCCGACCCGGGAAGACGACGAGGCAGACGACGAGCGCGACGCGGAGGGTGCGCGCGAGCCCGACGATGACGACGACGAGGTGCCGCGTGCGCGGCAGCACCCGCTCCCGTGGATTCTGTTCGGCTTCGCAGCCATCGTGCTCGCGCTCGTGACCGGCCTGATGGCGAAGCGGCTGAGCAGCGAGAAGGCCCGCGCGAACGAGGCGATCGAGAGCTCGGCGGGGCTGAAGGCGCAGCTCGAGCAGCTCAGCAAGTCGCAGGGCGAGGTCGACAAGCGGGTCGCCGAGGCCGACGCGAAGGTGAAGGCCGCTGAAGAGGCCGCGGCGGCTGCGCAGGCGAGGGTGAAGCAGGTCGAGGGCGAGCGCGACAAGCTGCAGAAAGACCTCGAGGCCGCGGCGAAGAAGGGTGAAGCGCCGGCGCCGCCGGCGAAAGAGCTGACGAAAAAAGAGAAGCTCGCCGCCGCGAAGAAGAAGAAGAAGAAGGCGAAGAGGCGGTAGGTCGAGCGGTGAACGCCTCCGCTCGCGGTGGGCGGAGGCCGCAGGCCGCAGTCGAACCGGTCGCGTGCAGGTGGCGCAGGCGCCCTTCGACTACGCCACGCTTCGCGCGGCTCCGCTCAGGGTGACCGGAGTCGACTTGGTCTCGTCGCCGCCCTTCACCGGCAGGCGGTGGAGGCGAACCTGTCTCTCTTCCATCCACGTCGAGACGCTGCGCTCGACCGTGCGGTTGAGGCGCGAGAGCGACGTGTGCAGCAGCGAGCGCGTGCGCGACGGCTCGCGCCAGGTGCCCAGCGCCGAGCGGCCCATCACGCGGGTGTACTCGGTCATGAACGTGCGCGGCTGCGAGTGTTCGCCCGACAGAATGCCCATCGACACGTCGCGCGCGCGCCGGCTGCGCCGCCAGTAGTCGAACGTGCCCGCCTTCAGCGCTTCACTGCCCGGGTCGTGCGCGCGGAACACCTCGTACAGCGCCTCGGTGAACAGCTCTCGCGCGCGCACGAAGCGGTAGCGGCGCCGCTGGTACGCCTTGAGCGCGTCTTCGCCGAGGCCGCGCAGCCCGACCTCTTCGGCGAGCACCTGCACGTCGTTCATCGCGGCCGTCATGCCGGTCGCGGTGAGCGGGTGGCTGCAGCCGCCGGCGTCGCCGATCAGCACCGCGCCCGGCACCGCACACGCCTGCGTGTACACCGAGTGGGTCGCGCAGCCCTCGAAGGGGTCTTGCTCGAGCGACTCGAGCATCGCGTCGCGCAGCGGCTGCGGCACGCAGTCGGCGAAGTGCTCGCGCACGTAGCGCCGCATCGGCTCGCGACCCTTCGGCGCGTCGAGCGGCACGTCGATGCACATGCGAATCAGCTCGTCGCCGTACGGGTACGCGAGAATCGGCCCCGGCGCGCCGAGGAAGACGTGACCGAAGCCGCGCCACGGCAGCTTCGGCCCGCGCACCGTCGCGACCACCGTGTACGAGAGCAGCTTCTGCTCGGGCTCGAGGCCCAGCGCCTTGCGCACGCGCGACTGCCGGCCGTCGGCGGCGACCACCAGCTTCGCGCGCAGCTCTTCGCCGTTGCGCAGCCGCACGCCCGCGACCCGGCCGTCTTCGTCGATGACGTCGGTGACGGGCTGACCCTGCCGCAGCGTGACGCCCGCGCGGCTGCCGGCCGCGGCGCGCAGGGCCTGCACCATCGCGTGGTGATCGATGCCCAGGCCGTCGCCCCAGCTCTGCACGTACGGCAGGAGCAAGAGGTCGTCGCCCGCCTTCGGGCTCACCGCGAAGCCGCGCACCCGCACCCCGCCGGCGGCGAGCAGCGGCGCCTTCAGGCCCAGGGCGTCGAGCGCGCGCACGCCGCGCGGGTGAATCAGCTCGCCGCGAAACCGCGGGTCGTGCCCGAGGTGCGACTCGAGCACCGTGACCTTGTAGCCGCGCGAAGACAACGCCGCGGCGCACGCCATGCCCGCGAACCCGCCTCCGACGACGATGACGTCGACCCTCGTCACTGCGCGAGCCGCTCTAGCAAAACGGCGGGCGGGTTTTCAAAGGCCCAGTGACCAGTTGCTTTGACATATGTCAGTGGGTACGTGCGTCGGCGAGATGGATCTCGATGATCTGCTGCTGAAGACGAGCCGCACCTTCGCGCTCGCGATTCCGATGTTGCCCGAGCCGACCCGCCGCGAGGTCTCGGTCGCGTACCTGCTCTTCCGCATCGCCGACACGTTCGAAGACGCCACCACCTGGCCGCGCGCCGAGCGCATCGCCGCGCTCAACGCGTTCGCCGACGCCGTCACGAAGGTCGACGTCGAGGGGCTGAAGGCGCTCACCGCGAAGTGGCTGCTGAAGCCCCCGCACCAGCACGCCGGCTACCTCGAGCTGCTCAAGCTCACGCCCGAGGTCGTGGGCACGCTGTCGTCGATGACGCCGGGCGCGCGCGACATTCTGATCAAGCACACGGTGCGCACCTCGAAGGGCATGGCCGACGTCGTCGCCCGCGCAGACGCCGAAGGCAACCTGCAGCTCGAGTCGGTCGAAGACCTGAAGGCCTACTGCTACATCGTCGCCGGCATCGTCGGCGAGCTGCTCACCGACGTGTTTCTGCACGACACGCCGCAGCTCGCGTCGGTGCGCGAGACGCTCACGAAGACGATGGTCGAGTTCGGCGAGGGCCTGCAGCTCGTGAACATCTTGAAAGACACCGGCGACGACGCCAGAGACGGCCGCGCGTATCTGCCGAAGGGCGTCGATCGCGACGAGGTGCTCGAGCTCGCGCGGGCCGACCTCGACGCCGCGAGCCGCTACATCGATGCGCTGCAGCGCGGCGGGGCTCCGAAGGGCTACCTCGGCTTCACCGGCATCTCGGTGATGCTCGCGCGCGCCGCGCTGAAGGTGCTCGAGAACGACGGCCCCGGCGCGAAGGTGTCGCGCCTCGAGGTCGCCAGACTGATGGGCCAGCTGCAGGCGACGCTCGCGTCCGGCGCCTCGATGCTGCAGGCGACCGCGTAGCTTGACGGTTCTGAAGTCCGTACCGCCTCGCACACCCTGAGCGGTGTCCCGCGAAGCGGGACGAAGTCGAAGGGCGCCCGAACAGGTGTCCACGGACCTGCTTCGACGGGTCCCCGCTTCGCGTTTCCGCTCCAGCATGAACGGCACGAACTTCTGGGTCGTCGTACTGGCTACGGCGCGATGGTCGTCACCATCGTGAACTCCTGCAGCGAACCGTTGAACGCATCGACGACGAGGTAGACGGTCGCAGCGGTCATGCTGTTGTTGCGCCAGAACACGGTCTCGGGGTCGCCGCCGACGCCGGTGTCTGCGCCCGCGAGGCACATCTGGGGTACCGAGACGCAGTTCGTTGCCGGAGCGGGGATGAGGTACAGCGACGGGTCGTCGCTGTTCACGCCCGGCCCCGTCGGAGTCACCGTCACGCGCAGCTCTTCGCCGGCCGGCACCGTCACCACGAACGCACGGTCGAGACCGTCGGCCTCGAAGCCGGTGCACGTCATCGCGCCCGGGCTCGGGCTGTAGTCGTTGTTGAGCCCGGTGGTCGTCTGCATCGTCAGCGTGCCGGCGGTCAGCACCGGGGCGCTGCCGCACGTGTCACCCGGCGGAGGAGGCGGCGGCACGTCGAACACGAACGCGATGTCGTACGTACCGGCGCCCGTCGGGGTCGCGCTGTCGACGATGACGAAGCCGTCGGCGGCCGTCATGCCGGTGTTCACGAACGTGAGCGTCTCGCTGTTCGTGGGGCCCTGGTCGGCCTGAACCGCACACAGGCCGGCCGAGCACGCGTTGGCGGCGCCGACGACGAGGCCGAGCGCCGGGTTCCACGTCGAGGTGGTGGTCACCGTCACGCGCAGCCGCTGACCGGCCGGCACGCTGACCGCGTAGGTGCGGTCGGCGCCCGCCTTGTTGCCGCAGCCCGCCGACGCGTAGTCGTTCGCGTAGCCCTGCGTGGTCTGCGCCGTCAGCGTCTGGTTCATGCTGATGGGCGCACCGGCCGCCGCGCAGACGTCGCCCGTCGGAGGCGCCGGAGCGTCGTCGATGAACGCGATGAGGTCGAAGCCCGCAGCAGCGCTGCTGCCGTCGACGATGAGGTAGAGCTGCTGCGTGGCGGCGCCGACGTTCGAGTAGCGCAGCGTCTCGGCGGTGCCGCTCGCATTCGAGCCGGTGATGCACGTCGCGGGGCGGTCGCAGTTCGTGGCGGGCGCTTCGACGAGCGAGAGCGCCGGGTCCCACGTGCCGTTCGCGATGACGGTCACGGTGAGGCGGCGGTTCGTCGGCAGGGTGAACGCATAGACGCGGTCGGGGCCCGCGACGAAGCGGCACGCGTTCGGGCTGACCGCGCTGGTGTAGTGGTCGACGAAGCCGCTGAGCGTGTCGCTGAACGACGTGGTGGCGGCGATGGGCGCCGGCGCCGTCTGGCAGAGGTCGCCGGGTGCGGGCACGCCGGCCGTGGAGCTGATGGAGTAGTTGCCCGAGGCCGCGTCGACGATGGCGAACAGCTGCTTCGGCGCCGCCGAGACGTTGTCGTAGACGAGGTTCGAGACGAGGCCGACGCCGGTGGGGCCCGACGACGAGAAGCAGGTCATGGCGTTCGGGGTGCACGTGGCGGTGTCGACGATCGACAGCCGCGCGGTGGTGCTGAAGTCGGGCGTGAGCGTGATGGTGGCGCGCGTGTTCGTGGGCACCGTCACCGAGTAGACGCGGTCTGGCGACGTGCTGAACGCGCAGTTCTGGCCGAACGTGTAGTCGTCGACGTAGCTCGCGGTCGAGTCACCCATTCGCGAGCCGGGCAGCGCCAGCACCGTCGCGCTGCTGCAGACGTCGCCGCCGGGCGGCGGCGCGAGCGTCGCGAGAATGGTGTAGTCGAGCATTGCGGTCGCCTGCGCGGCGTCGACGATGACGAACACCGAGACGGCCGACATCGAGTTGTTCGTCCACACCAGGGTCTCGGGCTGACCGGTCGGCGCGAGCGTGGCGCCCGCGAGGCACGCCGTGTTGAGGCCGCAGTTGCTCGCCGGTGCAGCGATCAGCGTGACCAGCGGGTTGAGCGACGGGTTGGGGGTCACGACGACCGTCAGCCGCTCACCCGCACCGACCGTCAGCGACCACGCAGCATCGGGCCCCGGCACGTTCGAGCAGTTCGGGCCGGTCGGCCGCGGGTCGTTCGCGAGGCCCGCGAGCGTCGCCATCACCGTCGTGCCCGGCACGAGCGGCTGCGCGCTCGCGCAGGTGTCACCCGAGGGCGGAGGGCCCACGTCGGCGCGAAGGGTGTACGGGGTGCCCATCGTCGTGAAGGAGTCGACGACGACGTAGACCTCTTGCGGCGCCATGCTCGGGTTCGTGAACGACGCCACGTCGACCGCGTTCGGCCCGAAGCCGTCGCCCGAGGCGAGGCAGCCGCCGGGCGTGCAGCTCGGCAGCGTCAAGGTGACGCTGAGGTCTGCGCCCGCCGACGGCGTCACGGTCACCGTAACGCGCTGCCCGCCGGGCACGGTGATGCTCCACCACGCATCGGGGCCCGACGAGTTCTGGGCGCAGTTCGCGCCCGTCGCGTGCGGGTTGTTCTGCAGGCCGACCAGCGTCGCCATGACCGTCGTGTTCGCGGTGAGGGGCGTCGGGCCGGTGCACGTGTCACCCGAGGTCGCCATCGTGAACGTGGCGGTGATGGTGTACGTCGACTGCGGCGTGACCTGAGTGCCGGTGACCACGATGTTCACGGCGAGCGGCGCGGTGCCCGAGTTCGAGAAGCTCAGGTTGTCGGGCACGCCGGCGCCGCCGCTGCTGCCGCTGGCGAGGCACTGACCGGTGCACTGGCCTGCCGGCATGATGGCGAGGTTCGTGTCGAGCAGGGGCGACGGCGCGACGTTCACGTTGAGGCTCTGCCCCGGGGGAATGGTGATGCTCCACACTGCATCAGGGGCATAGATCGGAAGAGCGTCGTGTA
>JAEUJP010000261.1 GCA_016793725.1 Myxococcaceae bacterium | reverse complement strand
GGAGGAAGCCTCGCCGAAAGTCGTCCTCAGTCATGCCGACGCCGTTGTCGCTGACGCGTAGGTAGCCCTTCCGAGCGTCGTCCAACGCCTCCCCATAGACGACCACTTCCGTGGCGTCCGCGTCGTAGCTGTTCTTGATGAGCTCCACCAGCGCGGTCGAGTCTCTTCCCACCAGAAGGCGGCCGAGCTCTCGGAAGAGGTGGGTATCAACGGAGAAGCTCGCTTGCACAAAGCGAAGGTACAAGTCGTTTGGTGAAGCCGCTAGAAACCTGTGCGCTGACTACGCGCAACAAGACGCAGCCCAGCGAAGAGGTTTGATCTTCGGAATGTGCAGCGGCAACACATGTTGAGCAGGTCCTCGCGCACACCGAAGGTTTCGAAATGAGTCGTTCCACGAAGTGGGCAGGGCACGTGCGCTGCTGTAGGGTGCTGTCGTCTTGCTGCTGACGCTCCTCACCACCGCGATGCTCGCCTCGGCTCCGGTCGATGCGCCGAAGTTCTCGTGGCGCCTCTCGGTGGGCTCGTTCATCGGCAGCGCGTGGGCGGCTCCGTCGTTTCGGCAGAACGTCGAGCGGCTGCAGACCGAGCAGCTCGCGACGTGGCGCACCGGCGTGCAGGTGTTCGACTCGCCGTACCTGGTCTACGCGACGCCGGTGTTGGGCCCGTGGCTCACGCTGATTCGCGGCGGCGAGCAGGCGCGCGACGACATGTGGTTGTTGCTCACCTCGGGCGTGCTGCAGGGCATCGGCATAACCGCGCTCGCGTACCGCGTGATTGTGGGCGGTGAGTCGTCAGACTCGAAGAACGACGGCCTCGTGCTCGACATCAGCCCGTACGTTGCGGGTCGGCTCGGGCTGTCGCTCACGCTCACCGGCTGGTGAGTTTTCGCGTCGGTGAGCACCAACCTCGGCTATGCGTGCCGCACATGAGCGACTGCCTCTTCTGCAAAATCATCGGCGGCCAGATTCCGGCCAAGGTTGTTCATCAAGACGAGCAATCGCTCGGGTTCCTCGACATCGCTCCGCAGGCGCCGACGCACGTGCTGTTCGTGCCGAAGCGGCACATCACCAGCTTGAACGAAGCGACCGTCGAAGACCGCGAGCTGCTCGGGCACCTGATGTTCGTCGCGGCGAAGTACGCGCGTGAGAACGGCTTCGCTGAAGCCGGCTACCGGCAGGTCGTGAACTGCAACCGCGACGGTGGGCAGACGGTGTTTCACATTCACCTGCACCTGCTGGGCGGCCGTTCGCTGACGTGGCCCCCGGGCTGACCGGCGGCCCCCTTCCCGCTACGGTGAGATGGGCCCGGTAATCGCATCGGCCGACGCCTCGATGCCCGGGCTTGCGAACGGCCGGGTCTCGAAGTCGATGCCACCGTTCAGGTGCGCCGCCACCACCACCATGTGCGGCTGACCCGCGGCCAGCGTGCCCGGCGGAATCACGACGCGCAGCGCCTTCGTGCTGATGCTCGCCACGCCCACCTGCCGCGTCTGCCCGCCCTGGTTCACGAGCCGAACGACGACGACGTTGTAGAAGTCGGGCGTACCGGTCGTCGGCGCCAGCCACGTGATGACCGGGCTCTGCCCCGCGCCCGACAGCGGCACCGTCACCGTCTGACCGTTCACCTGCACGTTGCGCGGCGGGCTCACGGTCGGCGTCACCGGGCCCGCGATGCTCGTCAGCGGCGCGAAGCGCTCGATGCGACCGTACATCGGAGCCGTCGCAGCCCCCGGCGCCTGCACCGTCACCGCGAACAGCGTCGTCAGGTCGAAGGCGATCGGCACGCTCGCCGCGTACGGGTTCACGTACTGAAACGTGCCCGCGAAGTCGGTGCCGCCCGCGGCGATGGGCGCATAGAGCAGCAGCGCCGTGCGGCCGAAGACGCCGCGCTGCGCGGTGAGGCCCGGCGCGCCGTAGAGCAGAACCTGGGTGCGCGAGGTCACAGCCTGCGGGTGCACGTCGGCGCGAAAGGCCTCGAACTGCGTCGTGCGCACGTCGACCGCCGTCGACACCGGAGCCGCCACGTCGAACGTCGCCGTGATGGTGCTCGGCGTGCCGCTCTGCTGCGTCAGCCCCGTCACCGTCGCGTGCCGAACCGCGGCCCAGTGCGGCAGCGGCGAGCCGAGCAGCGAGCGCTGCGTCAGCACCACCGTGTCGCCGCGCGCCGCGCTCACCAGCGGCACCTGGAGCTGGCTGTAGTCGAACGTCAGCGAGCCGCTCGTCACGCCGGCCATCGGCGGCGCTCCGGTGAAGTTGAGCAGATTGTCGTCATAGACCCCCGCGTTCGTCGACGTCAGCTCGAGCGTGTCGCTGTCTTGCCACGGCGCGGCGTTCGAGAAGTTGATGGTGAGCGGCGTCGCGCCCTGCGGGTAGCCCACATCGCTGCGGCCCAGGTACACCTGCCCGAGGTCGACCGTCGACGCGCTCGAGAACCACATGTAACGAACGTTCGTCGACGACGTGAAGTCGAGCGCGTACGGCCCGGGCGGCAGCTGGAAGCTGAAGTTGCCCATCACGTTCGACGTCGGGTTGTACTGCGTGTACGTGCCCGCGCTCTCGACCTGGGCCTGCAGGTTCGCGATGGTGCTCGTCGCCGTCTGCGTGCCCGTGTCGGTGATGAACGTAATCTGCCGCGAGCCGGTCACCGTGCGCAGCATCGGGCTGCCACCACCTGCCGTCGCGCCGCTGCCGCCCGCAGTCATGCCGCTTCCCGCAGCACCGCCACCCGCAGTCGCGCCCGTGCCGCCCGCCGTCATGCCGCTTCCCGCGGTGCCGCCACCCGCCGTCGCGCCGGTGCCGCCCGCCGTCACGCCCGTGCCTCCACCTGCGGTCGCACCACTGCCGCCGGCGGTCACGCCACTGCCGCCCGCGTTCGTGCCGCTGCCGCCTCCGTTGGTGCCCGCCCCGCCCGCGTTGGTGCCCGCCCCGCCCGCGTTCGTGCCCGCGCCGCCCGCATTCGTGCCGCTTCCCGCACTGCCGCCCGCGTTCGCGCCGCTTCCGCCGCCTGCGCCCGACGTCGCGACGCACGCGCTCGCCTGGCACCTCTGAAGCGCGGTGCACGGGGTGCAGCTCGCGCCGCCGATGCCGCACTGGGTGTCGCTGGTGCCAATCTGGCAGACCCCCGCGAAGTCACAGCAGCCGGAGCAGGTCGACGCATCGCACTTCGGCCCTCCGCTGCAGGCAGAGACGGAGATGGAAATGGCGATGGAAATGACCAACAGCAGCAATCTCATGAGGGCCTGGACACGGGAGAGGGTGGAACTGTGCAAAAAACGCTGTTGTCTCGCGGGTGTGACGCCTCACCCCGGTGACACTGTTTCAAGTCATGGAAGCCGCCACGAGTAATTTTGATCAGGTGTGCACGGCTCGACCGGCAGGTGTACCAACTTCAGGTTGCCGTCGCGCGCCACCACCTCACCCCCCTCACGCGCCGTGATGGCGTAGTTGATGGAGCGCTGCGGCACCGCCATGCCCGGCATGTACAGCGGCGCCTTGTGGTGCAGGTACGCGATGCCGCCCACCCACGCGAGGTGCGCGCCCTCGATGTACACGCCGCACACCTGCGGCTGCTTCGACGCCGCCAAGAGCAGGCGGTTGAACGGGCCGTAGTCGTCCCACGCCTTCTGCTCGCCCCGCTCGGGGTACGCGCCGAGCTCGTGCCACGTCAGGTTCCGCGCCTCGAGCGCCGACACCAGCGCCACCGCGAGCACGAACACGGTCGCTCCGCGCGGCACGAAGCTCAGCGCGACGCCCGCACACGCCGCGAACAGCGGCAGCACCGTGAGAATGAACCGAATCTCTTTGTGCGGCACCACCGAGTGCAGCGCGAAGAACGCGAACGCGATGAGCGCGAGCCCGCGCGCCCGCTGAACGCAGAGCGCCAGCGACAGCCCGAACACCAGCGTCAGCCCCTTCATCGAGAAGAACAGGTGCTGCACGAGGTGGTTCCACGGGTGGGTGCCCCACGCCGCGCCGCCGCCCTTCACGAGGTTGAACTCGATGTACTTCTGCGCCGAGTGAAACCAGCTGCCCCACGTCAGCTTGTCGAGCAGCCCGAACAGCACGGCCCAGACGAGCAGCACCCCGAAGACTTCACCCGTCGGCCGCCACTGCCTGCGGGCGGCGAGCACGAGCACGGCGCCGGCCGCGAAGACGCCGCACTGCAGGCGCAGCAGCACCGAGAGGCCGAGCAGCGACGCTCCGATGACGAGGTGCCTGCGCGTCGCGTCGCTGCGCAGCACGAGCCACAGCCCGAGCACGACCGGCAGCGCGCTCGCCGTCTCGCTCATGGCGCGGTGACCGAAGTAGAGGGGCAGCGCTCCGAGCGAGAAGCACGCGGCGCCGGCGGCCGCGGGCAGCTCTTTCGCGCCGAGGCCCTTCGCGAGCAGGTATGCGCCATACGCCGACGCCACGCCGATGACGACGAACGCGACGCGCGTCAGCCCGATGTAGCGGGCGGGGTCATCACCCGCGAGCTTGAAGAGCAGCGCGATGAAGCCGGGCAGCGCCCAGTTGCGGGCGCCGTCGAGAAACTCCCACGGCATGAGCGCGTAGCCGAACACGACGCGGTGCGCGGGCTCGAGCGACTGGTACGTCTCGTCGGGCCAGAAGATGCCGTCGTCGGTGAACGCGACGTAGAGCCGAATGGCGGCGCCGAGCGCGAGCGACGCGTACAGCACGATGAGCGCGGGCCGGCGGCTGGTCTCTTCCACCGCGCGCGGCTGTAGCACGGGTCTCGGTGTCAGAGATCGCGCCGCGACAGCACGGTGAGCGCGGCGAAGAGCGCCCCGACCATGTCTGCCACTCGGGCGTCGTTCTCTGCACCCCTCGGGTCAGCTGCCCGCACCGTCATCGGCGTCGGCGCGTACCCCACACGAGCCGAGACGGTCGGCCCGCTCTGAGCAGCGCGAGCGCCAGCAGCCCGATGGGGAAGCCGCCCGCCACCGAGCAGCCGCCCTTGATGTGCATGTCTTCTTCGTTCGGTGCGGGCTGCGGCTCTTGTGTCGTGCCCTCGCCGCGGCTCAGCGCGAAGCTGTACACCTCGCGCGCGTCGGCGCCGATGATGAGGTCGCGCTCGAACGTCACGTAGCCCGGCGCCTCGGCGACCAGCTTCGCCGGGTACGGCACCGTGTCGACCTCGAACGCGTACGTGCCGTCGGCCGCGCTGATGCCCGACATCAGCACCGCGCCGGTGTTCAGGTCTCGCAGGCTGAGCTGCACGTTCGCGATGCCGTCGGCGCGCAGGTCGGGCGTCGTCACTTCACCCTCGAGGCCCGCACGGAACCGGGCGGTCGTGCGCACCGTCGCCACGTTGCCGGCCACGTCTCTTGCCGTGAGCACGAGCTCGTTGAGGCCCGGCCTCAGCTTCACCTGCTGCTCGAACAACGTGCCCATCACCGTCACGCCGACGGGAGCCTCGCCGTTCTGCGCGAGCGTCAGCGTCACGGCTCCAGACATGTCGCTCGTCGTGCCGGTCAGCGCGATGAGCGCCACGTCGGTGCGCGCGCCGTCGACCGGCGTCGCCACGTCGAGGTCGGGCGCCACCGCGTCGGGCATGCCCTTCGGCGTGAGCCCCACGCTGCCCCACACCGTCTGCCCGCCCGCGACCTGCCGCGTGAGCGCGCCGTCTTCGTAGCCGGTCGCCGTCACCTTGATGGCGTGCATGCCGGTCGGCAGCGTCACCGTGTAGAGGCCCGCGGCGTCGGTGGTGAGGGTCTTGCCGCCGACCTCGACCTTCGCGCCGGCGATGACGGCCGTCATGCTCATACCCTGGTGCACGATGCCCTTCAGCGTGCCGGTCTCGGGCGCGGGCGGCGCGGCGCAGCCGTGGTTCGTGAAGCCCTCGACGGGCGAAGACGACATCGCGGCGTTCGAGGCCGGGCCCCACACGCCGTCTTCGGCGAGCTTGTTCGAGCGGTTCTTGTTCCACAGCCGCTGGAAGGCGAGCACCGACCGGCCGCCGAGCGCGGGGGCCGCGAAGTAGTCGTAGTGCACGACGTCGCTCGCGCCGTGCCACTGCCAGCCCTGGTTCTGCAGGTACGGGCGCCAGAACGTGTACGACTGAACGTCGAGCGCGCGGCCGCTCTGGTGGTTGCTCGCGCCGGGCGCCGCCGCCACCTGAATGCCGCAGCGGCCCTGCTGCCACCAGCGGTACAGCACGAACTGCTGCGCGACCGTGCGGTACGCGCTGTTGATGGTCATGAAGTCGTTCGCCGCCGTCGTCGCGCGCTTGAGCGCCGCGTTCGCCGTCGGGTGCAGGTACGGCACCACCGTCGCGCCGTAGCGCGTGTGCGGGCCGGCGAAGCTCTGCATCAGGTTCGGCGAGATGCAGTTCAGCTCTTCGATCAGCTGCCGGTCGAGCCCGCCCACGATGGCCGTCGAGCACCCACCCGCTTCACCTGCCGTCAGCCCCGACGTGATGACACCGGGGTCGTGGTCGACGTACGCGACGTCTTCGTCGACGTCGAGCTCAGACATGCCGCAGGCCGCGAAGAACGCCCCAACGAACAGGAGGACCGGAAAGCGCATGACGCGCATGGTCGGCGAAAGTCGCGCCGAACGTTCGACGGGGCCCTTTCGGCTGTCGCCTCGAGGTTTCGAAAAACAATCTGGGCCCCACGTAGTCATCGGTGCACGGCGTGCGCGGCGAGCGCGAGAACGGTGCTACGCGAACGGCCATGCGCTGCTCTTCTTCGATTCTCTTCTTCGTGAGCCTCGCCGCGTGCGGAGGCGCCCCAGACGTGTGCACGCGGCTCGCGAAGTCGGGCACGTGCAGCGACACGGCCTACACGCAGTGCACCGACGCCATCGCGAAGGCGAAGGCCGACAGCGCGACGTGCGCTCCGCAGGTGACGGCGCTGGTCGAGTGCCTCGCGGGGCTCGACGAGGTCGAGTGCACGGGCAGCTCGAGCGTGGCGACGCGCGGCGACGGCATGTTCGGCGGCGGGCAGAACTTCACCGACATCGGCGGGTTTTCGGTGGTGGTGAACGACTCGAGGTGTGACGTGCACCGGCGCGGGCTCGAGGCGTGCCGCTCGTGCCCGAGCGCGACGGGCGCAAGAGACGTGTTCGTGCTCGGCATCGGCGACAAGTGCAACGCGGGCGGCGCGGCGTGCGCGACGGGCCTCTCGTGCCAGGGCGGCATCTGCACGAAGTCGTGCTCGAACGACGACGAGTGCGACGCCCGGGCCGATGGCTGCCGGCTGCAGTACCAGTACGCGAACGTCTGCGCGTCGGGGAAGTGCACGCGCAGCTGCGGCGACGACTTCTCGTGCGGCGCGTGGGTGGGCGCGTCGTCGAAGTGCATGTCGCGCGCGTGCTCGCTGTAAGTGCAGTAGGTAGCGGCGCATGCGCTGCCTGCTGGCTTCGTCATTCACGCTGGTTCTGCTCGGCGGCTGCGCGACGACCTCGCCGCTTCGGGTCGAGTGCGTCGCCCACGGCGGGCCGCGCTGGCACAAGGTCGACTCGGCGAAGGTGCGGGTGCAGAGCAACCTCGCGCCCGAGCGGCTGCAGACCGAGGTCACGCGTCTCGAGCAGCTGCTGCAGGGCATGAAGTGGGCGCTCGACGACAACGGGCCCTTCGAGCAGGTCGACCTGGTGCTGGTGCATCAAGGTGACCTCGCCGCGCTCGGTCACGACGTCGTCGGCCTCGTCAGGCACGACGGCAGCGCGCGGCAGGTGCTCATCGAAGCGGGCGACCCCGAAGACCCGCGCTCGTACGCCGTCGCGGCCCACGAGCTCGCGCACGTCGTCATCGACCGCACGATGCCGGGCGCACCGCGCTGGCTCCACGAAGGCCTGGCGTCGTACCTCGACGTGGCCGAGCTGCAGGGCCAGCTCAAGATGAAGACCGGCACCGGCCACTTCGGTTACCAGGGCCTGGTCAACGACGGCCTGAGCCGCGCAAAAGACCTGTGGGCCTGGGGCACGCGGGCCGAACCCTCGGGCGAGTCGCTGCACCGACGTACGGGAGCGCGTGGGCGCTCGTGCACTACCTCATCAACCACGACCGCGACCGCTTCAACCGCCTCTTGCGCGCGCTGCGCGAAGGCCGCGACGTGAACGAAGCCTGGTCGGAGCTCTACCCGAACATCGACCAACTCAGCCCCAAGGTCGTCGAGCACCTCGACGGCGGCGAGTTCATGGCGCTGACCATCGGGCTCTATCCACCTCCGCGCCCCGCGCCGCTCGTCGAGCTGTCGCCCGGTGAGGTGCATCGCGTTCGCGCCGACATCGTCGCTTCTGCATTTCGGCTGACGCCGGCCGCGCGCAAGCGACGCTTCGAGCAGGAAGAGCAGCTCGCGCTGACCCTGGGGGCTCCGCCGAGACCGCCCGAGGGTTCGTCAGTGCGCCCCGCGTCGGCGGAGCTGCTCGTCCCGAAGGTGCCGGGGCTCGCGAGCACGACCCGCGGCGGCTCACTCCAACGGCATCAGAGGCATGAGTCGGTGCTCGACGTGAAGTTCACCGAGCCCGAGCCGGTCTGGTCGCAGCGAGCGGTCACCCTCAGCACCGACCGCCCGATGGATGCCGCCGCCCTGCTCGACGAGAACCAGCCGATGACCGAGCTCGCGACGCTGCACAACGTGTGGGTCGCGGCCGTCGTGCTCGGCGACTGCGAGCGGCTGAAACGGGTACACGCAGCTGCGACTGCGGCCTTCGGGCAGAACGCAGTGACTCGAGTGGGCCAGCACCTCGAAGCGCTCTGCGTCGACGCGGTGCGCGACCCGCCAGAACAATGCACGAAAGAGAGCGCAAAGCAGCTCACGAAGCTGACCAACGTGGTGTTACAGACCCTCGTCGACGCGGTGGCTCTGGCAGAGGGTGTCGCCGCGACCCAAGGCAGCGCCGAAGTCACCATTCGGGCAGACGGCAGCCTCGAGGTGGGCTCGGTCGTGCTCGACCCGAACAAGGAGCTCTTCATCGTCGGCGCGAAGAGGCTGCTCGAGCGCTCGAAGGTGTCGCCTCCGTGCGGCGGCAAGAGCGTGACGTTCGAGCTCCCCATTCGCTTTCAGCAGGCGGGGCCGTGAGGGGGCACTGGCCGCGACGTCCCCGCGCGCGGTAATCGTCGCGCGTGCTCGCCGGCCTCCTGCCGCTCGTCGTGTTGGCCGCAGGCTGGGTCGACGTCTCACGTGGCCCGGCGTGCCTCGACGCCGTGCGGCTGCAGTCGGCGCTCGAGCAGCGCGTCGGCGCGCGCGCCCAGGCCGAGCAGGTGGTGGTCGAAAAGCTGGGAGCAGACGCCGTGCGCGTGTCGCTGCGGCGGGGCAGCGCGCTCGTCGCCACGCGAGAGCTGCGCGTCGATGAAGCGAGCTGCGCCGCGGCTGAGAAGAGCATCGCGCTGCTCGTCGCCGCGTGGTGGAAGCTGCCGACGCCGGCGCCACGGCTGCCTGCGCCGGCGCCTGCGCCCGCCCCGGCTCCTGCCGCCGCCACGGAGCGTCCCGCAGAGCTCGCTGCACCTGCAGCCCCTGCCGAACCTCCCGCCCCCGTCGAAGAACCAGCACCTCCTCCTCCCGCTCCGCCGGCCGTCGTTCTTCCCGCTCCCGCCCCCGAGGCTGCCGCTCCTTCTGCCTGGCGCTGGGGCATCGAAGCCGCCGGCGTGCTCACCGTCGAGACCCAGACCGGCTGGGCCGGCATGTTGCGCGCCGCCGCCGGCCGCCGCGACGCATTCGGCGCCGCCCTCGAGCTCGGCATCGAAGGCCAGCGCCTCGCGCGCGACGACACCGGCCTGCTCGCCGTCACCCCGTGGTTCGGCACCCTCGCCGCCGACTTCGAGCACCGCTTCTCGGCCGTACACCTCGAGCTCGCCCTCGGCGCACGGCTCTACGCGTTCGCCGCGCGCTCGTTCGTCTACGAGACGAACCGCAGCCCGGTCACCTGGGCCCCCGCGGCGGTCGCGCGCGTCGGCGTGCGCGTGCCGCTCGCCGGTGGCCTGTATCTCACGGCCGGCCTCACCGGCGGCGCCCGCCTTCGCGAAGAGGTCTTCGAAATTCGCGGGGCTGAAGCGTCGCTGAGGTTCGGCCCGTGGTTCGGCCAGGCCACGCTCGGCCTCGGGTTCGGTTCGAAGTGAAGGTTCACGAACCCCGCAACACCTCACTCAGTGTGGTGAACGAGCTGCGCGCAGACGCGATGGAGACCGAGCCCGCCGACGTGCGCGCGCTCTACTTCATGCACCGCGACGCCGTGCGCCTCACGCTGCGCCGCCTCACCGGAGCCGGGCCGCACCTCGATGACCTGCTGCACGACGTGTTCGTGGTCGCGCTGCGCGACGCTGCACGCCTGCTCGCCGCCGAGTCGCCGCGCGCGTGGCTCTACGGCATCGCGGTTCGCCTCGCCGCGAACCACCGCCGCCGCGCCTGGCTGCGCTCGTGGCTCGGGCTCGAGGCCGCCGCAGAGGTCGAGTCTGCCGATGACCCCGTGCTCGCGCTGCGGCGCCGCGAAGCCGAGGCCCAGCTCGAGACCGCGCTCGCTGCGATGCCGGCGAAGAAGCGCGAGCTGTTCGTGCTGTTCGAGCTCGAGGGCCTCTCGGGCGCCGAGCTCGCGGCCGCCCTCGACATTCCCCTCGGCACCGTGTGGCGCCGCCTGCACGACGCGCGCAACGTGTTCGCCGCCGCGCTCGCCCGCCTCGGAGGCACACCGTGACCCAGCGACGCCTCATCGAGCAGGAGGTCATCGACCCCGCCCACGAAGACGCCGCCGCGCTGCTGAAGGCCGTGCCGCGCCGCGCGACGCGTGCGTCTGCGCCGGGCCGGCTCGAGGCCGAGTGGCGCGACATCGAAGCGATGGCCCGGGCGCCCCGGCCGCTTCGCGCCGGCACGCTGGTGCTCGCGGCGCTCGGCTCTGCCGCGCTCGGCTCGGTGCTCACGCTCGCGCTGGTGAAGCCGCTGCTCGTGAAGCCGGCGCCCGTCCTCGCGCAGCGGCCTGCGCCCGTCGCTCCGCTGCGGCTCGAGAGCGGCAGGCTCGCCGGCCTGCCGAGCGAGCAGCCGACCCACTGCGTGACGCCGTTCGGCGAGGCCGTCTGGTCGAACGCACGTTTTCTGCTCGAGGTCGCTGGAGAAAGCATGCTGCTCTCGGTCGAGAGCGGCGAGGTCGAGTGGCGTGACGCGCGAGGGGCCCAGCACATCGCGGCAGGGCAGACGCTCGAGCTGCCGCCCGCCGTGCTCGAGCTGCCCGAGGTGCTGCGTGCACCCGAGCCGGCCGCGCCCGCTCAGCGTGCAGCGCTCGACGGCCTCGACGCCGAAAACGCGCTGTTCGAGCTCGCGCTCACCGAGCGTGACCGGCAGCCGCTGAAGGCGCTCGAGCACCTGCGCGAGTACCAGCGCCGCTTCCCGCGCGGCCTCTTCATCGCCGAGGTCGAGGTGTCGAACATCGTGGCGCTCGCGCGGCTGGGCCGCCGCGCCGAGGCCGCCGCAGCCGTCGCCCGCTTCCGCGCCGAGCGTGCGGGCGACCCGCTGCTCCCGTCGGTCGAGCTCATCTCGAAGCAGCTGGAGGTGCACCCGTGAAGAGAGCCCTGCTCGCGCTGCTGCTGACGGCGTGCCTTCAACAGAACACGACGGTGGTCGGCGAAAACGACGGCATGACCGACGGTGGCGCGGCGGGCGGCTCGACCGCAGGCGGGAACATCGCGGGAGGAGCCGCGGCAGGTGGCGGCGACACCGCCGGCGGCGCGAACCCCTCGTGCGGCGACATCGACGTGCAGCCGCTCGTGCTCGACTTCGGGCGCGTCGCGTACTGTCCGCCGCCAGCGATGCCCGCCGTCGTCACGCGGCGCATCTCGATTCGCAACGTGGGCTGCCCGGGGCTGCACCTCGGCGTCATGGGCGTGACGGGCAAGAACGCCGACTCGACGTCGAGCCAGATTTGTGTGGGCGTCTTCGACGAGGCGACAGGCACGTGCACCGGCACGCTGCCGACGAGCTACGACCCGTTGCTCGGTCTCGACGCCACCGGGCTCTCGCTCCCGATTCGCATTCAGCCTTCGACCCCGAACCTGCCGCTGGAGTGGGACGTCGTGCTCGGCAGCGACGACCCCGACGAGCCCGAGGTGACGGTGAACGTGCGCGCCGAGTCGGTCGAGCTGCCGCCGTGCAGCTTCACCGTCGAGCCACCGGCGCTCACCTTCGGCCTGCTGCAGGAGCCGGGTGAGCAGACCTTCACGTTCCACAACACCGGCTCGACCGAGTGCCTCGTCAGCTGGCTCGACCTGGCGCCAGACGCATCACCCGTCTTCAGCCTGCCCGAAGGCCCGATGTCGAACCTCAACGTCGGCGGGGGGCAGTCGCTGCGCGTGCCGGTGCGGGCTCGCGCGCCGGCTGGCGCCGGCGGCACCCTGCAGTCTCACGCGGGGCTCGTCGAACTCTTCGTGAGCAGGCCTGCGAGCTCGCAGGTCACCGTGCCGCTCACGGCGCAGAGCGGTAAGGGCTGCCTCTACGTCTCGCCGAAGCGCATCGACTTCGGCGAGCGCGTCTGTGCCACGAAGCTCAGGCGAGTCTCGGTGTTCAACCTCTGCGAGCAGCCGGTGCCCGTGCAGTGGCCCATGTTCTCGATGCTCAGCCGGTTCCCCATGGTCGGCACGCCGCCAGCGACGCTCGCGCCGCGTGAGGGCACTTCGTTCGAGGTGGGCTACCAGCCGAACGGCCCGGGTCTCGACCTCGGCGCCACCGGCTTTCGCGCCACGGAAAACAGCCAGCTCGTGGACTACGTCGTGCCGCTCTCGGGTCAGGGCGTGTCGTTGGCGACGCACGTCGACACGTGGGTGCAGCCAGCGGTGCCGAAGGCCGACCTGTTGTTCGTCATCAGCAACGCGCCGTCGATGGCCGATGACCAGACGGTCATCACCCGGCTGGCGATGAGCTTCAACTCGTTCTTCGCGTACGCCGCTCGCGAAGGCATCGACTTTCAATTGGGGGTGCTCACGACCAGTGTCAGCGCCTTCGACGCAGGCACGCTCACGGGCCCGCACATCGTGAAGCCAGTCACACCCAACATCGAGGCCGCGTTCGCTTCGGCGGTTCAGGTAGGCACGAGCGGCAGCGCGACGCCACAGGCGGCCGAGGTGGCGGTGAACGCACTGCTCGCGAGCCCCGGGTTTCTGCGACCCGAAGCCTCGCTCGCCATCATCGTCATCACCGATGCGCCCGACCACTCCCCGCTTCCCGCCGAGTACTACACGTTGAGGCTCCGCGAGCTGAGGCCGCGCGGCCTCATCTCGTACAACGTCATTGGCCCCGAGTGGCCCGCGGGAGCCGGCTGCCCCGCCGACGAAGCCTGGCCGACAGACTCGACGCTTCGCGCGATGACGCTGGCGTTCGAGGGCGGCCACGCCTCCATCTGTGCGATGGGGGCGGCTGAAGGAGAACACCTCGAGGCGATCGGCGCGACCGCCTTCGGCTACCGCACGAAGTTTCACCTCACCGAGTGGGCGCAGCCGACCTCACTGGCGCTGTCGGTGAACAGGGGCGACGGGCAGGGCTTCACGTCGGCTGAGGGGTACAGAGACGGCGGCAACGGGTGGAGCTACGACGCCACGTCGAACGCGGTCGTGTTCCCGCCGTTGTTCGTACCGGCCCCTGGCGACACCCTGCGCGCACAGTACCTGCCCGCTTGCTACTGAAGCTCCAGGTCGCTGCCTCACCGCATGAGCACGTGGTGCAGCTTGCTGCTCAGGCTGCCGAAGCGCGTGGTGAACACGACGTGCAGCCGCCCGCTCGAGTCGAACGCGTGCTCGACGCCGTTCACCGGCAGCGTCACGGTCGTGGGGTAGATGCGTGCGCGAAGCACGTTGCCCGGCGACAGCCGCACCACGCTCGCGTGGCGCACGTTGCCGTCGCTCTCGATGTAGCTGACCCACGGCACGCCCGCGTCGTCGAAGCGAATGTACGGGTTGAACCCGAACACCGACGTGTCGGTGCCGTTGCCGATGTCCATGTTCGCGCCGGGCTGCCACCCACCGCCGGCCGGTCGCACGTACGTCATCAGCTTCTGAATCGCGCCGAGCCGGGGAAACGCGACGTAGAGCTGACCCGCCGGGCCGTACTCGGCCGAGCCCTTCACCGGCGCCGCGTTCGTCTGGTACGGCATGCCGGCGGTCTCTCGAGCCCACGTGCCGCCCGCGCCGCCGGTGCGCAGCGCCACGCGGTTCACGACGTCGGCGCCCTGGTACGCGAGGTACGAGACGGCCGGCTCGTTCGTAGCGCTCACGGCGAGCCCCAGCGACGAGCCGAACACGTTCGCGGCGCCGCTGCGCTCGACGATGGCGAGCTCCCAGCTGCCGTCGGGTCTTCGCTGCGCGTGGCGCACGACCCGGTCACCGACGGTGCCGCCGTCTGCGGGCACCGCGTTCTCGAGCCGGTAGACGACGTGCGGCGTGCCGTCGGGCGCGAGGCGGAACTTGCACATGTACGCGTTGACGAAGGCGCCGGGCTCGACGGCCTCGCGGCTCCACCCGCCGTCGGCTTCAGCCGCGCCGTAGTAGACCTGCGGGTTCTGCGTGCCGAGCGGGTCGAGGTACGCGACGTGCGCGCGGCCGGTGCCGTCGATGCCCATGCCGCACAGCGCCTGGTTCTCGCCGGTGATGATGGGCCGCGTCTCGACGACGCCGCCGTCGATGCCGGTCTCGGGAATCACGCTGTAGGCGAGCTGCGTCGTCGAGGTGCCGCGCGGCAAGAGGTGCGCGAGCGCGACGCGGTTCGAGGCCGTCATGTCGATCGCGAAGTCGGCGCCAATCTCGCCGATGAGCCGCACCTCGGGCGTACCGGCGTCGGCCGACAGCTGCGCGCCACCCGCCGTGCTGCCTCCCGCCGTGCCGGTTCCCCCTGCGGCGCTGCCGCCCGCGCTGCTCCCGCCCGCGGTGTTCCCGCCCGCCATGCTGCCGGCTCCGCCCGCGGTGCTGCCTCCGGCCGTGGTGCCGGTGCCTCCCCCGGTGCCACCGCCACCGGAGCCACCGCACGCGTAGAGAAGTGACGCCAGCAGCGAGACCGCGGTCAGCCGTGTGAGCATGCGCGCACGGTACGAACCGGCCGCCTGGGCCCTCAATCGCCGGAGCCGGGGGATTTTTCGGTGAGCGGGGCTAAGCTGACGGCCCGCGCCCATGACGGCCAGCAACACGAGCATTCCCATCTCGCGCCTGCTCGAAGAGAGCCCGTACGACCTCCGCCTGACGCTGGTCACCGGGCAGCAGGGGCTCGACCACCGCATCTCGAGCGCGCGCATTCAGAAGCCGGGGCTCGCGCTGACGGGCTTCACCGAGCACCTGCACCCCGAGCGCATGCAGGTGTTCGGCAACACCGAGCTGAGCTACCTGCGCACGCTGCCGGCCGACCAGCAGCGCGAGGTGTTGAAGAAGCTGTTCGAGAGCGAGCTCGCGTGTGTCGTGGTGACGAAAGACCTCGACGTGCCCCAGACGCTGATCGACGGCTGCGAGAAGGCGAAGCTGGCGCTGATGAAGACGACGCTGTCGTCGAGCGCGTTCATCTCGCAGGTGCAGGCGTTTCTCGAAGAGGCGCTCACCAGCACCGGCACGCTGCACGGCGTGCTCGTCGACGTCTACGGCGTGGGTGTTCTGCTGATGGGCAAGTCGGGCATCGGCAAGTCAGAGATTGCGCTCGACCTCGTGATGCACGGGCACCGCCTGGTGGCCGACGACGTGGTGAACCTGGTGCGGCGCAAAGAAGGTCACGTGACGGGGCACGGCACCGAAATCATTCGCCACCACATGGAAATTCGAGGCCTCGGCATCATCAACATCAAAGACCTGTTCGGCGTCGCGGCGGTGCGCGAGACGAAGAAGATTGAGCTCGTCGTCGAGCTGGTCGAGTGGGAGGGGCGAAAAGAGTACGACCGCCTCGGCATGGACATGGGCCAGATGAACATCGTCGGCGTCGAGGTGCCGCACTCGGTCGTGCCCGTGCGCCCCGGCCGCAACATGACGACCATCATCGAGGTCGCCGCGCGCAACCACCTGCTCAAGCTGCAGGGCCACCACTCGGCGCAGGAGTTCGCCGACCGCCTGTCCGAGAAGATTGCGCGGGCCCGCCCGTCGCACGCGCCGCGCGACGACGGCGAAGAGGTCTCGCACGTGATTCACGAGGAGGACGTCGAGTGACCGCCCCCGCCGGCAAGAACATCGTCGTCATCACCGGCATGTCGGGCTCGGGCAAGTCGACCGCCGTGCGCGCGCTCGAAGACGCCGGCTGGTTCTGCATCGACAACCTGCCGGCGCCGCTGCTGCTGAAAGTCACCGAGCTCGGCGGCGAAACCCAGCGCCTGGCCTTCGTGATGGACGTGCGCGAGATGCACTTCTTGCGCGACGCACCGAAGGTGCTCGACGAGGCGCGCCGCGCGGGCCACACGGTCGAGGTGCTGTTCCTCGATGCCTCCGACGACTCGCTGGTGCGGCGGTACAGCGAGACGCGGCGCAAGCACCCGCTGTCGATGAAGGGCACCGCGGCCGAGGGCGTCGCCAAAGAGCGCGAGGCCCTGCAAGAGCTTCGCGAGCAGAGCCAGCACGTGCTCGACACCTCGGCGATGACGGTGCACGAGCTGAAGCGGCAGGTGCAGTCGCGCTTCGGCGACGCAGCCTCGACGGCGCTCGCCGTGACGGTGATGTCGTTCGGCTTCAAGTACGGCGTGCCGCCGCAGGCCGACCTGGTGTTCGACGTGCGCTTCCTGCCGAACCCGTACTACGTGCCCGAGCTGAAGGCGCTGACGGGGCGCGACGCGAAGGTGGCAGCGTACGTGCTCGAGCGGCCCGAGACGCAGACGTTCATCACGAAGACGAAAGACATGCTCGACTTCCTGATGCCGAACTACGTGCGCGAGGGCAAGGCGTACCTCACGGTGGCGATCGGCTGCACGGGCGGCAAACACCGCAGCGTGGCCATCGCGGCCCAGCTCGCGCAGCACTACAAGCAGAGCTCGAACGTGGCGGTGCACACGTTCGATCGCGACGTCGACAAGGAGTAGCACGTGCTCTTCGCCGTGGCGGTGGTGCTCGCTGCAGACCCGGCGGCGTGCACGCGGGTCGACCGGCTCGAGAAGCAGCTCGCCGCGGTGTGGGCGCCGCTCCCCACGGTGCCGGCCGGGGCCGAGCGCAGCTGGCCGCTGGAGCATGGCGAGAAGATGCTGCGCGCGCTGACGACGGTCGAGCCCGGCGCCGTCGACGAGCTCGTCGCGGCGAAGAAGGCCGCGCGCGAGCGGGTGGTCGCGTTCGGCGCCACGCTCGCGAAAGACGGTGACCTGGCGTTCTACGTCGAGCAGAGCACCCTGCCCGCCCTCGACTGGGAGCTCGCCCAGCTCGAGCGCGTGAAGCGCGTCTTCACCGCGAAGCGCGCGGCCGAGGCGAAGAAGGTGAAGGCGCTCGAGTGGGAGAAGCTGTTCGCCCCCGACGAGTCGACGCTGCGCGACGAGCTTCAAGCGCTGCAGTCGCACGCGAGCTCGGCGACGTACCTCGAGCCCGTCATCGGCTGGTTCGGGCTCGGGCTGTCGTCGCCGGCCGAGCAGTGCGCGCCGGCGAAGACCGCTGCCCGGGTGCTGTTCGAGTCGGGGAAGGTGACGGCGGGCCCCGGCTGGTTCAGCCTGACCGAAGGCCTCGACCTCGAGGGGCTGGTGAAGCTGTCGGCGAAGGTGAAGACGGTGCGCGAGGTGAGCGTGTCGGTGCCGTGTGGGCCGGTGAAGGCCGTGCCGAAGCTGCGCTACGACGCGGCGGCGCGGGTGGTCGAGTACGAGTGGCTGTCGCGCGAGAAGTGCCTGGGCGAAAAGATTCGCGGGGCGCTCTCGCTGAACCTGCCGGACCATGGGTCATCGTCGGGCGCGGCGGCGCGGCCCGAGCCACCGCGAATACCGGCCGCCGAGTGGGCGGCGCTGCGGCAGAAGCTGCTGGCGCCGTGAGCCGTCGTCAGAGCGGCCCGCCGACAACCTCGAGCGCGGCGCGGTAGTGCTTCCCGACCCGCACGACGTTGAAGTCGGAGTTGATCGTCAGCACACGCAGGATGTTCAAGCGCTCAGCCAGGGCCGCGACGCTCGCGTCGACCAGGCCGAGGTCGGTTTTGGCGAACTTCCGGTCGAGCTCGCGTGCACGAACGAGGTCTGCAGCCGTGGGCGCCTCGTACGAGTAGATGCCGTCGGAAATCTCAGAGAGCAGGCGATACATCTCGCGGCGTCGCCGCCTCAGGAAGTAGTCCACCTCGGCGAGAACGAGGCCTGGCACAATCAGCGTGGAGGCCTCCTCGAGTGCCTGCGCGTGCGGCTCGTCACCGTTCAGCGCGGTGAGCCACCCGCCAGTATCGAGAATCAACGCGCCGCCACTCAACGTTCGTAGTCTCCCAGCTTGTCTTCGCGAAGCTCTCGTCGTTCTCGGGGGTTCAGCTTGAGCCACCCGGTGAGCGGCTTCAGACGCTTCTGGTAGGCAGAGGTGACGGTCCGAATTCCTTTTCGGATCAGCTGAGACTGCGAAACGCCCTCAGCCTTGCTCGCCCGACGCAAGGCCTGCTGCTCGTCGTCGCTGAGAACGACTGTCGTTCGGCGTGATGCCATATCCACCATATACCACGGCGACTTTGTCGGGCCGTGAGCCGTCTCGCCGCGCTCGCGCTCTCGGCCTGCTTCAGCCCCGTTCACGACGCGAACGAGCCGTGCCCCCTGGTGCGCGGCGGTGCGCCCGACGGCGGCGCCGTGCCGATTCAGAACGACGACCCCGAGAAGTACCGGCAGACGTTCGGCGAGACCGAGCCGCCGTACTTCTGCACCCGCGCGCGGTGACCGGTGCCCAGCCGCGACTTTTCTGCGCGACATCTCTCAGGCCGCGGCCCTGTGGGTCATGCCCACCGTTCGACGCACCGCTCCCCGCTCCCCCGCCGTGAAGGCGGCCGCCAGGCCCACGAAATCACGCGCCGCCGCGAAGGCCCCCGCGAAGCCCAGACCCCGGCCTCGCGCACAGCTCGAGCAGCCGAAGCCGAAAGAGGCCGTCGCGCTCGACTTCGCGCCGGCCCGCCCGGCGTGGCCGTTTCCCGGCTCCGAGCCGCTGCACCGCGACGTGACGCGCGAGGTGCACCACGGCGTCGACTCACGCCCGGCCGACGTGAGCTCGAGTCACTCGACCCAACGGTGGGACCCGCGCCGCGAGGTCTGGGACACGGTCGAGCAGCGCCGCGTGCGCGAAGAGCCCCTCGGCCTCGGCGACCCGAACACCAGGTCGGTGGCCGAGCGGTGGTCGGCCGTGCGCCAGGCCTGGGTGCCGGCAGACCAGCCACCCGACTTCTTCTGAGCCGGCCCGGGCATCGTAAAACTCTGCGTTACGCTGTTGAGAACGAAATATCGCCAATCTGAACGATGCAGCCGGCGTAGGGTTCTCAGCCATGAAACGTGCGCTCCTTGCCCTCTTCGTCGCCGCCTGCGGTCGCACCCCCAGCATCGAAGCCCCGGTGCAGCCGCTGCAGCCCCTCGAGCCCACGACGCCGGTCGAGCAGCCCACCAAGCCCATCGAGCCGCCGAAGAAGCCGCAGGCGGGCTGCACGGGCAAGACGGTGGTCGTGCTCGACGGCGCTTCGTTCAAGTTGCTGAACGCCGCGGGCACGAAGACGCTCTTCACGTTCGGCCAGGGCCAGGGCTCCGAAGAGGTCGGCGTCATGCAGTGGGACCTGAAGGGCGGCCTCATCGCCGGCATGGCCTACGTCGACGGCGGCCGTGAGCTCGTGCTGCTGAAGCCCGACGGCACCGTGCTCTTCAACCAACGCTTCACCTCACCGGGCAGCCCCGACTTCCACATGGGCGAAGACGGCTCGCTCGCCCTGTCGGGCGCCACCGGCATGCTCGTGCGCCCCGACGGTACGACTCGAGACCTCGGCGCGTGGCTGCCGATGGCGCCGGCGCTGCCCTCGGGCGAGGTCATCGTCGCGAAGGGCCGCTCCTGGGAGGCCGGCGTCGAGAAGGGCGTGTGGCAGGCCGGCGTCGTGCGCCCGCTCGCCGTCGCGCTGCCGCAGTACGTCGACCTGCAGGTCTCGGGCAGGCACGGCATCTTCGTCGAGGGCAGCACGCTCGTGTCGGTGCTCGATGGCCGCCGCATCACCCTGCCCGGCCCGAACTTCGCCATCGCGCAGCAGCCGACCGGCAACTTCGTGCTGCTGCTCGACGACAGCGCGGCCGTCATCGCCGACCTCGTCGCCGGCACCGCGCGCCCGGTCGCGAGCATGCCGAAGCCGAACCGTCGCTACCACTGGTGGGACGCGACGCTGCAGACCGACGGCGCCGTGTTCGCGAGCGCGGCGAGCGGTGAAGAGAACCTGCAGCTCAAGCGCAGCGCTGACCTCGGCGCGACCTGGGCCGACTTCGGCGAGCCCATGATGCTGGGCACCGACTTCGGCCTCGGCCAGTGGCTGCACGCCGTGCAGCGCGGCGGCAGCGTGCTCGCGCTCAGCATGTCGACCGGCTACGGCCACTTCTTGCACGAGATTCAGCTCATCACGCCGGCCGGCGCACACCGCCTCGCCACGAAGAGCATCTACGTGAACGTCGACATGAGCCCCGGCGCCGTCGACCTCGCCGACGACGGCCAGTGCGCGGCGACGTGGGTCTCGACCGACGACCACTTCCTCGGCGCTGCCGACCTCGTCTTTCTCGACGCCGCCGGGCAGACGCAGGTCATCACGTCGGCGGCGAGCGAGCCGGGCTGGCTGCGCTTCGTGCCGTAGTCGGCCCGAACGACGTTCGCCTCTTCAGCTCGGCACTTCGCGCAGCGCCGACGCGTACGTCGCGTCGTCTTCGGCGCGGCGCAGCACGAACAGCGCGAG
>JAEUJP010000215.1 GCA_016793725.1 Myxococcaceae bacterium | reverse complement strand
GGACGATTGGGTGGCACAACCGACGACGGCGGCGCGGACCCCACAACCAGACCTCTCTGGGAAGATCGACGGGCGAACCCCGGTAGTCTCCTTCGTTGGCGGTGCAGCGCTGGCTCTCGACGCGGGGGCGGTGCGATGAGCGCGTCCCTGCTCGTTCTGATCGGCGTCGCCGCAGCGGGCGCGACCGGCCCGAAGCCGTTTCATGTCTTCGGTGAGGCTGATCGCTGGATCATCACCGACGACGACGGCGCGGTCGTCGAACGGCTCGAGTCGTTCGGCGGCATGCGAACTGTGCACGCGGCGATCACGGCTGATGGGGCTGAGATCGTCTTCACCTCGCGCAATGACGCGGCCCAGAATGACCTGCTCTACCTCTGGGATCGCGGCGCACGGCCGCCACGACTGCTCGGCTCGAAGATGGGCTTTCACGCGAACCCGAGTTTCACACGCGATGAGGAGTGGGTCGTGTTCGCGCACCATCCGCGCAAGGGCGGCCCGCCGGGGCAGCACGAGCCGGGCGCCAACGCACAGGTCTACCGGGTGCGACGCGACGGAACGCGGCTGGAAGCCCTCACCAATACGCCTGGCTGCAAGGTGAGCCCGGTGAGCCCCGATGGCTTCGCGCTGTTCTTCATTCACTCGACCTGCGACCTGATGGACGGGGTTTCGTTCGCAACGGCAGGCGGTGCCGAGACGAGGCTTGGTCAGATCGACGCAAAGTACAAGGCGCTGCAGTTCAGCCCAGACGCTGACCAGCTGGCGCTGGTCGAGCTGCGCATCGACACATTCGCCGTCTGGATTCTCAACCGAAAGACCCAGATCAAGCGACCACTCCTCGAGGCGCCCAAGAGGACCCTGACGCCGCAGCTCGCATGGAGCCAACGGGGCCGCCACCTCCTCCTCTACAACGGAAGCGTTCAGGCAATAGCGATGAACGGCGCGGTACGAGAGACCGCAACGCTCGAGGTGACACCTTGAAACGGGCGGCGCCGTTCGCGGGATTGCTCATCGCTCTGCTCGCAAGCTCGAGCAGTCGGGCTCAGCAGTGCCCGACGAACCCGGACCCGGAGTGCGAAGGAAAATGTGGAAAGTGCCGTCAAGGCATTGCCATCGGAGATCCGGTCAATGCCCTCAGCCTCGACTCGTACGTCTATCAAGATGATGTACGGCTGAAGACTTCACTCGGCCCGATTCAGTTCGCACGGCGGTACACGTCGAGCGACGTGACCTACAATGACATCTCAAACTCCGGCGCTCTGCTCACTGCGCCGTCGCCGTTCGGAAACACTGGCCAAGACACCATGCGCTGGTCTCACAGCTACTTCGCGTGGGCGACCGACGTAGCAGGACAGGGCTACATCGACTTTCGAATGCCCAGCGGTGGTTGGCGCCGCTTCGCGCGCTGTTCAATCCCAGACGGCGGAACTCATTGCTGGGCGGCGCCGCACAGCTCATGGGAGGGAGAAGAAAACCACGTGCGGCGACTCTTGAACGGCATTGAGTTCTTCGACGAGGACGGTCGCGTGTTCATCTTCAACAAGCCCTGGCACACGGGCGCCAATCCGCGATGGTTTCTCGGCGAGGTCTACGACACGAGCGGGAGGAAGCTGGCCACGGTGGACTACGGCCAACCGAAGATGCTCGACGGAGGCACCTGCCGCTTGTCAACCGACGCTGGCGTGCCGTACGTCAGCCGCATCACGTCGCATGACTCGACGAGTCTGGTGCTGACGTACGACGGGGTGTACAACTCGAGAGATTTTTCGCCGCGCTGGGAGTGTGGTCTCGTGCGCGTTGCCGCGACGACGGACGGCGGCAGCGGAGAGACGGTGGCCCAGTACACTTATGTCCCGGATAGTCTCGGCAGACCGACCGCCGGCTACCTCGCATCAGCGACCATGGGCAGCTTGACCGAGACCTACAACTACGACGGTGGCTTCTCCCGGTCTCGAGGCGGAGCTCTCTACGCGCGTCACGTCAATGCCGGCAACATCGTCGGCACTTCCGAAGGTGAGGGGCCGCAGACGACATTCGCGCCAATCATCTGCAACGTACCGCCGTCGCCAGCATGCAACGAAGACAGCATCAACATCTCGCGATGCTGTTCGAGCGCCTGCACCCACTCCGTTCAGCGCAGCGTCATCTCGACGACGTCGCGTGGCGATGGCACCGGCCAAAGTGCATCGTATGAAAGGACTTACTCGCTCAACCGCCCCAACGACGCCGTCCACTCCCTCTACCCAATAAAGGTCAAGGAGCAGTGCTCACCGGCGACGTCTTGCTCTGCCGGCAGCCAACTGTACCTTTGGGGTGAGCCCGGAAAGTCACCTGACGATGGCTGTGTCAATGGGAACCTCGCTCGAGAAGTGCTGCACATCGACAAGCGAAAGAGCGGGACGTACACGCCGTACGTGCGCGCGTACGGCGGCGGCTATCCGTACCCTCAATGGGAGAAGGAAGCTACCCAGTGGGGCAAGTACACGGACGGCGATGGCAAAATTGGGTCGCCGATTCCGCCATTCCTGGAGGCTGAGTTCTACACCTACAGGTACGCGACGAGCTCGACTCAAGCGCTGAGCACTGTCACGCGAAGCTCGACTTTCGCTGGAGCGCCCACGGTCACAACAGAACTGCAGTACGAGAGCGCGAGCAACAACGTCGTAAACGCTGTCTTTCACTCTGGGCAGACGCGGGATATCGACGGCAATCCCCAGAACGAGGTCGCAGCGGTGTTCTTCGGACGCGACGCTGGTCGGCTCGTCGAGATACAGGGGCCGTGCTTCAGTCCCACCGGCTCTGCGTGCGCCAGTGGCGAGCCACTCACCCGCTTCGACTACTTTCCGCCCGGGTCAGGTAGTTCGTCAGGCCGGCTTCACCACGTCTATCGGTACTCGGGTGGAGTCGGCTCATCGACGCCGCTCGTCACCGAGTACCTCGGTTACTCCGCGCTCGGAGACCCAATCGGGATTCGCGATGAGAATCTGAAGGTTCACGCCTTCACCTGGGTGGGACGAGAGTTGCGCAGCTACCTTCCGCCTGATGCAGATGCGGGTTGGACCTTTGCCTGGGAGAACGGCGAGATCACCTCCGTGCAGTACCCAGAAGGGAACTTCGAGGTCTTCTGTCACAAGGATGACGGTTCGCCGGAATCAGGAGGCTGCACAGGCACCTGGACCAAGAAGGTTCAGTGGCGCGCGCGTTCGCAGGACAGCGCAGGCGCGAACTGGAGCGAGCGCGTCGTCTATGGCTGGAAGAACGACCGCCTGAAGAGCGAGCGACGCTTCGTAAACGACAGCTCCGAACCGCGCCTCGTGCGTTTCTACGACGAAGACGCGGAAGATCGCCCCACCTGGGAGCGAACTGGCCTCGACGCTGGCGGCTACCTCACGAAGCGGTTCTTCGATGGGGCCGGAAACTTCAGCGGGCTCTCACAGCCGATGAACGCCGCCGCTCCAGACTTCTGCGGCGGGCCTGCAGGCTCGGTGCTGTGCTCATGGCTCGAGCATGACCGTGCGAACCGCCCGGCGATCTTCGACGTGTACCCAAACGGCGCGGAGCCAGGCATTCGCACGTGCATCGACTACGACGCTCAGAGCAACGTGAAACGAATCGCGACCGGCTGCAGCGCGACCCTCGCGACCAGGGCCAACGGGTGCGAGATCAACCAAGGGGGCGCCAGCTCGAGCTGCTCGGTGCCGTCCGACTACGTCTGGGATGACTTTGGGAACATCGTCGAAGCGAAGGTCGCGAACCTGGGAGACGGGGGCACGAGCGTAGGCTCCGTTCGCTACGAAGTGGATGCTCGCGGTCAGGTGATCAAGAAACGAACCAACGAAGGGACGACCGTGTACACGCGTGACGCGCTCGGCCGGCTCACGTCGGTCGCGCCACAGGGAGGCGGCGCAACCTTCATTCTGAGCTACGACAGTGCGTCGTTCAGTGGGTGCGGGCTGACAGCGACAGGGCAGGCGGGGAGGCTGGCGAAGATCGTCGATGCCGCCGGAATGTGGGAGACGCTGTACTCGTACGACGGCCTGGGGCGGCTCCTTCATGAACACCGAAGGCCGAGCGGAGCATTCGGCTGCCCAGGCGCAGTTGGCACGACGGCCTACACGTACAACCGAAATGGCAACGTGAAGAGCGTCACCTACCCGCACGGCCGTCAGGTGCTCTACACGTACGGGGCGAGCCTCGGGCTTCAATCGCGGGTGGCCCAGGTCGACGTGAACTACTGGAACGGTACCGTCTGGAGCGGCACGACGACGCTCGCTTCGTCGGTGAAGTGGGAGCCCTTCGGCGGGCTGCGCGGCTACCACCTGCGGTTCCCGGCCACGAGCACGTTCGCAACCGTCGAGTACATCGTGGGTGACGATGGGACGCAGAACTTGCCGGGCGGGGGCTGCGCGGCGACCGCGCCGGTCACGAGCGCCGGAAGCTACGACGGTACCGGGCGGCTGCGCAGCCTGCGGGTGACCTCGGCGCCGACATCGACTCCGACCTGGCAGACCGGCAGTGGCGACATCTTCAAGCGCGGCTACGTCTGGAAGGGAGACGTCGTCGGAAGAATTGACACCTGCTACCCATCGATGACGACGCCGATTCGTGAAGAGATGACCTACGACAACGCGATGCGGCTGACCCGCGTCGACATGCCGAACTTCGCCACGACCGGCGGTTTCGGCTCCCGTCATGCGTTCTCATACGACAGCCGAAGCAACCGACAGACGTGGCACGTCGGCGACGGAGGAGTTCACGTCGGGTACACCTACGCGGGCGGGAACACGCCTGACCGGCTCGTCGAAGAGAAGCCGCTGTCGGGAACGGTGACCGCAAATCGCTATGGCCTTGACCGCGACGGGCGGCGCACCTCACGCACGTGGGTTGACTACGCCGGGAATCTCTCGCCGGTCGTGGTGCAGTCGATGACGCATGACTTGGGCTACGGTCCGGATACCGCGATCACCGAGCTCACCGTGCAAGGCCTCAGCTACGTCTACGTGTACGACTTGTTCGGAAGGCGAACGAGGAAGAGCTACCCGACGTCTGACGCCGACAAGTTCATCTACGCGCCAGGCGGCGTCGAGATGCTCGAAGACGTTGGCGTCACCGCGGCCTCTGTCACGAGCTCGTTCCCGATCGACGACTACATCTGGCTCGGGGGAAGGCCCATCGCTCAACTTCGCGGCAAGCTCAACGCCAGCGAGGGTCGAACCAGCCCGGCCGACTACTCGCGTGGCGCCTGCGAGCGCCTCGGGGATGGCACGCGCTGCGACTTCCATTTCCTAATCACCGATCACGTCGGGAAGCCGGTGCTGATGTTGGACTCCAGCCGGCGCATTGCAGGCGTCGGCGAGCACGAACCGTTCGGCCGCGTAAACACCGTCGAGACATGGCAAGGGATCGTCCCGTCGACATCCTCGGCCACGACCGCCTTCTCGAGCATGTCGCAAGCCAACAATGGTTTGAATCTGCAGATGCGTCCGCACTTTCACACCATCGATCTCGAGAGCAACACATGCGGTTCACCCTTCATCAGATTCAAGTCAGACATCATGGACCGAAAGGACAACACCCGTTGGCTCGATTCTGCGACGGGCCCCGGAAGGGTGAATCAACGGCTGTCGTGGGCAAGTCTCACGCCGCACGTCAATGCCAACGGAGTGAACGTCGGGTCCATGAACCTCGAACTACGAAGCGACAACCAGAACTGCCCTCGCGGCGTGCATCAGACTTCGTGCTCACCCACGTGCTCACCGGCGACGGCATACTCTGGCGTGCAGACGCGAAGCTATGAGTACAGGCGCTACGAAAGTGCGGCGAAATGGGCGACGAACCTCAGCTGGAAGCAAACGACTTCGGCGCCAGCGGGGGGGTGGCTGCTGCCAGGCTTCAACGACTCGTCGTGGAGCGCGGCCACTGAGCAGATCGCCCACGGTGGGTGGCCGTGGGTGACCGCGCCACAATTCCCGGTCGGCACGACGGCGAAGTGGATCTGGTACTACGACTCCCGCTTCAGCGGTGACACAAGCACCGTGTACTTCCGAAAGTCATTCACAGCCCTCGGGAACGAGGCGGTGCTGACCGCCTCAGCCGACGATTCGTTGACCATCTACGTGAACGGCATCGAGGTCGCGTCGTCGTATGACTACTGGTGGAACCCGATCGCGGTTCGTGTCCAGCTCAACCCTGGTGTTGAGAACGTCATCGCGGTGCGTGTGACCAACAACGGTGGTCCGGGTGGGTTGGCGCTTGACGTCAACGAGACGACGACGCCTGTCTGGACCGCGCTGCGGTTTCCGGGTCAGTACTACGATGCCGAGAGTGATCTGCACTACAACGGGTTCAGGTTCTACGAGCCATCTGGAGGTACATACCTCCAGCCCGAGCCCATCCTGCGAGACCCTCGCGCGCAGGTCGCGTACGCGTACGACGGGCATGCGCTGCCCGCCTATTCGTATGCTCTCAACAACCCGAGCAACTTCGTCGACCCGACTGGCTGGGGGCCGGAGGTCCCCCCGGGCAGCTCGCTCCACTTCCGCATGATGGCGAAGCTGGCCCAGGGTGACGTCATGGGCATGGCTCAGGAGTTCACGACCGCAACTGGCGCGGCTCTGCCGCGCTGGCTCGCCCTAATGACTACGGCTGGCTCCGCCGCAAACCGAGCGGCCGGACAATGCAGCCAAGTGGCGCGAAACTTGTACGATGGCTTTTCACGGATGGGTCAAAATCCGCAGTACGTGCAAGTACTCGGGAACTCGGGTCGCTTCATGAGTTGGCCCAATCGAGACGGCTCGTGGTCGATGGTTTCGAACAACGGATGGCACACTGCGGTCAAGGTCGGTGATCGCATCTACGACGCTTACACCATCGAACAAGGTGGAATGAACTGGGTGACGTACAGCCAGACTATGGACTACGTCGGGAAGTTGACCATCATGCCGCTGCCGGGAGGGCCGCCGTGAGCGCAATCGTTCCCCCGTCCCAGTGGACCGGCCGGAGACTGGCGATTCTTGACGTGCTGAGCTTTGTGGCCCAGGAAATCGCGGCTGGGCGTGCTATCGAAATGTTCTTGGGCACTGGGACCGTACAAGCTCTCGGCGCTTTCATCGAGGGCGTTCGCTTCACAAACTTCTGCGCAGGGTTCACTGATTGTGAGTTCCAAGCGTTCATGGAATGGCTGCGTGACGAGAAGGCCGAGTGGCCTTCGGAGGGATGGGAAGCGAAGTATCTAAGAGATGCGCAGGGCGATCACGCTGCAGCGATACGTAGGTTCTTGCGTCGTGCGGATGAGTTCCGACAGTCGGGCAAGTTCACTGTCTCAGCCCTCTCGCCTTGGGACGCATGACGGCACCAGCACGCGGTTTGTGTTCGGGAGAGTACCTCCAGCCCGAACCCATTCTCCGCGATCCTCGCGCGCAGCTCACGTACGCCTATGCCGGTCACTCGCTGCCGGCGTACTCGTACGCGCTGAACAACCCGGTTCGGTACTGGGATGCAAACGGCGTCTGCCCAATGTGTCTCGTCGTCGGAGGGGCGTTGGTGGTGATGATGTGGAACGACGACACCGCTTGGAACGGGGGCCAAGACAGTTGGACACGGTTGGCGCCGGTAACCGGGGCAGCGATTGCCGCTGTGCCAGGAGCGTTGGCACCAGTCGCGGGTCCGGCACTCGCTGATCGGCTGCGCTCCGGTGGTTACTCGTGCGCAACGCAAACGTCGTCGAAGATGGATGCGAACAAAATCCAGCAGTACATGCAGATGATGAAGCAAGGCACTTGGGATTGGGGACAGAGCAAGCTGAGCCCGATTATTTTGGGTCCCAACGGCGAGGTGATGGCTGGCCACCATCGCGTTGTCGCTGCTGAGTTGGCGGGCCAGAGCATACCTGCTGAAGTCGTCAGGCAGTTGGGCACCAACGTACGTCCGACGGTCCCGTGGGAGTCGGCACTTCCGCCAGGGCTTTAGATGGGGATCGAGGACTATCGATTGAGCCTGACCGCGAGTCGCGCCAGCGAGGTGCACTCGATCGACCCACCGTCCACCGACTGGACGCGCGAGGTCGTCGCGAGGTCGAGCGAGGTCTTGGCGATTTTTCGAGCGCCGTACGCTGTGATTGAAGTCACGTATTGCGAGCGGCAGCCGCATCACCTCGAGATTCAGTTCGCCGTCATTCAACCAGCACAGGCGCTGGAAGCTCTCAAGCGCTTCGTGATTTGGGCCACAGCATCATTGGGCGGCACCGAGGTTCGACTGATGGAGAGCGACCAGCCCGCGGCAATAGTAGTGCGGCCTGACGATCCACAACTCTTCATGCGCCTTGAGCGTGGCGTCCGCGCGCAAAAGGCAACCTGGCACAGCATTGCTGGCCCCAAGGAGCTGGTTGGAACGACAGGTGACGCACTCGCAACACTGAGATGAGTTACTTCACCCCGCGACCTGAGCGCGCTCGAGGAACGCGTCGACGGTGCGAGTGAGGGTGTCGCGGTCGCGCTTGGGGAGCTTGTCGAAGGCCTGCAGCCGCCGAGCGAGCCGGCGGTCTCGAGCCGGGCCAGGGCGCTGGAGCTGCTCGAGGCCGAGCAGCTCATCGGCAGAGACTTCGAGGATGCCGGCGAGCTGAACGATGAGCTCGCCGTGCAGGCGAAGCAGCCCACGCTCGTAGTCGGAGACGACCGGCTGGGTGGTGTCGAGCATCTTCGCGAGCTCGACCTGGGTGATGCCCTTCTCCTTGCGGAGACGGGCGAGTCGCTCGCCGATGCTCTCGGCGTCGCTGGCTGCTGAAGACTTCTTCTTGCTCAAGACGGACTCCTCCACTGCGCTTTCCAGCGCAGCGTAGAGCCGGTTTCTGAGCCGCATCGCCTCGGGGCAATGCCTCATATCGTACAGTCCGATATTACGCGAACGCCCTGACATCTGTCTCTCGGAAGACCGAGAGAGCCTTGACAGGTTTCTGAAGGAGGCTCGATGGCGCGTGTTTCCGAGGCAGAGCTGGAGCGGCTGAAGAAGGAAGTCAGCCTCGAACGGCTGGTGACGGCTCGCGGTGTGGAGCTGCAGAAGCGCGGCGCCGACATGGTCGGCCGCTGCCCGTTTCACGAGGACAAGACGCCGAGTCTCGTCGTCACGCCGGCGAAAAAGCCTCTGGCACTGCCTTGGCGCCTGCCGCATCGGCGGCAGCGTCGTCGACTGGGTGATGAAGGCTGAAGGCGTAAACTTCCGGCACGCCGTCGAGCTGCTCCGCGCCGGCGTCGACTTGAGTGGGCCCTGGGGCCGCGCGTCGCGACGGTGCCGAAGCTGCCGTCGCCGGTGAGCGCCGACGTCGACGACGCGCAGCTGCTCGCGCAGGTGCGCGACTACTACCACTCGAGCTTCAAGAGCGACGTCAGCGCGTGGGCGTACCTCGAGAAGCGAGGCCTGCGGCACGAAGAGCTCATCCACCACTTCAAGCTTGGCTTCGCGAACCGCACCCTCGGCCTGCGGCTGCCCGACAAGAATCGCGACGCCGGCGCGGCCATCCGCACTCGGCTGCAGACCGTCGTGTTTTGCGCGACACGGGACACGAGCATCTGAACGGCTGCCTCGTGGTGCCGCTGCACGACGAGGCCGGCGCCGTGGTCGGCATGTACGGGCGCAAGGTGACGGCCGGTCTGCAGAAGAACATCCCGCTGCACCTCTACCTGCCCGGCCCGCACCGCGCGGCCTTCAACTCTGCCGCGCTCAAAGGCCAGAAGAGCGCCATCGTCTGCGAGGCGCTGCTCGACGCGATGAGCTTCTGGGCAGCGGGGTTTCGCAACGTCACCCCGCGTACGGCGTCGAGGGCTTCACGGCGCATCACCTCGACGCGCTGAAACGCCACGGCGTGAAGGACGTGCTCATCGCGTACGACAGAGACGACGCCGGCGACGCCGGCGCCGAGGCGCTGGCGAAGAAGCTGATGCCCGAGGGCCTCTCGTGCTGGCGGGTGCTCTTCCCGCGGGGCATGGACGCGAACGACTACGCGGTGAAGGTGGCGCCCGCGTCGAAGAGTCTCTCCGTCGCGCTGCGCCAGGCTGCGTGGATGGGCCAGGGCGCGGCGCCCGGCGTGCCGAGCTTCCGCGGCGCGGTGGACGCGAGCACCAGCGTCACGCCGGCCGCGGCTTCTTCCTTAGTCGCTCAGCCGCCAGCGACGACTTCGGCGGCGGAGATCCACCCAGCGCCCTCGTCGTCGTCGTCGCCCGTGAGCGCGGCGCCGAAGGCGCCGGAGCTGCAGCTCGAGGAGAAGGACGACGAGCTCGTCTTGCACTTCGGGCCGCGGCGGTACCGAGTGAGGGGCTTGCCGAAGGCGCTGTCGGCGGAGGTGATGAAGCTGAACCTGCTCGTCTCGGCCGGCGAGCTCTTCCACGTCGACACGCTCGACATGTACTCGGCGCGGGCGCGCGCGGCCTTCGTGCGCCAAGCGGTCGACGAGCTCCGCGTGCCCGAAGAGGCGCTCAAGCGAGACATGGGCGCGCTGCTGCTCAAGCTCGAGGAGCTGCAGGAGAAGCAGCTAAAGGAAAAGCTACAGCCGAAGGCCGCGGCGCCGACACTGAGCGACGAAGAGACAGCGGCCGCGCTCGAGCTCCTGAAGTCTCCAAACCTCCTCGAGCGCGTGGTGGCCGACTTCGCCCGCTGCGGCGTGGTGGGCGAGGAGTCGAACAAGCTGCTCGGGTACCTGGCGGCCGTCTCGCGCAAGCTCGAGGAGCCGCTGGCGGTGCTGATTCAGTCGAGCAGCGCGGCCGGCAAGTCGTCGCTGATGGAGGCGGTGCTGGCCTTCGTGCCCGACGAGGACAAGGTGAAGTACTCGGCGATGACGGGCCAGTCGCTCTTCTACATGGGGGACCTCGAGCTCAAGCACAAGGTGCTCGCCGTCGTCGAAGAGGAGGGCGCCGCCCGCGCGAGCTACGCGCTGTAGCTGCTGCAGAGCGAGGGCGAGCTGACCATCGCGTCGACGGGGAAGGACCCGGCCAGCGGCAAGCTCGTCACGCACGAGTACCACGTGGAGGGGCCGACCCAGCTCTTCCTCACCACGACGGCGGCGCAAGTCGACGAAGAGCTGCTGAACCGCTGCCTCGTGCTGACCGTCGACGAGGAGCGGCAGCAGACGCGAGCCATTCACGAGAAGCAGAAAGAGAAGCAGACGCTCGAGGGCCTGCTCGCGCGGCGCGAGAAGACGGCGCTGCTGAAGCTGCACCAGAACGCGCAGCGGCTGCTGCGCCCGCTGCTGGTGGCCAACCCCTTCGCGAAGCAGCTCACGTTTCTCGACGACAGGACCCGGGCCCGCCGCGACTTCCCGAAGTATTTGACTCTCATCCGCACCATCGCGCTGCTGCACCAGCACCAGCGGCCGGTGCGCACCGTCGAGCACCGCGGCGAGGCGGTCGAGTACATCGAGGCGACGCTCGACGACGTGGCGACCGCGAACCGCCTCGCCGCCGCGGCGCTCGGCCGCAGCCTCGACGACTTACCGCCGCAGACGCGCCGGCTGCTCGAGGCCCTCGACGGCTTCGTCACGCAGCGCTGCGCGGCCGAGGGCCTCAAGCGCCCCGAGCTGCGCTTCAGTCGGCGCGAGGTGCGCGAGGCCACCCGCTGGGGCGACACGCAGCTGAAGGTGCACCTGGGCCGGCTGGTGGAGCTCGAGTACCTCGCGGTGCACCGCGGCGTCGGCGCCGGCTTCTCGTACGAGCTGCGCTACGAGCGCGCCGGCGCCGGCGAGCGCATGCTCGTCGGGCTCGCCGACGTCGAGGCGCTGCGGCACGAGTACGACTCGAGCTCGGTCGGCCCCCGAGGCTCTCGGTCGGGGTCCGGTCGGCCCCCGGTCGGCCCGCAGTCGGGCCCGGTCGGGGTGCCCGGAAATGGCGCAAACGCCGAGAGAGAGGCCAGTAGCTCGCATTTCTCGTCTCAGCCGCCTGAGCAGCCACTTCGAAACGGCACGGCGAAAGTCACATCGTACGCACAGCGAGCGTGAGCCATGGCGGGAACGCTTCAGCGCAAGCGGCACCGGCCGACTGACGGCAACCCGCTCGGCGTGCGGCCCGCGGCGGCCGGCACGCTGCTCGGCTTCGCTTGGGAGTACCTCGAGGAGCAGCGCGTGCTGCAGCGCACGCCGGCCGCGGTGCTGCACAAGGCGAAGAGCCTGAAGGTGTTTTTCCGCTGGGCCGATGAGCGCGGGCTCTCGCGGCCGCAGGAGGTGACGCGGCCGATGCTCGAGCGGTACCAGCGGCACCTCTTCTACTTCCGGAAAGGCAACGGCAAGCCGCTCAGCGTGCGCACGCAGCACGCGCACCTCTGCGTGTTGCGGCTCTACTTCCGCTGGCTGATGCGCGGCGGCCACCTCGATGCGAACCCCGCCTCCGAGCTGCTCTTGCCCCGCCTGCCGCGACGGCTGCCCGTGGCGGTGCTCTCGGCCGAGGAAGCCGAAGCGGTGCTGGCCCAGCCCGACGTCGCGAAGCCCGATGGCCTTCGAGACCGCGCGATGCTCGAGCTGCTCTACTCGACGGGCCTGCGGCGCAGCGAGCTGTCGAGCTTGAAGCTCTTCGACGTCGACGCCTCGCGCGGCACCGTCTGGGTGCGGCTGGGCAAGGGCCGCAAAGACAGAGTCGTGCCGGTCGGCGAACGGGCGCTCGCGTGGGTGCAGAAGTACGTCGACGAGGTGCGGCCGAAGTTTGCGCTCGCGCGCGACGACGGCTTCCTCTTCATCGGTGACGCAGGCGAGTACCTGGTGCCCGACTACTTCTCGCAGCTGGTGCGGCACTACCTGGAAGCCGCCGGCATCGAGAAGCCGGGCAGCTGTCACCTCTTCCGGCACACGATGGCGACCGCGATGCTCGACGGCGGCGCCGACGTGCGCTTCGTGCAGGAGATGCTTGGCCACGTCTCGCTGGCGACGACGCAAATCTACACGCACGTCAGCATCGAGAAGCTCAAGGCCGTGCACGCGGCCACGCACCCGGCCGCGCGCCTGGTGCGCAGCACCGCCGGCACCGCGACGAGCGACGCCGAGAAGCTCGCACTCCTCGAGCAGCTCGAGACCGACGCCGGCGACGAGCTCGAAAGCTGAACTGCCTCTCACTGGCGTAATGCCTCCATGGCCGCAGTGCTCGCGTCGTCCGACTTGGGCAGTGCCCTCGTCGCCGTGTCGTCGGCGCGTGCACTTGCTCGCCGGTCGCGCAGCGCGCGCCCGCCTCCGCACGCGTCGACGACACGGCGCCTCGACGAGCCAGCCTCGCTTGAGCGCGCGGCCTCCCGAACTTCGAGCGACGAAAAGCCCCGCCGTGAGTCCGCTCCGCTCTCGCTGCGCGGCCCACGGCTCTCTCGCCTGAAGGCTCTCAAGAGTCGAGCTCGAGAGAGGCGAGGCCGGCCCGCCTCGGGCACAGGTCGTGCCGCTCGCCCCCCGCCGTGGTTTCCCCCCGGTCCCCCCTTTCCGAGGCGCCCCCCGAAACAAGGCAAGCTCCGGGGGGCAAACCCCTCCGCGGCGGCCCGCTTTCAACAGCGGGCGGGCCGCCTTGGGGGGCTGAGCGCGCGGGCTCAAGCCGCCCGCGCCCTTCGGGTCACGCCCTGTGCACGAGGCTGGGCCTGCTGGTGCTTGCCGTCTCGGCCGCGCTTGAGCGCGCGACCTCTGCAGTGCGCGGGCACCGTCGCGCTGACGCCGGCTCGCCGCTGCGCGGCCGCGATGCGGCCGTGCTCGCTCGCGCGGGCAACGATGCAGCTGAACGTGAGCACCGCCGAGATCGCCGTCGACGTCGACCTCATCGCTGAGCAGGTCGCGGCCGCGGCCGCGACACGTGCTCGCTGCACCGGCATGCGGCGGCGAGCTGCACCATGTCGGCAAGAGCGCGGCGACGCGAAGGCTCACCGCTGCGCTGGCCGTGCCGCGGGCGCGGCCCGTGCTCGCTGCGAACGGGGGAGCGAATGCGCCAGGTCGAGCAAAGCGAAGTTCCAGAACCGCAGACGCCCCGCAGCGGAATGGTCCGCTGCGGGGCGCTATGGAGGGTGCGAGATTCGAACTCGCGAGCCCCTTTCAGGGCTTGCCGTTTTTCAGACGGCCGTCTTCAGCCACTCGAACCAACCCTGAGCAGAACTCGAATCGCTTCGAGGGCTCCTCAGACGTCGGCAGAACGAACCCTAACCAGCGCGACGACGAGCAGCAACTCGCCGGGCTCTGCCTTCTCGTCGCTATTCCTCTTCAGCTCTCCGAGCTGCGGCGATCTCTCTCGTCGCTGCATCGACGAACTCGGGCCACATCAACTCGCCCTGCGTCACCTGCTCGAGTAGCTCACCGAAACGAGTCAGATGCTTGAGAACGTCCCGACGGCGGTGTGTACGCAGCAGCTCGTGCAGCTGTGCCCGACCCGGTGATGCAGGCCCAGCGAGCAGCTCCTCAATCGCCGAGTACAACTCGCTGGCGGATCTCCAGTCTCTCCGAGCCGTCTCGGGAAGGACGCCGTAGGCGATGTCCAACTCCTCCAGTCCGGCCATGCCGCGCTCGATGACCAATCCCGAGTCGTCGGACTTCCACTCGCCGCCGGTGCCGAACGCGTACAGCTTCGTCGCGTAACCGAGGGCGACGTGCAGCTGCCCCTGCGCCTGCTCGGTCCCCTCGATCTTCTTCAAGAGCTCGAGCGACCGCGCGATGAACTCGATCACTCCTTTGCTCTTCTCCGCGCACCAGCCGGCCATGTTGAGCTCGTACCCAGTCGCTCGGACCTCGTGAGGCGTAGACATGCGAGCAACCTATCGCGGCCTCCCTCACCCCTCGAACCCCTTTCCCTCTTAGCCGCTGGCCGCGCTGATCACCGCGGCGGTACACTCGGCGCGTCGATGGTCGCCGCCACCACGCTCCGCTCGAAGCCGAACGCGCTCGCCGCGGCGCACCGGCGCGCACACGTAGGGCCGAAAACTCGCGTCGGGGTCTTCAGCTCGCCGGCTGCAGCTCGCGTCGGGGCTCGAGCACGTCGAAGCGAAGAATCGCGCTGGGAAATTTCGGCGCGGAGGCGAGAACTCGCGGTGGGCTCAAGGTGGTACCTCCAGCCCGAACCCATTCTTCGCTCGCCCCGTGCCCAAGTTGCGATGGGCTACCGCGGGTACTCGATGCCGGTCTACTCGTACGCGGCGAACAACCCGCTGCACTTCGTTGACCGCACCGGTGGGATTTTCGAGGTGCAAGGCCCAAACGCGGCGGAGGTATGGGCAGAGCTTGCCGCGCTGGCCGCAGATCCAATCGTCGGGCCGGTCATCGGTGCGATCGAGGCTGACCCGAACTTTGTGGTCACCATTGATACGGGGGTCCCAGGCCTCGGCAGTCGGAATGGGACGTCGGAGCCGACTGGCACTGGCGCGGCGATCCAGATCGGAAACAGCATCCGCTACACGGTGGATGAGTCCAACTGCGGAAGGTCCCCGGCGTCATTCAGGAAGCCGGCGAACATTGGTACGACGACCGCCCATGAGGTTGGCCACGTAAGCACCTATCAGTTTGGCGGATTCGGAACGTCGATTCCAACGACGAGGCGACGGGGTTCGACAACGTCTCGCGTGCCCGTCAGGGGCTCCCTCTAACTTAACGGTTAAGGTGGGGGCACCAATGATCCGGCTCTCGAAGCAAGTGCCTCAGGTGCTCGCCGTGTGGATTGCGCTGATGCTGCCTCTGGACGCACGTGGCGACGAAGGCACGAGAACAAACGTCATTGTCCATTTGAGTGCCGCGCCCGCTAGGTGCTCGTCGTCCATCAAAGGCGGACCCGCGACGTTCAAGGGGCGAAGACGAGGTACCATCCGCGGAAGGATCGAGACATTGGATGGCGGTCCGCTGGTGGGCGTTGTGGTCCAGATCTCCGGTGCGCGTAGGGGCCATGGCACCGTAACTGTTTCCGACGAGATTCTGACCGTCGAGCCAGACGGGAACGGCAACTTTGCAATAGTCGTACCTGACGGTGAAATATTAGAGCTTACAGTCCGTGGTTTGTCATTCGGTCTCGTCTCGGGCAACTTCACCGACGCCGAGAACCCGAAGCTCGCCAAGCACGTCTTCAAGCACCAGGCGCGGCTGCTCGAGTTCCTCGATGACGCGTCGATTCCACCGGCTGAACACGAGGTGCGCGGTGCGGTCGTGCTGCGTAAGATCGGCGGCTGCCACCGCGCCGCGCCGAATGCTCATGCCCACGCAATCCTCGCCTCTCACGCACAGACCGCCCAACGCCGTGGCGAGACGCTCGACCATCACGTCACTCGGTGGATGGCACTGCACTCCACCAGCGGACCACCGCGGCCCCGCGCTCGCGCCTGATCGATCATGCGCTGATCCGCGCCGCTGCGATCGTGTGCCCTGCGGGCGACGCTATCCACGTACCATGAGACTCTCACCAGTTCTTGTCGCGCTAGCTGTTGTGGCGTGTAGCCCTATTGCCGAAGGTGACCTGAATGCGACGGGGACGGGGCAGGTCACGGTAGCAAGCGTCGCAACAGTCAACGTCACCCCGCCCAACGTCGAACGCGGTGAGGGAGCACAGTCCGCCCCAGGCGCACCAACGAGTGTCGTCGCCGTCAAGACTGCCCGCGGCGCCGCGCGCGTGACGTGGGTCGGGCTGTCTGCGCCGCAACTCACCTATCTGGTCCGAGTGGAGCCTGCCGGCGTCACGGTCGACACGCTGGACGCAGAGGCGAACTTTCTTCAGCTCCCGACGGCCGCGCCACAAACCTTCTTCGTGCGCGCGCGTTCGGCCTTCGGTTTGGGCGCCGAAGCGGCTTCGAACACCGTGGTGCTCGCCGACGTGCCGGGCGCTCCATCGGGTCTACAGGCTGCGCCCGCCGCGGAGTCCGCGTACCTCACGTGGAATCCAGCAGAGAACGGCGGGGCGCCAATTCTTGGGTACGAGCTCACTGCGCAGACCGGAGCGACTTCGACCGTGCCTGGCACACAGTCGGCCGGCCGCGTTCAGGGACTCGCCGTCGGTCAGAGCCATGCGATCTCGGTGCGGGCAAGGAACATCGCGGGCACGGGGGCAGCCGCAACGGTACAGGTCACTCCACGCTGTGTTCGTGGGTTCATGAACCCTCCGCTCGCCGAAGTTATCGCCAGACCAACGTCGTCCGGCGTTGTCGACATCAACGGCGACGGCGTGCTCGACGTGTGGGCAACCGAGGCTGCGCGGGGGGTCGTGTTCGTACAGTTCACGAACCGCGGAAGCGTCGCGCGCCTCGACGCCCTGGGCTCGGCCGACATGCGCGGGCCGGCGTTCGCCGACTTCGATGAAGATGGCACGCTCGACGTCGCCACTGGTGGTCGTCACGTCGACGTTCACCTCGCACGTGGCGGGGTGAGTCGTTTCACTTCGCAGCGTCTCGTGACAGCAACGACAGCGCCGTCCGTCACGCCGCCCACCTACGTCGCTGCAGCCGAATTGAGCGGAGACCATCACATCGACCTGTTCAGCTCCAACGGGAGCAGATCACGACTCTTTCTCGGCCGCGGTGACGGAACATTCGAGGAGACCAGCATTCCGAGCACCATCAAGGTCGACATCACCGGCGACTTCGACGGCGACGGCATCGCCAGCGTCGCCAATCGCGCGGGCAATCAAGTCAACCTCTTCGACTTCCGCGATGGCGGGGTGATCGAACAGCAGCTCGTTTTCAGCCGCCCTCCGTACGGCGTGCGCGCAACCGACGTCGAGCACGACGGCGACGACGAGCTGCTGATCTGCTTTGCGAACGACACCGAGGTATGGCGCTCCGTTTCGGGCACGCTGCAACACTGGCAGACACTCGCGAACAGCTTCTGCCACTTCGAGCAAGACGTGACCGGCGATGGCTTCGTCGACCTCGTCGACTTTTTCGGGCGCGCAGCGACGAACAACGGTCAGGGTCTGTTTTCGGGCGCCACGTCGCTCGGCCTGCACGGGTTCCACACCGTCGTCGGCTTCGCCGATGTCGACTTCGACGGAGCGCCTGACGCGCTGGTCATGTTGGAAGACGGCGTCGGCGTCGACCTCGCGCGGTTCCGCAGCCGAACGCCACTCCCCGGCGAGTTCGCGAACCACGCAAGTCCGACTGGCTTCGCGCTGGCAGACTTCGATGGTGACGGTCGGCCCGACCTGATCGAGGCGGCTTCACTCGTATCGAACGCCCAGAACCTTGCGCTGAGGCTGGGCCTCGATCGAGACGGTGGTTGGTCGTCGGTCGTGACGATACCGACGCCGCCGCACACCTATGACCGGTGGCTCGAGACCGGTGACTTCAACGGCGACGGCCGACCCGACCTCGTCTTCTCGACCGACCCCGACCACGGCGCCGGCGTCTTCATGAACGATGCTGGCGCGTTGTCGCTCTCGCTTCCACTCGACAGCGATCGCGGCGTCGTCGGGGACTTCGACGGCGATGGCATTGACGACCTGTACGAGACCGGCACGCTTCGCCGTGGGCGTCCCGAGGGTCTGGCTGCCCCCATCTCGGTTGGCGGCCCTGCGGTCGACGCGCAAACCATGGTCGCCGGCGCTCAGCTGTTCGGCGATGCAGCCGAAGAGCTGATCGGCACCGGCGGAGTCTGGTCGCTCATCGACGGTGGCTTTCGACATACGTCGAACCTTCAGATCACCAAGGTCGCTGACCTGAACGGCGATGGTCTGCCCGACGGCGTCTATCTGGGCGGCGGCTCCGGCGCCGCGCTTGGAAAGCCAGACGTCTGGCTCCAGCGGCCTGATGGCGGCTTTGAGCTTCGACTTGCGGTGGTGCCTCCGTTTCCCCCACTGCATCCACACCAACTGCACGAGGGCGGCTTCGGCGACCTCGACGCGGACGGCGACCTCGATTTCGTCGCGACCGACATCTACGCCGACGCCACGGTGCTCGTGTTCTGGAACGACGGCGAAGGCCGCTTCGCGACCTACAACCGCTATCGCAGCGGCTACGGCCGAACGAATATCGCCACCGTCGACCTCGACCACGACGGCGCCGCCGAGTTCATCGCTGGAGCACGGCTCGGTCTCCCTGTGTTTCACCCCAACGTGTGCGTCGAGTAGGCGCACACGGTAGGCAAACGACTCACCCCAGCCCCGTGAGCCGTTATTTCGACTCGTGGCACCCTTGCGCCGTGCGCTCACCAGCCCTACTCCTCGCGGCCCTGCTCGCGGGGTGCACCGGTGAAATACGTCTTCCACCGGCTCTCGGAGGCGGCACCGCCGCAGGCATCGGCGGAACCGGAGCCGGCAGCGGCACCGGCGGCGGCGACGAGCCCATCATCGGCGCGCCCGTCATCGAGCGCAGCACGACGCGAAGACTGAGCCGCGTCGAAGTTCACCGCACCCTCGAGAACGTCTTCGGCGCCGGCGTGCCCGTCAGCGAAGACCAGCTGCCCGAAGACGGCAACACGCCCTTCGACAACGACGTTCAAGAGCAGGCCCCCTCGATGCGCCTCGTCGAAGGCACCGAGACCATCGGCATCGAGGTCGCCGACTGGGTCGTCGCGCAGCCCTCGCGGCTGACACGCATCTCACCCTGCGCCACCACCGGCGACGCTGCGTGCTTCGAAGCCACCGCACAGCGGCTCGCGCGAGCCCTGTGGCGCCGCCCGATGGATGCCGCCGATCTCGCCGACGTCGCGACGCTCCGCGGCCACGCCACCTCCGGCGGCAACTTCGCCGGCGCCGTGAAGATGCTCATTCGTTTCGTGCTGCTCCACCCTGCCTTCCTCTACCGCACCGAGGGCGGCCGAGACGGTGAGCCGCAGCGCCTCGCTCCGTACGAGATCGCCACGCGCCTCGCGCTCATGCTCGAGGGCCGCGCCCCCGACGAAGCGCTGCTCGCCGCCGCCGAGGCGGGTGAGCTCGACACCCCCGAAGGCCGCCGTGGCCAGGCCGAGCGCCTGATGAGCGGCGCCGCCGGCAAAGAGCAGCAGCGCCGCTTCGTCGCCATGTGGCTCGGCTACTCGAAGCTGCAGACGAACACGCTCGAGACCGCCATGCGCGCCGAGAGCGACGCGCTGGTCGACCGCGCCTTCGCTGGCGGAGCCGACTACCGCCTGCTCTTCACCTCAGACGAGACGTTCGTCGACGCCTCGCTCGCCACACACTACGGCCTGGGCACCGGCTCGGGCTGGGTGCCGTACGGCGCGGCGAACCGGCGCGGCATTCTGTCGCACGGCTCGTTCAGCATCGCGGGCGCGAAGTTCGGTGACACCAGCCCCACGCGCCGCGGCAAGTTCGTTCGCGAGCGAATCTTCTGCCAGAAGATGGAGCTGCCCACCGAAAACGTCGACGTCGATCAGCCTCCGAAGTCGAACGACCCGAACGCGTGCAAGTACGACCGCTACGTCGAGCACCGGTCGAACACCATCTGCGCCGGCTGCCACGCGCAGATGGACCCGATCGGCTTCGGCCTCGAGAACCTCGACCACCTCGGCCGCTGGCGCGCGCACGACGAAGGCCGCCCCGAGTGTGTCGTCAGCGGCGAGGGCACCGTCGGCGGCACGAACGGCACCTTCGTCGGCCCCAAGCAGCTCGCCGACCGCGTCGCCGCCTCGCCGCGCATCGACATGTGCCTCGCGTCGCAGCTGATGCGCTTCGAGGCCGGCCGCACCGCCCAGGCGGGTGACGACGAGTCGGCGCGCTGGCTCGGCGCCCAGCTCGCGAGCGGCGGTCACGACGTTCACGCGCTGCTGCTCGCGTACGTGTCTCACGAAAACTTCGCCCTGAGGAGGGTCGAACCGTGAAGCTTTCCAGGCGCGCTGCGCTCCGCGGTGCCGGCGGCACCCTGCTCGGCTTGCCGTTGCTCGACGCCATGGTGGGGCGGGCGCACGGGCAGGTGACGGGGGCTCCGAAGCGGTTCGTGCTCGTGTACTGCGGCATCGGGCCGTGCGGCGAGGGCCGCAACCAGGCGACCGGCATGCCCGACGAGCAGGTGCTGCCGCTGCTGCCGGGGCCGCTGACGGCTCCGCTGCGGGTGGGCCTCGCGCCGCTCGAGGCGATGGGGCTGAAGAACGACACGACCGTCATCTCGGGTCTTCGCATTCCCCGCACCGGGCCGGGTCGCCGCTTCGGCAGCTCGGGGTTTCACTACGAGACGATGGGGCCGATCGTCTCGGGCGTCGGTGAGACGCACGGCATGTACTCGCGCTCGGCGTGGGGCCCGTCGGCCGACTGGCTGCTCGCCCAGCGCATCGGCTCGCAGACGCGGCTGCCGTCGCTCGTGTACCGGGTGCAGGCGGCCGAGTACACGAACGGCTACGCGGTCGACAACATCTCGTGGCGGCCCCGCACGAATCGCAACCCGCAGTACGACCCGCTCACGATTCGCAACGACCCGACCATCTCGCCGCGCACCGCTTTCGATCAGCTCTTCACGGGCTACACGCCGCCCGGCATGGGCCCGCCGCCCGCTCCAGACCCCGAGCTCTTGCGCCGCAAAGAGGTGCTCGCCCGCGTGCAGGCGTCGTACGACCGCCTGAAGCCGAAGCTGGGCGCGCACGACCGCACGAAGCTCGACGAGCACATCGCGAACGTGGCCGAGCTCGAGGGGCGCGTCGACCAGTACCTGGTGCCTCCGCCGCCGCAGCCGATGACGTGTATGGTGCCGGCGCGGCCGCCCGCCGACCCGATGGCGATGGCCGGCTACGGCGACGAAGACACGCGCGCGTCGCAGCTCATCGACATGATTCACATGGCCTTCGCGTGCGACCTGACGCGCACCGTGTCGTTCGAGATTACGTCGAGCATGTCGGGCATTCGGCTGCCGAACTCGCTCGGCATCACCTACCGGAGCTGGGACAACTCGCCGCTGCCCGTGCCCCCGCTGCACGAGGCGACGCACGGCCAGGGCAACCACCTGAGCGTGGCCGAGGCCATCGCGTGGCACATCAAGCAGGTCGGCCGGCTCGCGCAGAAGCTGAAGTCGACGCCCGACGTGACCGGCACGCTGCTCGACCACACCGCCATCATCTTCGTGATGGAGGCGGGCCTGGGCAAAGCGCGCGACCCCAACGAGTTTCCCCCGCACACGAGCGAAGGCATGGCGGCCGTGGTGGTGGGCGGCAGCAGCATGGGCATGCAGCTGGGCAGACACATCGTGTCGGCCGGTGAGCACCCGGCGCAGGTGCTGCTGACGGGCATGCGCGCGGTGACGAACAACGCGGTGATGTCGCTCGGTGACCTGAGCGGTGAGATCGCCGGCCTGCGCGCGTAGTTGCGCAAAAAAGGGGACACGCTAAATTTTTGGGCAACGGCCACGATGCCGGCGCCGCGTCACGATGCACGGCGCGCGCGCGCGCGAGGTTGCGCAAAAAAGTAGCCTGTCCCCTTTATTGCGCAATCGTGATGGCCTTCCACGCGAGGAGGTTGCCGTCGCTCTGCATCGCGGTGCGGCACACGACCTCTGAGAGCGTCAGCCCGTTCGCGACGCCGTCGTTCGCGTTCGTCACGTAGCCGGCCTGGTTCGTCGGCCGGTACACGGGCTGCGTGTTGTAGACGTTCGCCTTGAACGCCTCGTCGAAGAACAGCTGCGACGTGACGTACGAGGTCGTGCCCACCGTCACCTCGAAGTGAATGTGCGTCGCGCGGCCGCCGTACCAGCCGGGGAAATACGAGTCGAACGTCACCCGCCCGTCAGCGCCCGCCGTCTGAACGCCGCGGCCCCAGCGCGCGGCGACTGCGGTCGGGTTGTTCCCCGTGCAGAACGCGTCGCTCATGTTGCCGTCGATGTCGCCCGAGTAGAGGCCGAGCGCGGCGTCGGTCATCCAGATCTCGACTGACGCGTTCGGCACGGGCGCGCACATCGCGTTCACCACCAACAGCTCGAGCCGCATCGGCAGCCCCGTGAGCCCCTCGCTCACGTCGCGCCGCACCAGCGTCGGCGCATGACACGGCCCCCGCGTCGAGGCCGCGAACAACGTGCACGTCGGGCCCGCGCCGCCCGCGAACGGGTTGCCGTAGTTCTTGCCCGCGAGCAGCGCCGTCGTGCCGCTCGCCCAGCCACCGGCCGCCCCACCCGCCGCACCGCCGCCTGCCGTGGCGCCACCGCCCGCCGTCGCGCCACCGCCCGCTGTGGCTCCGCCGCCTGCCGTTGCGCCGCCCCCCGCAGTGCCGCCGCCCGCGGCCGCGCCTCCTGCCGAGCCGCCACCGGCAGCGCTGCCTCCGGCGGTGCCTCCGTCGAGGTCGGTGCCGGGTACTCCGCTGCACGCCTGTGCGAGCGCGAGCGCTCCGAACGACTTCAACAGCCTTCGCCGGGTGGTCATTGCCCCATCGTGTACCCCACCTGGGCAAAGCGATCACCCGACGCGGCGCGCGACCGTGACCCGAAACTCGAAGCGACGGCTGAGCTGACGTCGCCGAGGGCCGCTCGGGCCTCGGCGTTGCGTAAAAACCAGCCTGCCCCCTCTGATGCGCAGCTACGGCACGGGGGCGAGCTCCCACACCTCGGCCGTGTCGTCCCACCGCGACGAGAAGTCGGTGTCGGTGCCGAACACGGTGCGCCAGCGGTCGCCGAGGTTCAGCAGCTGCCCGTCGAAGCGCGGCGACTGCGCGGTCGGCACCATCGCCCACGGCGCCGTGCCCTCACGCACACCCGAGTCACCGAGCACCACGTTCGTCGCCGTCAGCCCGCCCCACGCGATGAGCCGGCCCCACGAGTCGAACGACGCGCCACCGTACGCGCGCGGCGTCGGCGCGGCCTCGACACCTTCGAGCTTCGACCACGTCGCGCCGTCGAACGCCCAGGCGTCGTTCGGCATCGAGCGGTCTTGCAGCACGCCGCCGAGCAGCACGAGCTGGCGCCGCACCGGGTCGAACAGCAGCTTCGCGGCCCAGCGCGCGGCAGGCGGCATCGGAGGCTGAAGCTCGGCCCACGATGAGCCGTTCCACACCCAGGTGTCACCCAGTGCGTTGGCGGTGCCGCGGCCGCCGAAGAGCACCGTGAGGTCGCGGTCGGGGTCGTAGCCCATGGCGGCGGCGCGCCGCGCCGGAGGCAGCGTGCCGGTCAGCTGCTGCCAGTCGCTCGAGCCGGCGGCGAGTCTCCACACGTCGCTGCGCAGCACCGCCGACGAGCCGTTCTTGCCGACACCCCCGAGCAGCAGCACGTCGCCGCCGTGAAACGCGAGGCTCGCGGTCGAGCGCGATGGCGGTGAGGCGCCAGTGACGCGCTGCCACGCGCCGTTCGTGAAGCGGTGGGTGTCGCCGAGGTAGAAGCCGCCGCCAGCGATGTAGCCGCCGAAGAGCACGGCGTCGCCGCCGGGCGCTCGTTGCGCGAACGCGAAGTCGCTGCGCGGCGTGGGCTGCAGCGAGCGCTCGGTCCACGTCTGGCCGTTCCACTCCCAGAGGTCGCAGAGGTCCCAATCGGCGTAGCCGCCGAACATCACCATCACGTTGCGGTCGGAGTCGAACGCGAGCGAAGTGGCCGAGCGCGCCGGCGGCGGGTTCATGACCTGAGACCACGTGGCGCCGTCCCACTCCCACTGGTCGCCGAGCGAGCTACCGGGCGGAGTCGGTGAGAAGTACTGCGTGCCGCCGAACATCATCACCTTCTGGCGCAGCGGGTCCCACTCCATCGAGTGATGACCGCGGCCGGCGGGCTGGGCGCTGAGCGCGGTGACGTCGCGCCACTGAGTGCCGTCCCACTCCCAGGTGTCGGCGTAGTTGTTGGCGCTGTTGCCGGGCATGACGCCCTGGCCGCTGAACAGAACGACGCGCTGGCGCACCGGGTCGTACGCCATGCGCGGGTTCACGCGCGCCGACGGGTGCACGGTGAGGGTGTGCTGAGTCCACGTCGTGCCGTCGAAGGTCCACGTGTCGTCGAACACGGTGCCGTTGTTGCTGCCGCCGAACAGCACGGCCTGCCTGCGCGCGCCGTCCCACGTCATCGCGGCGCCGCCGCGCGCGGCAGGCGTGGGGCCCTGCAGCGTCAGCTCCTCCCACCCCGTGCCGTTCCACCGCTCGGTGTCGCCCATCACGCGCACGACGTGCTGGCTGCCCGGCGTCGGGTAGCCCGACCACGTGCCTCCGAAGACGAACACCTGGCCGCCGTCGAGGTCGACCGCGAGGCCCGCGTTCTTGCGGTCGGGGTACTCGTTCGCCGCGAGCGCGTGGGGCGCCCACGTCTGACCGTCCCACGACCAGCCGTCGTGAATCGGGCCGCTCACGTGGTTGCCCGAGAACACGTACGTCTTCTTCGCCGGCGGCCAGTAGAAGCTCACCTGGTTGCTGCGCGTCGGCGGCGCTTCGGCGACTTTGCGCCACTGGAGCTGAGGAGGAGGGAGTCGGCCGGCGTCGGTGCCGGCGTCTTGTTGCTCGCCGGCATCCGGCGTCTCGCCTGCGTCGGGCGTGGTGACGCTCGCATCGGGTTGCTCGACGCCCGCATCGGGCGGCTCGCCTGCGTCGGGCGGCGGTGGCTGTGGAGCCGGGCCCGAGCAGCCCGCAGCGATGACGGCGACGAGTAAGAATCTGAATACACGCATCTTTCGCTCCTGGAAATTCTGGTCGGAGCGGTAGACGGGTGAGGGCTCGTTTGTGACGCGTGCTCGTAACGATGCGACCTTTCCACCCATTGGGGTGAATCGCGCGACGCATGGGACGGACCCGCAACTCAACCCGTAGGGCGCCTGAAAGGCGCGCCGGCAGGCGCTGACCGGAGCCAGCCCGCCGGTCGAAGTACGCCTCGACACTCAGTCGCCGCGCACCGGCGTCAGCCACAGGTCCGCGTCGAACTCCTTCTCGAGGTACACGAGCGCGCGCCCGTCGGGCGACAGGCTCAGCTCTGCATACGCCGACGGAGACGTCTCGAGCGGCACGAACGCACCGCCCGCCGGCAGCCAGCCGACCGTCTGCTGCCAGTCGGGCAGCATGCCGGCGACGTAGAAGCCCGTGCCTGGCGCATCGAACGTCAGCCCGCGCACGTCGTTGATGCGCTCGACCGTGCGCGACTCGGCGATGAGCCCGCTGCGCGCATACACGCGCACCGTCGTGCCGTTCTCGACGACCGCGATACGCTCGGCGTCGGCCGACAGCGCCCAGACGAGGTGGTGCGCGTAGCGATGCCGCGTCGAGAAGCGCAGCTTCGGCGCCCCGCCGTCGAGCGCGAGGTCGTACACCTCGAGGTCGTCGCCATGGGCCCGCACCAGCACACAGGCCCGAACGGCCGCGGCGCACCTCGCGCGCTGCGTGTACGGCGGCGGAGCCATCGTCGAGAGCCACCCCGTCACCGGCGCGGGCAGCTGCAGCGCGCGCTCGGTGACGCCGCTCTTGAGCATGAGGCTCCAGCGCAGCGCGCCCTCACCCTTCTCGGCCGACCAGTAGAGCAGCTCGCCGTCGCGCCCGGTCGCCGCGGGCCACGTCTGCGCCCAGCCCTTCGCCTCGACCCACTCGGCGTCGCCGCCCCCGAGCGTGCGCCGCGCGAGGTGTGGCACGAAGTCGCGCATCGACATCAGCAGCACCGTGCCGGGCGACTCCCAGCCGGCGGGCCGCTCATCGAGCTCGCTCTGCCCGAGGGCCCGGGGGTTCGAGAGCGACCCGCTGGCCGCCACGTCGGCGAGCCGCGGCCGCAGGTGAGCGCTCTCGCGCATCGTGAGCAGCGTGCCGTCTTCGGCCTGGCTCAGCGTGCGGAACAGCTGACCGTCGACGTGCTCGAGCTGCACCGGCTCGGCGTCTGGCCCATCGAGCGACCAGACCGAAGCGCCGTTGCCGGTGCCGGGCGCGTCGGCGAGCGCGTAGAGCAGCGCGCCGCGCGCCGAGAAGCCGAACACCACCGGCACGTACGCCTGCGAGAGCGCCTGCGTCTGCAGCGACCACACCGGCGCCGTGCCGTCGAGCGCCCACAGCTCGAGGTGCTTCAGGCTCTCGCCGTTTCGACGCTCGCTGTACGCGAGGGCGTACAGGTCGCCGCCCGGCGCCAGGTGCGCGGCGTGCAGCGAACGTTCGGGCGGGTGCGTGACCGTGCTCGACACCTCTTTTCCCGGGAGGCGACGCACCACGACCTCGTTCGAGCGCTCACCCTCGATGGTGACGACGCGGTTCTTCTTCCAGCTCGACGACACGAAGTGGAAGTTCGCCAGCATCAGCTGTGTGGTCGAGTCGCCCTCGACGTGCCGCAGCGTGCCCTCGCCGTGCTGCGGCGGCGACATGACGAAGAAGCCCGTCGGGGCCGTCTCGACGATGCCGGGCTGGTCGACGCCGAGGTCGACGCGCTTCACCCGCTCGGGCCGCGCCGTCTCGCCGACGAACAGCCCGTCGTCGTCGATGTACGCGAACGTCTTGCCGTCGGCCGAGAGCGCCGCGTCGCTGAACGGCCGCGTCATCGCGTGGCCGGTGAGGCGCCGAGCCGGAGCGACACGCAGCGGGCGGGCCGCGGGCCTCACGAGCACTGCCGTGACGGCGACGACCAGCGCCAGCGCGGCGATCGCCCACGGCCAGCGGCGTGACGGCCGGCGTGCGGCCTCGAGCGCGAGCACGACCTCGCCGGCGTCGCCGTAGCGGAGCCGGCGATCGTCTTCGAGGCAGCGGCGAGCAATTCTTTCGGGCGCGCCGAGCTCGTGCAGCACGCGGCCCAGCGCCCAGACGTCTGACCGCGCGTCGAGCGGCTCGCCCCGCTGCTGCTCAGGCGACATGTAGCCGGGCGTGCCGGCCGGAGCCGCGCCCGTGGTGGCCGACGCAGCGCGCGCGAGCCCCAGGTCGAGCAGCTTCGCCACGCCGTCGGGCGTCACCATCACGTTCTCGGGCTTCACGTCGCGGTGCACCCAGCCGGCCCGGTGAATCGCGGCGAGGCCGCGCGCGAGCCCCACCGCGAGCTCGAGGCGCTGCGCGGGCGTGCCCACACCGATGAGGGCGCGCAGCGAGGTGCCGCGCACGAGCTCCATCGCGAAGTAGTCGTGACCGTCGAGGGTGCCGGCCTCGTAGACCGAGGCGAGGTTCGGGTGCGAGAGCGAGGCGGCGGCGCGGGCCTCTTGCAGCAGGTCGCCGCCCGTAGGCTTCGGCAAGAGCTTGAGCGCCACCTCCCGGGCGAGCCGCTCGTCGAATGCGCGGTAGACGACGCCCATGCCGCCAGCACCGGCGACGTCGATGAGGCGATAGGGGCCGACGTGCGTGCCGGGCGTGAGCGGCGGCTCGACGGGGCCGGCGCGGTCGGTGGCGTGAGAGACACCGGCGACCTGGCGGAGCAGCGCGTCGAGCTGCGGGTCTTCGGTGAACGCGGCGCTCACGGGTCGAGCCAGCCGGCCTGGGTGGCGCCCTCTTTCAGCGCGAGCTTGATGCGCTCGAACCGCTTGCGCAGGGCGGCGGGCGTCGCGCCGTCGCCGAGCACGCGGGCGACGTCTTCCCACGGCAGGTCGCGATCGACACGGAGCACGAGCAGCGCCCGGTCGTCGGGCGACAGCGTCTCGCGCAGCGAACGAAACCGGTCTTTCCAGTCGGTGCGCATGAACGCCGCGGTCGTGGTGCGGCGCGCGGCCTCGAGCTGAGGGGCGTCAGAGAGCGCGACGGCGACACGGCCGGCGCCGGCCTCACGGTGGTGGCGCGAGGCGTTCTTCGCGAGCGCGTAGAGCCAGGTGCGCCAGCTGCACTCACGGCGAAACCCGTCGAACGTGCGCAGCAGGTCTTCACACGTCTGCGAGAAGACCTCGGCGGCGGCGTCGCGGTCGTGGTGCACCGCCGAGAGAAACGAGAGCAGCTCGGGGCCGTAGCGCTCGATGAGCAGCGCCTGCGCGTCGCGCGCACGGCCGGCGGCGAGGGCGGCATCGACCTCGGCCTCGAGCGCGCTGCGCTGCTCGTGAGAGAGTTTGACCACGGGCTGACGTCATACCGCGTGGCGATCGGGGCTGCGACGACCCCTCGCGCAGATTCTGCGCGCGCGCCACGACGTGCACCGGG
>JAEUJP010000179.1 GCA_016793725.1 Myxococcaceae bacterium | reverse complement strand
CTCGAGCCGCCCGCGCTCGAGCCGCCCGCGGTCGCGTTGCCGCCTCCCGCCGCACCGCTGCCGCCCGCCTCGGAGGAGCCGCCCGCCTGGGCGCTGCCGCCGCCTGCGGTGCCACCACACCCGCCCGGCGTGCAGACGTTCGAGCAGCACACCTCGCCCTCGCGGCAGTCGGCCGTCGCCATGCACGACGTGCGCACGTCACCCACGTTGATGCAGCCCGCGCTGAAGAGCGCCGCGGCGAGCACGAAGGTCCGGGTCGTAGTGAACATGCCCGCAGTTATCCCCCGCTCCGGGCCTCACGTCTCGTCGTCGTGTGGCCGCCCGCCCCAGCGCGAGACATCGCCCAGAACCGCGCGTTTCGCCGATGTGGGTGTGACCGACCCGGTCACAAGCCGACGGCCTTGCGCACCCGCGCGACGACGGGCGCCGAGATCGCCCGCGCCCGCTCGGCGCCGTCTTTGAGCACCACCTCGATCTGCGCGGGGTCGGCCATCAGCTCGGCGTAGCGCTTGCGCGGCCCGTCGAACGTCGCCTTGTACTGCTCGATGAGCATGTCTTTGTACTTCCCGTAGCCGAGGCCGCCCGCCCTCCACGAGGTCTCCCAGTCGGCGTTCGGCATCATCACCTTGAGCAGCTGGTGCAGCGGCCCGCCGTCGGGCTTCGGGGCCTCGGGCAGCGTCGAGTCGGTCTTGATGCTCTTGATCGCCTTGATGACGGCCTTCTCTTCGCCGAACAGATCGATCGTGTTCTTGCGCGACTTCGACATCTTTTCGCCGTCGATCCCGGGAACCGTCTCGGTCGCCGCCTGAATGCTCGGGTTCGGCAGCTTGAAGTACTCGCCCTTGTAGGTGGTGTTGAACATCGTCGCCCAGTCGCGCGCGAACTCGATGTGCTGCTTCTGGTCTTTGCCCACCGGCACCACGTCGCTGTCGTAGATGAGAATGTCGACCGCCATCAGCACCGGGTACGCGTAGAGCCCGAGGTTCGGCGCGATGCCCTTCGCGATCTTGTCTTTGTAGCTGTGCGCGCGGTCGAGGTGCGCGTTGGGCACGACCGTGCCCAACACCCAGTACAGCTCGCAGACCTCGGCGATGTCGCTCTGGCGAAACAGCACCGCCTTCTTCGGGTCCAACCCCAGCGCGAGAAACGCCGCCGCACACTCGAGCGTGAGCTTGCGCGCGAGCTCACCGTCGCGCACGGTGGTCAGCGCGTGCAGGTTCGCGATGAAGTACAGCGCCTCGCCCTCGTTCTGCAGCTCGAGAAACTGCCTCAGCGCGCCGTAGTAGTTGCCGATGTGGAGCTGCCCCGAAGACTGAACGCCCGAAAGAGTACGCATGTGCTTGCGGCAGTCTTAGCCGACACGAGAACGCGGGTGGTGCTTGTCGTAGACGGCCTTCAGCCGCGCCGACGTCACGTGCGTGTAGATCTGCGTCGTCGACAGGTCGGCGTGCCCCAACATCGCCTGCACCGCGCGCAGATCTGCGCCGCGCTCGAGCAGGTGCGTCGCGAACGAGTGCCTCAGCTTGTGCGGCGACAGCGGCTTCGTGATGCCCGCCTTGAGCGCGTAGCGGCGCAAGAGCTTCCAGAACCCCATGCGCGAGAACCCCGCCCGCCGCGGCGTCACGAACATCGCCGCGACCTGCGCGCCCTTCACCAGCGCCGGCCGCGACGTCGCGAGGTACGCCTCGAGCTTCTCTTTCGCGAGCCGGCCGATGGGCACCACGCGCTCTTTGCTGCCCTTGCCCATCGTCACCACGAAGCCGTCGCGCAGGTTGACGTCTTGAACCTTGAGCTTGATGAGCTCCGAGACGCGCAGGCCGGTCGCGTACAAGAGCTGAATCATCGCGCGGTCGCGGCAACCGGGCACCGTGCGCTCGTCGGCGGCCGCGAGCAGCGCCTCGACCTCGGGCAGCGTCAAGAACACCGGCAGCTTCTTCGCCGACTTCGGCGTGTCGAGATCTTCGGTCGGGTCTTTCGCGCACAGCTTCTCGTCTTCGAGAAACCGGTGAAACCCGCGCAGCGCCGCGAGGTGGCGCGCCCGGCTGCGCGGCGAGAGGCCCTGCCGCGCCAGCGTCGCCACGTGCTCGAGCACGTCTTCGCGCGTGACCGACTCGACCTGCAGCTTCTTGCGCTCGAGCTCTTCGAGGTACCCGCGCACGTCGGTCGCGTACGCCTCGACGCTCTTGGCCGCCAGGTTCCGCTCGGCGCGCAGATACGTCACCCAGTGATCGAGCAGGTCGGTCTGCACTCTGCCGCCCATTCAACGCCCGCCCGCGGCCCTGCGCTAGATTCTCGCGGCATGGCAACTGGCTGGTCGATCGACAACCGCCGCATCGAGTTCGGAGCCGCCTTCCCCGCCGGCAAGCTCATCGTCAAAGAGAGCGGCCAGAACGTTCACGAGCAGAAGCTCGCCACCAAGGGCGAGTGGCAGCTGCCCGTCGGCGGCGCCTCGTACAAGGTCGTGCGCGTGAAGGGCTTCATGGGCCCCAAGACCGAGCTGTTCGACGCGCGCGGCCGCAAGGTTCCCCCGTCTGACAAGCACGCGTCGCCCTCGCCCGCGGCGCCCGGCAGCACCTGCCCCGCGCACCAGGCCGCCGCCCGCTTCGCCTGCGCCCGCTGCGGCACGTTCGTGTGCGGCGAGTGTGCCGGCGCAGACCTCACGCACTGCCAGACCTGCTGCGACAAGATGATGAAAGAGGCCGACAAGAACGCCGCGGCCATGGCGTACCTCGCGCCCACCATCGTCATGGGCGTGGTCGGCGGCCTCCTGCTCGCCCTGTTCGCGGGCGGCGCCGGCGCGATCGCCGTCACCATCGCGAAGCGCACCGAGTCGAAGGCGGTGAAGATCGGCGCGGCCGTCGGCCTCTACACCCTCGCCGTCGTGGCCTGGCTGATCGTGGTCGCCCTCATTCAGGGCGAGTGACCCTCAAGCGACGATGATGCCCTTGCCCTGACGCAAGATCTCGATCTGGTCGCCGACCAGCGACACCACCGTCGACGGCTCGTTCGGCTGCACCCCGCCGTCGAGAATCAGCTCGAGCCGCGAGCCCAGCGTCTCTTTGATGTCGCGCGCGTCGATCAGCACCCGCCCGTCGGAGTCGGTCGCCGACGTCGTCACGATCGGCCGCCCCAGCTTCGCCGCGATCGCCAGCATCAGCGGCGCCTGCGGCACCCGAATGCCCACCTGGCGCTGCTTGTTCTGCATCATCTGCGGCACCAGCCGCGTCGCCTCGAGCACGAACGTGAACGGCCCCGGCGTCAGCTGCTTCATCGTGCGGTACGCGAAGTTCGACACCAGCGCGTAGTGGGCGACGTCAGACAGGTCGGGGCAGAGAAACGAGAACGGCTTGCGGCGGTCGCGATCTTTCAGCGCATACAGCTTGTCGATGCCCTTCTTCGACTGCAGATCGCACCCGATGCCGTAATAGGTGTCGGTGGGGTAGGCGATGAGCCCGCCGTCTTCGAGCAGCTGCGCAGCACGGTCGACGTGCCTCGGCTGCGGGTGCTGTGGGTCGACTTCGACGATGGGTGCTGCCGGACCGGCCATGACGGTGTGCTTCAGGGTCCCTTACAGCCTCGGCGCGCCGCGTGGAACACCTCATTCGCCGCATCGAACGTGAACGTGATCTGACACCCGTCGCCCAAGAGCGCCCCCGAGGCCGCCCCACCAAAGTCGGCGTCGTACCGAACGCGCGCCACGCCCTTCGCATCGAACAGCACCCCCGTCAGCCGCGGCAGGCACTTGTCGGCCCCGCTCGCCGGCGCCCAGCGCACGCTCACCACCGGCTTGTCGTTCGCCACCATCCACGCCTGGTCTTTGCCCGCGCCGGCACACAGCTTGGGGGCCTTCTGCAGCTCTTTCGGCAACGCCCCGCACGCCTTCTGCTCGACGAACCTGCCGTTCGTCACGCCCTGCGTGAGCTCGTCGAGCGTCGCCTTCTCGAGCACCTTCAGGCCCGGCGTCAGGTACAGCCACTCGACCATCTGTTGCATCGCGTACGCCGTGCCCCCGACGAACCGGCTCGCGTTCACCGGCACCTTGTGATCGCAGCCCGGCAGCGTCAGCTCGACCGTCTTCTCGCCGTTCGCCCCGCCCTCTTGCAGCACCTTGTCGAGCATGCCGAGCGGCGCGGGCAGATCGGGCAGCGGGGCAGGCGACGCCGGAGCGGGAGCCGGAGCCGCCGTGAGCAGAACCATCAACCACGAAGTCATCTCAGTTCCTTTACCAGCCACTCGGCGGCGCGCTCCAGCACGCGCTTCTCGTGCCGGCCGAACGCGTGCCCCACACCTTCGAACACCTCGAGCTGCAGGTGCCGGTTCTGCGCGCACAGCGGCGCGAGCACGGCGAGGGGCCCGAGCTCGTCGTCGGAGCCCTGCAGAATCAGCGTCGGCGAGCGCAGCGCCAGCAGCGCCGCCTCGTCTTCGGGCCGCGGCCGACCCGGCGGTCGAATGGGGAAGCCGAGCAGCACCCGCGGCACCCGCGCCGGCAGGCGAATGCACACGCGCCCCCCGAACGACCGGCCCGCGTACGCGGTCGCCTCGTATTTCGCCAGCGCCTCGCTCTCGGGCGCCAGCGCCGGCGTCGGCCGAACGCGCGGCAGCGTCACCCGCTTCGTCGCCACCCCTTCGGCCTCGAGCAGCTTCGAGAGGCGCACGAGCAGCGGCTGCCGCGCCGAGCCGTTGAAGCCGGGCACCAGCACCACCGTCACGCGGTCGCCCCGAGCAGCGTCGCGAGGGCGCCCCGCTTCTTGCCGCGAAAGTCGAACAGCAGCTCGTCGCGAAAGCGGCGCAGGTCTTCGTAGCCGACCTCGAGCGCCCGGCCGTGCGCCGCCGGGTCTCGCACGCGCTCTTTCGTCCACTGCACGAACGCCGCGAGCTCGCCGAAGTACACATCGGGCACCGGGTACCGCTCGCGCAAGAACTCGACGAACGCGGCCATGAACGGCTCGCCCCGCCGCTCGAGCGCCCGCTCGACCTCGCCCAGCGACGGCGCCGCGACGCCCACCCCCGGGTCGAACGCCTCGACGAAGTGGTTGAAGTAGGTGACGCTCGAGCCGCGCCGCTCGCGCACGGCCCCGTCGAGAAACGCCTGGCGCCGCTTCTTCTCGTCGAGCCACGCGCCGAACCGCTCGGCCAGGAGCACCACCAGCGCGCGCTCGAGCGCCCCGGCGTACAGCACCGCCACCGCCGCCGCCGGCAGCGCGATGTAGAGCGCCTTCTGAAACGTGCGCTCGGCGACCCGCAGCAGCCGCACCACCTCGTCGGGGCACCGGTCGCGCACCCCGAACAGCGCACGTTCGACCGCGTCGTCGGCCTTCGTCTCGATCTCGAGCTCGCGCGTCGCGAGCTCTTCGGCCACGGCGCGCGCCGGCGCCAGCTGCGCCCGCTCGAGCGCCGCCTTCACCGCCGCCTTCGCGGCATCGGCCGCCGCCTCGGCCTTCGCCTGCGCCGCCTTCACGTGCTCGAGCTCTCGGCGGAGCGCGTCGAGCTCCGACTCGCGCGAGCGAAAGCGCCGCCCCAGCGCGTCGGCCTCGGCCCGCGCCGCCGCCACCTGCGCGTCGGCGCCCGCCTGCAGCTCGCTCTTCCACGCGACCTTGCGTGACGTGAGCTCGAGCGCACGCGCGGCCTCGGGGTCGCCCGGGTCGAGCGCGAGCGCTTCTTTGAACAGCACGTCGGCCTTCTCGAAGTCACCCTCTTCGGCCGCGAGGTGACCGCGATCGATTCGCACCCGCGCGCCGAGCCGCGGCAGCACGTACTCGGGCATCGCCGCCGCGTCGTCGAGCATCTCTCGCGCCTCGCCCGACCTCCCCAAAAGCCGCAGCGCCCGAGCGCGCGTCGCGAGCACCTCGTACCGAATGCCGGTCAACGCCCCGGCACCCGCCGCCAGAACGCCGTCGAGCATCGCGAGCGCCTCGGCCGGCTTGCCGCGCAGGTTGAAGATCTGCGCGAACAAGAGCCGATCTTCGACCGCCGGCCTGCCCTCCATGCGCTGCTCGATGAGCCGTGAAGCGAGCTCGGCGTCACCCGCCACCTGCGCCGCGTACGCCATGTGCGGCAGCTGACCGGGCGCGACCTGCCCGCTCGCGTGCAGCCCCTTCCACACCTCGAGCGCCGCCGCCGCTTCGCCCGAGAAGAGCAGCGCATCGGCGCGCACCGACGCCGCCGCAGCGCGCAGCGGCCCCGTCGTCTTCTCTTCGAGCGCCGTCGCCATCGCGATCGCCTGCCGGTAGTCGCCCTTGCGCGTCTTCACCGCCGCGAGCAACAGCTTCGCCTCGTCGCCTCCGCCCCGCTGCAGTGACGCTTCACCCGAGGCCTGGGCCTGGTCGAGCAGGTGGGCGCGGAGCTGCGCGAAGCCGAGGTGCACCAGCACCGACGGGTCACGCCCCAGCGCCCGCTTCGCCCTCTCGAGCAGCCTCACGCCCTCGAGCGGCCGCGACTCGTCGACCAGCAGCGACCCCATGCGAGCCAGCGTCGAGGGCTCATCGGGCTGCGACTTGAGGGCGCGCTCGAGCACGGCGCGCGCCTCGTCGGCCCGGTCGAGCTTGCGCAGCGCATCGGAGTACACGCCGAGCGCCTCGGCCGGAGCGTCGCGCTCTTCGACGACCGGCGCGAGCACCTCGAGCGACCTCTGCCACTCGCCGCGTTGCTGGTGCAGCCCCGCCTGCTCGAGGAGCGCAGCCATCTTTCGCCGGTTGAGCTTGCCCGCCACCCTTCGATGCACCGTACTACCGTCGGTACACGCTCGGCGACGCCCATGGAAAGGGCACGGGCCCCGAGGCTCTTTCGCCGCGCGCGCGCGCCCGAAAGCGCAGCAGGTGCCGCTCGAACTCGCCCTGCGCGAAGCCCGCCGACGTCTTCGCGTCGACAAGAAACGGCCAGTCGCTCGCCTGCGCGAGCAAGAGCGCGTTGAGCGCCTCGAGGTCGGCGAGGCCCGTCATCACCTCTGCCGCGCGGTGCAGGTGCGGCCACATCCACCCGTTCTGGGGGCCGAGCCACACCTCGGCGGTGCCGGCGCGCCCCCAGGTCGAGAACGGCAGCTCGCGCGCCTCGAGCGTCGGGCGCTCGCGCAGCACCGCGCTCGGCGTCGTGAGCGCCGAGCCCTCGCACAGCACGGTCTCGAGAAAGGTGGGCCCCTCGAGCCACCAGTGCCCGAACAGCTCGGCGTCGTACGGCGCCACCTGCAGCTCCGCGCCGCGCGCGCGCTCGGCGAGAAAGTGCCGGGCGTGCTCGCGAGCGCGCCCGAGCGCGACGGCGGGCTCCCACGGCTGCTTCTCTTCGGAGCCCGTGATGCGCAGCACGCGCTGCCCGTTCACGCGGTGGTGAAAGTCGGCGTACACGGGGTCGGCGGGGTAGCCGACGAACGAGCTCCACACCTGCTCGCTCGCGGCGACGTCGCGCGCGAACGCGGCGACCCCGGCGGGCATGAAGACCGGCGCGGCGGTGCCGTGCACCGCGGCCGCGAGCGCGTGAGAGTCGACGAACGTGTACCGAATGCCGTGGCCCGCGAGCACGGCGTCGAGCCCCGGCGCGTAGCCGCACTCGGGCAGCCAGAAGCCCTTCGGCTCGACACCGAACGCACGCCGGTGCGCCTCGACGCCGAGCGCCACCTGGGCCTCGGCCGCCTCGGGCACCATCATGAGCAGCGGCAAGAAGCCGTGCGTGACGGCCGACGTGATGAGCTCGACGGCGCCGCTGTGCGCGAGGGCGCGCATGCGCTCGACGATCGAGCCGCGACCGAAGTCGTTGAGCGCGCGCGACGCCGCGTCGTGGTGCCAGCCGGTCGCCGCCGCACGAGCCGCGGTGAGGTGCTCGAGCGTGCGCACGCGCGCGCCCGCGTCTTCCAGCATCGCGACGAGCACCGGCGTCACCGACAGCGTCACCCGCCCCTTCGGCGCCCGCTCGAGCACGTCGAGCAGCGGCAGGTAACAATCGAGCACGGCCTCGTGCAGCCAGCGCTCGTTCTCGGTGCCGACCACCCACGGCAGGTGGGCGTGCAGCACGAGCACGGTGCGAGGGGCCACTCAGGAGCTCAGCCGGCTCGACGACGCCCGCGAGGCCTCGCGCGGCGAGACCACGGGCGGCGGCGCGTCGGGCCAGCGGCGCCGCTCGGGCGCGGTCGGCAACGGCGCATCGAACGGCACCGTCATCTTGAAGGCGGGAGCAGGCGCAGCGGCCGGCGCGGCGTCGCCGAGCACGAACGGCCGCGCGCGGGTGACGACTCGCCCCTGTCTGACGACCTGAACCGACAGGGGCTGGCCGCCGGGCAGCTCGGCGAACGTGGCCAGCCCGGTCGGAGCGGTGACGGCGACCGAGCCCACGAGGCGGCCCTCTTGCGTCACGAGCTCGAGCGACAGGCCACGGCCGCTGTCGAAGGTCTTGGCCGACAGATCCCACGAGACGACGATGGCGAGCGGCTCGCGGCGAAAGCACAGCAGCCGATCGTCGCCATACGAAGCGGGCAGCGAGGGCTTGCGCGGGTCGACGAAGAAGTCACGCGTGATGGGCAGCTCATACGGAATCGCGCCTCGCGCTGCCCTCGTGGGAGAGAGGGTCTTTGCGAGGGGGCGGGCGGGCGGCGGAGAAGGCGCTGCACCTGCCGCGGTCTTCTTCGCCCGCGCTCTCGGCGCACTGGGTTTCGCCTTCGGCTTCGGAGCACTCGCCTTCGGAGCGCTCGCCTTCGGCTTCGGAGCACTCGCTCGAGCTTTCGGCGCTGTCGCCTTCGGCTTCGGAGCGGTCGGCCGGGGCCTCGGCGCCTTCGTCTTCTTCGACAGCGCATCGACGAGCTCGGCCTTCAGCTTCAAGCCCGCCGCGACCTTCGAGCCGAGCTCCTTGACAGCCTTGGTGCGCAGCTCGCGAACGGTGAGCTTCTTCAACTCGTTCTCATCGCTGCTCATGGCGGCCTTATGTATCCTCAAGGTCAGTGTCCGAACAGCCTCGCCTGCTCTTTTGCTGCTTCGACGTGCTGCCCGGGCCTAACGGGCTCTCACGCCGAATCACAGAGTATTTGAAGGGGCTCATCGATCGCTTCCAGGTCGTCGTGCTCTCGACGAAGACGCCCGATCACTCTCACATCGAGCGGTACCACGGCGCGCGGCTGCTGCGCGTGCCGGTCGGCTCGGGCGACCTGCAGTCTCGCATTCAAGCGTTCGATCGCGCGGTGCGCCGGCAGCTCGAGAGCGAAGAGTACGTCATCGCGCACTTCTTCGACCCGTTCGGAGGGTACCCCCTGTGCGAGGCCCGCTCTGGGTTCGGCTTTCGCCTCGTCTACGACGCCCAGACCTTCCAGTCGCAGGAGCTGCGCTACCGCGAGCCGATGCTCGAGGGCGACCGCCGCCTTCTCTCGAAGGTACGGAGGCAAGAGCTGTACTGCCTGATGAACGCCGACGCCGTCATCTGCGGCTCGGGCACGACGCGCGACTACGTGCTCTCGCTCGGCGCCCCGCCGATGTCGCTGCACGTCTTCCCCCAGCCGGTCGACCTGGCGCCCTACTCGGCCGACGTGGTCGGCGAGCCCGACGGCACGCCGATGAAGCTGATTCACCTCGGCTCTCAGCTGCCGTACCAGGGCCTCGACACGCTCTTGCGCGCCATGCAGCTCGCGCTGCGCCAGGCCG
>JAEUJP010000098.1 GCA_016793725.1 Myxococcaceae bacterium | reverse complement strand
GGGCCTGGGCGACGGGCCCTTGGGGCAGACGAGCTCCATGGCGACGCGGGGGGCGCCGGGCTGGTCGAGAAACGTGGCGAACGGGGCCGACACGTCTTTGCCCGCTTCGGCCGAGATGGCGGCGAGAAAGTCGGCGGCCGTCGCGTTGCCGTGCGCGTGCTGCTCGAGGTACCGCTTCACGCCCTTCTGAAAGGCGGCCGGCGTGACCCAGCTCTCGAACATCGAGATGACCGAGGCGCCCTTGCCGTAGGTGATGCCGTCGAACGCGTTGACGATGTCGTCGTTGGCGGTGATGGGCTGGCGAACCTGGCGGGCGTTGGCGAGGCCGTCGCTGCCGAGGGCGCCGCTGCGGCGCTGGGTGGCGAGCACGTCGGCGTCCCACTTCGGCTTCCAGGCGGCGACGACCTTCGTCGTCATCCACGTCGCGAAGGCCTCGTTGAGCCACAGGTCGTCCCACCAGGCCATCGTGACGAGGTCACCGAACCACTGGTGCGCGAGCTCGTGCGCGCAGACCGACGCGTACGCGCGCTGCCGGCCGGGCGTGTCTTCGGCGACGCGCGACAACATCAGCTGGTGGCCGTAGGTGACGAGGCCGGGGTTTTCCATCGCGCCGGTGTTCACGGGCAGCGAGATGCTGTCGAGCTTCTCGTACGGGTAGGCGATGCCGAAGTACGCCTCGAGCTGCTCGAGAATCGGGCCGGTGTTCTCGACCGCGTAGCGCGCATCGGGGCCCTTGCCCTTCGGGGTGATGAGCTTGAGCGGCACCTTGTTCTTGCCCCACCTGCCGCCGTCGACGACGTCGAACGGGCCGACCGCCATCGCGACGAGGTAGCTCGGCAGCGCGAGCGTCGGCTTGAAGACGGTGACCTGCACGCCCGCCTCGACCGTGGTCGACGCGACCGGCTGGTTCGCGAACGCGAGGTGCGACGGCAGGTGGCGGAGCGTGATGGCCCAGGGAATCTTGAACGCGGGCTCGTCGAAGCAGGGAAACGCGCGGCGCGCGTCGAGCGGCTCGAAGTGGGTGTACGCGTAGCTCTGGTCGCCCTCTTTGAGCTGAAAGAGGCCGCCGGTGTCTTTCTTCGAGAGCACGCCGGTGTACTGCAGCTTCACCTGCGTCGTGCCGGGCTGAAGGGGCTTCGGGGGAATCAGCGCGAGGTGGTTTTCGCCCACGACCTTCACCTTTGCGGGCGCGCCGCCGACGGTGGCCGCCGACGGGGTGAGGTGGGTGGCGTTCAGCCACAGCACGTCGAGGGGCTGGCTCACCTCGACGTCGATGACGGTGGCGCCGGTGAACGTGTCTTCGCCGGGCACGACGCGCAGGTCGAGGCTCTGGGCGAGGGGCTTCGCTCCGGGCGGCAGCCTGAGCTTCGGGGCCTCGAGCACCGGCTCGGGCGCGGGCGCAGCCTCGGCCTTGGGCGGCGGCGGCGTCTGTTCGGGCTTCGGCTGCGGTGCAGACTGACAGGCGAGGAAGACGACACAGACGAGCGCGCGGTTCATTGAACCGCGCGTCTAACATGCTTCACTTCGGCCCTACTGCCAGCTCTCCCAGACGGGGCGATGAAACGCCGGCACCGCGACGGGGGCCTTCTTCTTCGCCTGGGGCTCGATGCCGAGGGCGCCGCACAGGGCGCGGCTGAGTGCGGGCCACAGGCCGGCCTCGCGGGGCTGGCTCACGGGCAGCTTGCCGGTCAACACCCAGTCGGCGACGAGCTTCGCGATCGGGGCGGGCACGCCACGCACCTCGAGGCCGGGCGCGCCTGACCGGCGAATCAGGTCGGCGGCGGGCTGCTCGAGCTCTCGAACGACCTTCACGGCCTGGCGGTACGCGTCGACGCGGTCGCGGGGCGAGCCGTCGATTTCCAGGAGCACCGAGAGCCACTGGAGTGTGTGTGCGATGACGTCGTTCGAAGGCATGGGAGCCGGAGTAACGGGTGCGACTCGAGCCCGCATGGCCCTCTCGGAAGATTACCCACACGTAACCTGAGGAGTATGCTGCGCGAGCTTTCCTCATGAGCGTCACCACGTTCGGAAAATACGAGCTCGTCAGCAAGCTCGCGTCCGGCGGCATGGCCGTGACCTACAAGGCGTTCATGCACGCGGCGGCGGGCATGAAAAAGCCGGTCGTGCTCAAGCTGATTCACCCGCACCTCGCCGAAGAGAACGAGTTCGTCGAGATGTTCGTCGAAGAGGCGAAGCTGTCGGCGACGCTGACGCACTCGAACATCGCCCAGGTCTTCGACTTCGGTGAGATCGACGGGCGCTACTTCATCGCGATGGAGCTCGTCGACGGCCAGTCGCTGTCGCACGTGCTGAAGCGGGCGAAGCGCAAGGGCTACCCGGTGATGTCGGTGCCCCTGGCGATGCTCATCACGGTCGAGATGTGTGAGGCGCTCTACTACGCGCACACGCGGAGCGACGAAAACGGGCAGCCGCTGAACCTGGTGCACCGCGATGTGTCGCCCGAGAACGTGCTCATCAGCTGGCAGGGCGAGGTGAAGCTGGTCGACTTCGGCATCGCGAAGTCGACGATGACGGGCAAGCAGACGGCGACGGGCATGGTGAAGGGCAAGTACCCGTACTTCTCGCCCGAGCAGTCGCGCGCAGACCGCACGATGGATGCGCGCACCGACGTCTACGCGGCGACGGTGGTGCTGTACGAGATGTTGTGCGCGCGGCGGCCGTACGAAGGCGAGTTCGTCGAGGTGATGCGGGCGCTCTTGACGGGTGACTACCCGCTGCCGTCGTCGCTGAACCCCGAGGTGCCGCCCGAGCTCGAGCAGCTGATGTTGAAGGGGCTGGCGCTCGACCGCAACGCGCGGTTCCGCACGGCGCGCGAGATGGCGCAGGCGCTGAACGCGCTGACGCACCAGCTGTACCCCGAGGTGCATCGCAGCGACCTGCAGTCGCTGATGTCGGTGCTGTTCGAAGAAGACCTGAAGGCGGCGGGTCGGCCGGCAGAAGTTCGGGCAGGGTTTCGGCAGCTGCTCGACGGCAAGCCTCGGCTGGCGACCGACGAGACGGCGGCGCCCGACGACAAGACGCCTCCGGGGGGCAGCCCGAAGCTGGCGACGGGCAAGCGCAAGGCGGTGACCGGTCGAAACGCGGCGGTCGAGCAGGCGCCGACGACGATGAAGCCGGCGGGCGAGCGCAAGCGGGTGACGAACACGAAGATGGCGCAGCTGACGCAGGGCTCGACGCCGACGCAGGTGCCCGACACGCGGTTCGACCCGGGCAACCCGGCCGACACGGGGGCCGACGAGAACGAAGACGACAGCACGCGGCCGCTGCCTGAGGGCGTGAAGATGACGGGGCCGCAGCAGCAGACGCAGCTGTCGCTCGACTCGCCCGAGAAGGCCGAGGCGCGGGCGAAGGCCGTGAAGATGATCGCGGCGGGGGCGGGCGTGCTGTTCGTGCTGATCGCGGGGCTCGCGATCATGTTCGGCGGCAAAAAAGAGAGCGGCGCGGGCATGGGGCCGAAGACGCCGGTGTGGGCGACGAGCGTGCCGCCGGGCGCCGAGGTGGTGATTGACGGCAAGGTGGTGGGCAAGGCGCCGATGGACGGCATGCTCGCCGAGGGCACGTACACGTTCGCGATGTCGCTCGAGGGCTACCGGCCGTGGACGAAGCGGGTCACCATCACGGGCAACCGGCAGGTGCACGTCGACGCGAAGCTGGTGCCGAACGACAAAGACGAGCCGGTCGATGATCAGATACCGACGTTGCCGCAGCGGGTCGACGGGCCCGTGACGCAAGAAGCGGTCGATGCGGGCATCGTGTACGACGCCGACGTGAAGCACGTCTACACGTGGCCGATGAGGTCGTTCACCATCTGGCCGCAGCACCACACGCTGCCGCTGAGCCAGTACAAGGTGTTCGAGCTCGATCTCGAGCCCGAGACGCCGTACCAGCTGACGCTGAGCGGGTCGATCGACCTGGGGCCGAAGCTCGGGCGTACGTCGCAGATCATGTATTACCTGGCGGGCGAGAAGGTCGACCCGAAAGAGCGGTTCGGGTACCTGTCACCGTCGACGAAGGTGATTCGTGGCGCCGAGAAGCTCTACGCGTGGGTGTTCGACGACGACCCCAGCGACAACAAGGGCAAAATTTCGATCAACATCCGCATCTCGAAGTACATCCCCGAGCGGTTCGCGACGTTCGTGGCCGACGAGCACACGCTCACGCCCGCCAGCACCGACGTGTTGAGGGTCGAGGGGCTGCAGGCCGACCACCAGTACGTGATGGTGATGCGCGCCGACGGCCCGCGCGTGATGGGCCAGATACCGCAAGGCGTGCTCTGCATTCACGACACGCCGAAGCAGAAGCCCATCAACAAGAAGTACGTGTGGTACCCGCTGAAGCACACGGGGAAGATCGACTTGACCGGCGCCACGGGCATGACCTGCATGTTCCTCGCGTGGGACAGCGTCGGCACCAGCGGCCTGCTCGAGGTCGACATCGATGACCTCGCCGAGCTGGGCCAGAAGAAAAAAAAGTAGCCGGGCCGTGACAATCTGGGCGGCCTTCCCCCAAAGGTGGGGCGTGCACCCGAGAATCGCCCTACTCCTCGCCCTCGCCGCCTGCGCCACCATGAAGGAGCAGACCCAGGCGGCGGCTTCGGGCTTTCTGCACTGCCCCCCCGCTCAGGTCGAAGAGGCCGCCGGCGGGCTCTATCGCGGGTGTGGCGCCGAGGCGCGCTGCGTGGCCGGGAGCTGCCGTTCGAACGTGTCGTGGCAGCAGCGGTTCGATGCGGTCGCGAAGCGGTTCGGTGCGCAGCTGAAGTGCGAGGCCGCTCAGGTTCGGGTCTCGGAGCGCGAGCGCGACTACGTCGCCGAGGGCTGCGGGCGCCATGCGCTGTGCCCGCTCGAGGGCGACTGCGTCGAGTACCTCGACCTGCCGACGATGTTGGGCCGTGCGCGCGCGACGTTCTCACGCGAGACGGGCTGCGCCGAGGCCGACGTGACGGTGACGTACCTGACCGAGGGGCTGCGCGCGGTGGGCTGCGAGCGCGCGGCGAGCTGCCTGTCGGTCGACGGGCCGTGCATGGCGATCGCGATGCCGTCGTGCAGCGAGGTGGCCGAGCAGCGCTACGACGAGTGCCTGACGCTGGCCCGCGGCGACCTCAGAGCCGCGACGAACGAGCTGAACGGCTACCGGGTGCGCGACGCCGACGTCGCGCGCAACGTGCAGGGCACGGTGGCGGCGCAAAACATGTTGAGCGAGTGCCGGTACCGCTACGAGAAGGCGCTCGGCAGCTGCCCGGCGCGGCAGGGGGTGACGCGATGAACCGCGCGTTGGCGGCGATGGTGGTTTTGGGGGCGGCGGGGGCGATGGCGGCTCCGATGCCGGCCCGGCTCGTCTACGACGTCTCGGGTACGCCCTGCCCGGGCAAAGATGCCCTGGTGAGCGCGGTTTCGGCGCGGCTGGGCATGAACCCGTTCGACAACTCCGCGCCTCAGTCGCTGATGGTTCAGGTGAGCGCGGCGGCGAAGGGCTTCACCGCGAGCGTGGTGCGCACGCGACCCGACGGCACGGGGGCGGGCAAGCGCGAGCTCAAGTCTGAGCAGACCGACTGCGCCGAGCTGTTTGGTCTGATCGAGCTCGAGGTGACGCTGGCGATCGACCCGCTGGCAAAGGTGACGGCGGCGCCGGCTCCGGCGGCAGCGAGCGAGCCGCAGCCGTCGGCTCCGCTGAAGTTCGACGTGGGCGACGGCCCTTCAGACACTCCGGTGGGCCGCATGACGCGCAGCGCGCTGGTGGCCGAGAAGCAGCGCCTCGAAGCGAACGGGCCGAACACGGGCGCGCCGTTCATCGCAGTGGGCGCGGGCGCCATTGCAGCAGGCGTGATTCTGACGGTGCTTTCGGTGACGACCCAAGACCGCTCGAACATCTTCGGCACGTCGAACTCGGTCTTCACGGGCATCGGCGTGGGCGTGGCGGTGGCGGGGCTTGGCGCCGTCGCGTTCGGCATCTTCAAGCGCATGCTGAACGTCGAGCGCATCGAGCTGTTCGGCATGCGGGTGAATGAGATCGACACGCAGCTCGCCGCGCTGCAGAGCTCGGGCGCAGTCGAGCCCGGGCCGCCGGTGCCGCAGCCTCCGCCCACGCAGCGCGCTCCGGCGCTACGCTGACGGTGGCATGGCGAAGCCGAGGCGCTCGAGAGAAGCCGACGTCGAAGAGGCGGTCGCGCGCGCGAAGGCCGCCACCGGCGCCGCCGAGCTGAAGAAGACGCTCGCTCACGCCAGCGCGAGGGTCGTGCTCGCGGCCGCGAGCGCCGTCGAAGAGCAGCAGCTCTCGGCGTGCGGTGACGCGCTCGTCGACGCGTTCGTGCGCTTCGCGAAGGGGCCGGCGCCCGACCCGCAGTGCCGCGCGAAGGCCGCGCTCCTGCGCGCCATCATGGCGCTCGAGGCGACCCGAGAGCGTGAGGCGTACGGGCTCGGCCGCACGTGCGTGCAGCTCGAGGCGCAGTGGGGCCCGCCGGTCGACACCGCCGCCGAGGTGCGAGGCCTTTCGGTGCTCGGGCTCGTGCGCTCGCGGCACCCCGACGGCGCCGTCTTCGCGGCCGAGGCGCTCGCCGACCCCGAGGTGCGCACGCGGCTCGCGGCCGCCCACGCGCTCGCCGAGGCGCAGCCCGACGCCGCGCTGCCGGCGCTGCGGCTGAAGCTTGCGGTGGGCGACGCAGAGGCCGAGGTGTTCGGCGCCGCGGTGCGTGCGTTCGTCGAGCTGTCGACGGGGGCGGGGCTCGAGCTCGCGCGCGAGCTGCTGAGCACCCGCGGTGAAGCAGAGCAAGAGGCCGTGCTGCTCGCGCTCGGCGAGTCGCGCAAGCCCGACGCGCTCGCCGTGCTGCGCGAGTACACGGGCCGCGCGACCGACGTGGCGTTTCTCGCGATGGCGCTCTTGCGCCACGAGCCCGCCACCGAGCACCTTTTGGGCGTCATCGAGAGCGGCACCGAGCGCCACGCGGGCCAGGCCGTGAAGGCGCTGGCCAATTTCCGCCACGACCCGGCGCTGTGTGTGCGTGTGCGCAAGGCGGCCGAGGGCCGCAGCCGCGAGCTTCGGGCCGCCGTCGAGAAGGCCCTGTCGACCTGAGCAGTTGCCGCCAGGGGGTAGACTGAAAATGCCAGGCGCGGGTGCATGGAAACCGGCGCGAACGGAGGTCCGTAGGAGAGTGCATGAGCCCTCCTGCTACCGCCGCGCGCCGTGCTGCTCCCGCCCCTCGCTACGACCGCATCACGACCGTGCCCGAGAGCAGCTTCTCGCCCGAAATTCGCGCGGCGCGGGCGGCCCTTCGCGCGAACAGCGCGCAGCGGCGGCAGAACGTCGAGCTCTTGCGGCAGCACATCGGGCGCCCCGACTTCTACGAGGTGATGGCGCGCGTCGACCCGCGCTCGGCCGGCGAGTGGCGGCGCATGGTCGGCATGCAGGCGCAGTTTCAGCGCGGCGAGTCGGGCTACGACCGCACGACGCGCACGTACTCCGAATCGATGCGCGAGTCGTTGCACCGCGCGGCCATCGAGCTGTACCGCCGCCAGCCGCCGGGCGACGTGTTCGGGCACTTCATCTCGATTCACCCTGCCCTGTTCAACGCGAACGGCGCGTTCAGCGGCGCGGGCACGGTGCGTACCGTCACCAGCGCGCTCGGCGTGACGAACCCGGCGATGCGGGCGCTGTCGCGGGCCGGCAGCGGCGTCGACGGCTTCGCGGTCGTGACGAACACGAACCTGACCGAGGTGTTTCGCAACTTCACCGGGCTGCTGGTGGGCGCGAACAACAACCGCACCTACGCGCCGATCGCGAACCAGGTCGCCGAAGAGACGCGCATCGCGCGCGAGCGGCGCGGGCTGCCCATCACGCCGCGGTGAGTTGGCGTAGCGTTGCGTTCGTGGCCACGCTGCGCGCCGAACACGTTCGCGAGCTCATGGGTCGAGCTGGGTCACGCGCTCGCACGCTGAAAGACCAGCACACTGCGCAGCGCATCGCGCGGCCGGGCCCACTCGAGGCCCTGCGTTATCAGGACATGCTCAGAGACCATGTCGACGGCAAGAGCTCCACCACGCGCGAAGAAGACTTCGAAGCGCACGTGGCGCTGGCCGAGAAGCTCCGACGTATCGCGGAGGCACTGCGCTCCAGTTCGCCGGGCACCACGAGCCGCCGTCGAGATCGACGAACGCGCATTCGTCGACCCCCCGGTCGGCTCGACCGCCAGCATCACGGCGCGAGTCTCACGTTCGAGTGCATCGTGTTCGCAGATCGGCACGAGCGCGCGCTCGGTCGTCTGCTCGAAATTGCTCCCGAGCTCGAGGCCGGTCAGCGGCTTCGGCGTCGCTTCGCGGCCTTTCGGGCTGACCTCCGGCGCACGACGCGATGGCCGACGTGGGGCGGCGCCGGGCTCCTCGCGCTGCGCACCGCTGAGGCGCGGCGCCACCTCCGGGAGCCGAGGGGCGAAGGGTCACACTCTAGAACCGAGTTATGGGTAGTTTTCTGTACCTGACTCCGTTCCAGAATGTGGGTCTCCGCCACTCGACCCCTCGAGCTCGGCGTCGCGTCGAGAAGCCCAGCCGCTTCCTCGTCGGCCGACGCGCGGTCGCTCGAGACCACCCGCACGCGCCAGGCCCTGGAGCTGCCACAGCTCTCAACCCCGACCACGGCCCCGTGCCGGGCGAGGTCACGCACCATGCTTCGCCTGGTGACTGAGATGCCATCGAGTCGGCGGCGAGCGCATGAGGCTGGCGCTCAGCCCGAAAGAATCTCGAGCGCCTTCTTCGCGACCGCCTCGAAGGCACCGCTCTCGGGCAACAGCTCGTTGAGCCGCACCGCGGCCGGGTCGCCGCCGCGCACGCGCGCGTCGAGGTGCGCCAGCACGCGGCCGGCCGCGAGCGACACGGGGTACGCCTCGAACGCCGCCGCCGCGGCTTCGCCCAGCCCCTCGACGTCGCCGGGCACGCGGAGCTGGTGGCCGCTCTCGCCGAGCGCGAGCGCCAGCGCGCAGAGGTAGGTGAGCTCGCTCGGGCCGAACACGGCGAGCGAGCCCGCGCCGAGCACGAGCACCTGCGGAGCGCCCTGCCACGCCTCGACGCCGCCGAGCGGGTCGAGCGCGACGGTCATGCCCTTCGCGCCGAGCGCCTCGAGCGCGTCGTAGAGCGCGAGCGACAACCGCGGCATCGTCTTGTCGGTGACGGGCAAGAGGTCGCCCGGCAGCTCGGGGAAGCGGTAGGCGCTCGGCGCGTCGACGCCCTGCGGGCGAATGATGGGCGAGGCCGCGTCGCTCGCGGTCAG
>JAEUJP010000045.1 GCA_016793725.1 Myxococcaceae bacterium | reverse complement strand
CCACACGCAGCGAGCACCACAGCGGCGATGACGAGGGGTCTCATGCGCCGGGCGATGTGCAGCGCCGATGCCAGACCCGACCCCAGGCACGGCAAGGGTCTGCATGGCCGCACCCACCCGCCGCGAGGCAATGCCCCATGGGACGATGGGCCGGCGGGCGCGGTCAGGCGTTCGGCAGGGCAGCGACCGCGTCGGCGCGACCCACCGATTTCGCGACACGACGCGGCGGGCTCCGTCGTTCTGCAACAGTTCTCACCCCTACCGCTCTGAGGCTTTCGAACATGCCGAAACATCTGATGCTTGTGCTGGCTGCTGCGACCGCTTGTGGGCCGGTTCAGCTCGACACCGAACCGCTGAACGACGACGTCGTCGACGCCGTGCAGCAGGCCGTCTCGTTCGAGCCGATTTCCTTCTTGGAGAACTTCGACCCCGACTGGGAGACGACGCAGACGGCATGGCGGCGGGCGACGTGGTCTCAGAACGGTACCGAGATGCACCCGAGCCGCGCCTTCACCAGCGACGAGGGGCACCTGGTTCAGGTGGTGCTCCCCGGCAGCCCCTACCGCGGGGGGTCGATCGAAACCAACGGTGAATTCGGCTACGGGCGCTGGCAGGCCCGGCTTCGCCCCTCGTCGGTGCCCGGAGTCTTGAACAGCATGTTCATCAAGGACTGGGATGACCGACAGACACCGGCGGACGGCAACGACGGGCTCAAGGCCGAAGTCGACATCGAGTTTCTGTCGTACACCTTCTCTGGTGACACGGGGAAGGTCTGGCTGGCGGTGCACTTCGATGGGCAGCAGCAATACGGCACGATGGTCGACCTCGACTTCAACCCGTCGAAGGCCTTTCGCATCTGGGGTTTCGACGTGCTGCCCAACCAGGTTCGCTGGCACGTCAACGGCAAGTTCATCCACACCTACAAGTTCCCGGCCGAGAAGATTGCGCCGCGATACGAGATGTTCTTCAACTCGTGGACGCGGCCCGACTGGATCAACGGGCCTCCCGCGGCCGAAGCCCGGTACCTCGTCGACTGGGTCCGGTTCTCGAAAGTCGTGAACGACCCGACCTGCGCGACGGGTGTTCCCCACCCCCAGAGAACGGTGTGCTGCGCCGCGAGCTGCGGGACCTGCGGTGGCCCCGGCTGCGGCCAACGGCCCGGGGGCACCAGCAACTGTTGCGGCGGCGCGATTCTGGCCGCCGACCGCTGGTGTTCGGGTTCGACGCCGCCGTGCGTGTTGAGCCCATAGGTCGGCTCGCCCAGCCGCAGGCCGAATCGAGCGGCTCCGAATGGCCCGACGCACTCGACTGGGCGAGCGCTCGGCTCAATTCGGCCGAGGTAGATGACGCCCAATACCGCGGGCAACCGTTCTGCGACGGCCTCGTCGTCGGGGCTGCATCTGGTCGCTCGGCTACCTCGGCGGCGACGACGCGGTCGCAATGCTCGACGAGCTGCTCGCCGAAAGCCGGCGCGGGTGACGGCGCAAGTCGGGTACCAGGGCCGCCTGTCGAAGGCGCACCGCGAAAAATACTGGGTGCGTACGCTCAACCGAGGTGCGAGCGCGCGCTGCTGCGCCCGACGCCGGCGTCTGGCGCGAGAAGAAGACGACGCTCCAGCCGCAGAGCGACGTCGGCCCGCCCGAGACGGTCGACTGGCGACGCTCGGCTGGCCCGAGTCAGCCGCACGCGCGACGGCACTCGCCCACACACTTCGACTTGTTCTTGGCGCCGTGACAGCGTGAGTTGCAACCACGCTTGCACTTCGTGGCTGCGTCGACCTGACTGCTGCCGCCCGCAGGGTCAGCGCCGGCCTCGTCTTCCTCATCGGCGCGGGGCTTCAGGAGCTTGCACTGTGTCCACCCGCTCGTGTTGTTCACGAACTCGACGTGCGCGAGCTTGCCGTAGGTATCTTTGACGACACCGTCAGTCATCGCCATCACGGTGTTCCAGTGTCCGTGCACCGCGTCGTTGACTGCGAACGTACATGTGTCGTCGAGGGGGTGGTTCGAGATTGCACCTTGTGGCGTGAGCTCCTTCTGCAAGACCCACCCCTTGAAGTTGCCGGTCACCCAGTCATTGCCGTCGTCATCGAACGACACCAGCGCAAACTTGCCGTAGGTCTCAATCACTCGCGCGGCCTGACGCTTGCGCGGGCCCAGCGAGGCCGTCACCTTGTCGTTGGGCTTGAGGGTCGTGCCCTCGCGGTCGGCCGCCGTGAGCGCGGGACGAGGAGCGCCCTCGGGTGCCTGACCCGACTCCGACTTACACGACGGCGAAGCAGCTGCGAGCAGCAACGCGATGCCCGAAGCTCCTGAAAGAACACGCATGATTCCCCTTGTTTCGCAGCGCGCACTGACCAGCGCAGCAGTGTCTGTTGAAGGACGGCAGGGCAAGACGGATGTCGCATTCAACCGCGGAGGCCAAGGCGACCCGGGCGACCGGCACAGCCCGGTGGCGCGTCAGCCCGCAGCGGCCTTGAGCTCGCCTTCACGCACGTCGAGCGCCGCCGAGAGCGCGGCCAGCACCGCCCGCGCGCTCTGCACCTGGCCCTTCGGCAGCGTCGCGAGCACCTGCGAGATCGCGCCCTCGACGGTGCCTTCGGGCGCGACGTTGAGCGCGCGCCCTTCGCCGGTGAGCGCGAGCGCCGAGCGCCGGCGGTCGAGCGGGTCGGCGCGCCGCACCACCAGCTTGCGCTTCATCAGGCGCTTCACGATGCCGGTCATGGTGCTGGCGTGAACGTTGAGCGCGTCGGCGAGCTGGCCCGCGGTGATGCCGGGGAAGCGGCCGATGAGCCGCAGCGTGAAGCGCTGAGGGCCGGTGATGCCGAGCTGCTGCTCCATGCGCTTGCTGGTGCGCTGCAGGCCGTGGTCGACCGCCCAGACCAGGCGGAGCAGCTCGAGCACGTCGCCGAGCGGGAGCGAGACGGGCTTCAGCGAGAGGGGCCGCGGGTTCGGGCTCAAGAGAACCCCGCAGCTTTGCGCCCGGCGCTGTGCGTTGGCTTCGAGCGCAAGAGCAGGAGCTGCCACAAGAGCCCGTCGATTTCGGCCTGGTCTTCGATGAAGAACGCCGCGCGCGTGCCCGACTTCTGCCCCACCCGAATCGTGAGCAGCCGCCCCGGCTCGTCGCGCGCGAACACGTCTTCGTCGGTCTCGTCGTCGCCCACGTACAGCGACGTGTCGCAGCCCAGCCGGTCGCGCACCGCCCCGAGCGCGATGCCCTTGTGCGGCGCCCCGTCGGGCAACAGGTTCACCACCTGGTGCCCGCCCACCACGCGCAGCGGCATCAGCGCCGCCGCCGCCGCGTAGATGGCGTCTTTCGCGAGGCGCTTCTCGCGGCTCTTTCGGTAGTGAATCGCGATGGAGTAGCCCTTGTCTTCGATGACGATGCCCTTGTGCGCGGTGAGCCGCTGGTAGAGCACCGGCAGCCACGCGCGCACCTTCTTCGCGAAGTCTTCAGACCGCTTCCACGGCTCGAGCCCGTGGTTGCCGATGACCTCGAGAAACCCGACGCCCTTCACCCGCTCGCGCACGTCGGCCACCGAGCGCCCCGAGATGACGACGCCCGGGTACAGGCGGCACAGCCGCACGAGCAGCTCGCGCGTACGCGGCCGCATCTTCGCCGCCATCGGGTCGGCGACGATGGGCGCGAGCGTGCCGTCGAAGTCGAACGCGAGCAGCAGGTCGCTCGAGGCGAACTGCTCGAGCACGTCACGGTTCTGGGGTGAGAGGAGGTTGCGGTTCAAGCGGTGCGCTCCAGGCCGAGCAGGCGGTCGGTGAGGCGGCCGCTGAGCCGCTCGCGCGCGCGGTGTCTGGCGGCGTCGACGAGCATGCGGCCGGCCCAGCGGTAGACGTTGTACTCGGCGACCAGCGCGCGCATCGAGCGCATGCGGTCGACCTGCTCGGCCTCGGGCATCGTGAGGGCGGTGGCGAGCGCAGAGCTCGCCTGCTCGAGGTCGTAGGGGTTCACCATCAGCGCCTCGGTGAGCTCGCGCGCGGCGCCGGTGAACGACGACAGCACCAGCACCCCGCGCTCGTCGTCGCGGGCGGCGACGTACTCTTTCGCGACGAGGTTCATGCCGTCGTGCAGGCTCGAGACGTAGGTGACGTCGGCCGCGCGGTAGTAGCGGAACACGTCGGGCGGCTCGTGGTGCGCGCGCAAGAGGGCGATGGGCTTCCACCGGCCTTCGGCGAAGCGCTGGTTGATGCGGGCCGCGAGCGCCTCGACGTTGTCGTTCAGGCGGCTGTAGCGCTCGATGGCGGTGCGGCTCGGCGCGGCGAGCTGCGCGAACGTGAATCGGCCGCGGTACTGCGGGAAACGCTCGAACAGGCGCTCGACGGCCAGCAAGCGCTCTTCGATGCCCTTCGTGTAGTCGAGGCGGTCGACGCCGACGCCGAGCTGCGCGTTCGCCGGCAGCCCGAGCTCGGCGAACACCGACCTGCGGCACTCTGCGACCGACGGCGCCTCTTTCGCCCAGCGGTTCGGCCAGTCGATGCTGATGGGGTACGCGCGCACGGCGGTGCTGCGCTGGTGATGCACGACGACGCGCTGGTCGCGGTCGATGCGCGCCTCGAGCAGCCGGTCGACGGCGTCGATGAAGTTGTTGCAGTGCTGCTGGGTGTGAAAGCCGACGATGCTCGAGCCGAGCAGGCCCTCGAGCAGCTGCGTAGCCCAGGGGCAGATGCCGAAGCGCTCACCGTTCGGCCAGGGTATGTGCCAGAACGTGATGAGCGTGGCGCGCGGCAGCCGCTCGCGAATCAGCTTCGGCGCCAGGGCGAAGTGATAGTCCTGAATCAGCACGATGGGGTCTTCGACGTCGACCTCTTCGACGACGGCGTCGGCGAAGCGCTGGTTGATGGCCTGGTAGTGGCGCCAGTCGTCGATGCGAAACGTCGGGCGCGCGTGCGCGACGTGACACAGCGGCCACAGGCCCTCGTTCGAGAAGCCGTAGTAGTAGCCGGCCTCTTCTTCGGCCGAGAGCCACACGCGCCGCACCGCGTACGACTCTTCACCGGGCGGCACGCGCACGCGGCCCTTCGCGTCGACGGTCTCGCGGTCGGCGTTGCCGCTGCCGTGAGCGACCCAGGTGCCGCCGCACGCGCGCATGACGGGCTCGAGCGCGGTGACGAGGCCGCTCGCAGGGTGCTTCACGGTGATGTGGCCGTCGGCGCCGCGCTGGTGAATGTACGGCTCGCGGTTCGCGACGATGACGACGCGCTCGCCCTCGAGGTGGCGCTCGAGCGTCTGCTTGAGGCGTTGCGGAGTCCACGTGCCGCGGCCCTCGAGGTCTTCTTTTTCGGTCGCGAGCTTCTCGACGAGCTCGCGCACGTCGCGCATCAGCGGCTGAAACTGGCCGGGCTGCGCGCCGCCGCGCAAGAGCAGCTTGCGCAGCTGGTTCGACCACCCGCGCCACGACAGGCGCGCCGCCACCACCGTCACGAGCGACGCGGCCGCCGCGAAGATGCCGAACGCGATCAGCAGAAAGTCGCGAATCGCGTGCTCGCGCCGCTCGAGAAACGTGAGGTCTTGAATCAGCACGAGCGTGCCGAGCGGCGCGGCCTCGCCGTCGAGCGGCACCGCCGAGACGTGCACGCGGCCGCCGGGGTTGAGCGCTTCGCCCGAGCACGGCAGCGACGCGGGCCAATCGGTCGTCTTGGCGAGCAGGCGGCCGTCGGTGCTGCAGGCGCCGATGGCCCTGATGCGCTCGTCGCGGGTGATGTCTCTCAAGATGTCTGACAGGGCGGCGAAGTTGCCCGACTCCCAGCGCTTCACGACGGCGCGGCGGCTCGAGTTGACGGCGAGCTCGGCGCGCAGCTGAGCGTCGCCCTCTTCCCACTCGCGCAGGCGCTGGGTCACCAGCCACAGCGCGCCGTAGGCCAGCACGGCGAGGCCCAGCACCAGCACGGCGACGAAGCGGATCAGCGACGACATCGACCGCCACCTTAAGCACAAATTAGTTGGTGTGCCAAACATCGTCGGCAGCGCGGGCTCGCGGCCCGAACGGTAGACGGCGATGGCTTCGTGAGGTGACCCGGCGCGCCAGGCGCAGTGGTCTCGCGCGCCACTTGCACTTTGCAGCGCAAGTCGGTGTCTCGCCCGCATGAACCTCATCGACGCGGTGCACTGCCTCTGCAGCACGACGACGCGAGGCGCTGCGCTCGGGGCGCTGTTGGTCCTCTCTGCGTGCTCGGGCCGGGCCGGCGAGGGTACCGGAACCGGAGGCGGCGCGGCTGCGGGTGGCTCGGCTGCGGGCACCGGCGGTTCGAGCGGAGGAGGCAGCTCCGCAGAGCTGGTCGGGAACGTGGCGGTGAGCAACACCTGTCTCGAGAGCGGCGCGTGCGTCGGGGGGGCCCTCGCCCAGTTCTTCGCCGGCGACGCGGTCGAGGCGGGCTGCGAGAGAACGACGATGGGCAGCTGCGACGTCACGCGCTGCGGCCTGAGCACCGCCGGAGTGCCGTGGCGGTTCGAGAGCGCTGGCACCGTCACGATCGCAGGAACCGCAGCCGGCGCGCTCACGCTCAACTTCGACGGCGGTTATTACCAGAGCGTGCAGAGCCGCCTCTGGGACGCGGGCGAGACGCTCACGTTCTCGGCCCAGGGGGCGACGGTGCCGGCGTTTTCGGGTCGGACGGTGACGGCGCCAGGCGCTCCTGCCGTGACCAGCCTGAGCTGCGACGGCGGGAGCTGCGGCACGGTCAGCCGCGCGGCCGACTTCCCCATCGTCTGGTCGGCGCAGGCGGCCGAGCTGGTCGTCATCTTGACCGCCGTTCGCACGGGCGGCACGCAGCCCGACGTCGTCGCTGCGTGCCAGTTCTCGACCAGCCCAGCGCAGGTTCCCGCTGCGGTGATGGGCCTGATTCCCGCTCAGGCAACCCTCAACCTCGTCACCGCCGCGCAGAACCGCAACACCTTCACCGCCGGAGCCTGGACCATCACCGCTCGAGCCCAGGTGCTCGGGCCGCGTGGCCTGCTGACGCCGTCGAACTGACGGGCGACGTCGAGCGGGTGCCGCCGCTTGCCCCTGCGCGAGTACACTGCGCCTCGTGCGGCTCTCGGCCTGCCTGATGGTGCGTGACGAAGAGCGGTGGCTGCCCGGCTGCCTCGCGTCGCTCACCGGCGTGGCCGACGAGGTCATCGTCGTCGACACCGGCAGCCGCGATGCGACCGTCTCGCTGGCGCGGGCGGCGGGTGCACGTGTCGAGCACCTGGCGTGGGCCGACGACTTCTCGGCGCCACGCAACCGGGCCGTCGCGCTCGCCACGGGTGACTGGGTGCTGCAGATCGACGCCGATGAGCGGCTCGCGCTGCAGAGCGGCGCGAGCCTGCGCGCAGCGCTCGAGGCCGGTGGGTTCGAGGCGGGCCTCGTTCGCCTGCACAACGCAGCGACGCTCGACGCCGCGCCCGACGAGGTGCTCTCGGGGGCGAAGCGGCTCGACGAGCCCCAGTGGCTGCCGCGCGTGTTTCGCCGCGGCCCGGCCCTGCAGTGGCAGGGCGTGGTGCACGAGAACGTCGACGCGTGGCTCGCGGCGACGCACGAGCCCCCGCGCGGGCTCGACGTCGACCTCGTGCACTTCGGCGCCGCCGCGGCGCTGAAGGCCGAGCGCCACAAGGGCGAGCGCAACATTCGCCTGCTCACGGCGCGCTGCGCGGCCGACCCCGACGATGCGCAGGCGGCGGGCTACCTCGCGCTCGAGCTGTTCGAGCGCGGAGACACCGAGGCCGCCGACCGCACCGTCGAGGCGAGCTGGGCGCGCCTTCAGCGCTGGCCTGCGTCGCGCTCGGTGCTGCGGCTCGCGGCGGCGCGGGCGCTGCTCGCGCTGCAGCGGCGCGACTTCGAGCGCATGCTCGCCACGACGACCGAGGCGCTGGCGCGCGGCGGGCCGCACCCCGACCTGTTGTTCCTCGAGGGGCGCGCTCACGAGCTCTGCGCAGAGCTGCGCGCGGGAGCCGTGCCCGAGCTTCAACGCGCGGCCGAGGCGTACCAGGCGGCGCTCGCGCTCGCGGGGCGCGGCGACTGGAGGCTCTCGTTTCAGGGCGTGAGCGCGCCCGGCTGCGCGGTGCGCTGCGCGACGGCCCAGCTCGCGTCGGGGGCGCTCGAGGCGGCGCAGGCGACGCTCGACTCCGCAGGGCGGCTGCCGGTCGAGGGCGTCATGCTGAAGGCCGAGCTCGCCCTCGCGCGCGGCCGGGCGAACGACGCGCTCGCGCTCTTGATGCCGGTGATGGGCGCAAGGGCTCCGGCCGATGCGTGGCTGCTCGCGGCCGCCGCGGCCCAGGCGCTCGGAGCGGCCGCCGACGCGCGGGTGTTCTTCGAGCGGGCGGGCGGCGGCGGCGGGCGGGTGGCGTGGCACCGCCGCGCGCTCGCAGACGCGCTCTCGCGCCGCCTGGGGTGAGGTGCGGCAACCAATCGAGGTCGCCCCACGGGTTCACTGGGGGCACTATGGTGATGCGATGGCGGGAAACGTTCTGCTGGCTCGACCTCACCCCTTCATCGTGGAGCAGATGGCCGAGGTGCTGGCTGCGGCAGGCTTCACGGCCCACCGGCTCGAGGGCCGCGACGGCCAGCGGCGCGACGGCTTCGGCCCGCTCTGTGGGGCCATCATCTCGGCGGCGGTCAGCGCCGAGAGCTCGCTGACGCTCATCGAGGCGTGGCGCTACCTGCAGGTGCACCACCCTCTCGTGCCGGTCGCCGTCAGCGCGCTCGCAGACCTCTCGGTCATCGGCCCGAAGCTCACCCGCGAGCTCTCGCTGGCGTCGAACGTCGAAATCGTCGGCGTCGAGCGCGACCTCGCGAGCCACCCGGCCCGCAGCACGGGGAGACTCGTGCTGTTCCTCACCGACCGGGACATCGCCGAGCGGCGCGCGCGGGTCGAAGCTGCGCTGCGGGCACACTTCGTCGTGGCCGGCGCCCGGGAGCGCTGACGGCCACGCGGCGAGACCTCGGAAAGAACGACACCGCCTCGGCGTCTCGAGGCACGCGGCGCGTTGCAACACGGCGCGGGCACCTCGTGACACGGTCACGGCGAGCGCCTCACCCGTCACGCGTACAGATGGGAGCTCCGGCGGGCATGCCCTTCGTCGAGATGCAGGTGTACTCGACGCCGCCGCAGGTCGCCTTCCAGAGGAAGGGGTTGGCGTCAGAAGAGATGACGATGTCGTCGGGCTCGCAGCCGGTGGGGCCTGATGACACCGAGGCATACACGACGTGTGGGTTCTTGACGCAAGCGCCGAGAAGCGCGGCGCAGAGCACGGCGACGGCGAGGTGGGGTCGGGAGCGCATGCGAAGGTCCAGGTCTGGGGTTCGGTGGGAAGCGACGTTCGCCCCGCAGAACGATTCAAACGGCCGCGTTCGCGCTCAACGCGCGACGCGCGGGAGCGGGCTGCGCAGATTTCCGATGACGACCTTCCCGATGGGGGTCTGCGAGTACTGGTCGCCGCGCAGCGAGCCGTAGCCGGGCACGCCACCGACCTCCCAGTCTGGCGGGGTCAGCCCCATCGCGAGCATCGCGGTGATGAGCACGCGGTTGTAGGCGATGCCGACCCACTCGCTCCACCGGCCGCGGCGGTGGTCGGTGCGGTAGTCGAGCAGGTAGCCGGGCCGCAGGTAGCCGTTGGCCGAGCCGAAGAGCGCGACCTGCATGTCGTACGACTCGTGGTTCAGGTCGGTGCCGCTGGTGCCGCTCGAGCCCGACTGGTTGCCGATCTCGTTGGTCAGGAGCACGAGCGAGTTGTGCAGGTACGACTGCCCGTTGCTGGGGTCGATGGCGCCCTTCAGCCCGGTGAGCAGCCGCTTCAGGTGCTTCATCGACCAGCGGTGCGACGCGAGCACGTAGCCGATGTCGGCGGCGGTGGTGTCGTGCGAGGCCGAGTGATGGCCGCGGCTGTTGATGCCGGGCATCACGACGTCGGGGTCGAGGTAGAGGTTCACCACGCGGGTGAGGCCGCACTGAACCGCGGCGAGCGCGATGTCGACATGGGCGCGGGCCATCTGATCGACGGTGGCCTCGTCGGGCTGGAGCAGCGGCGGCGCCGAAGGCGGAGCGCACGCGCCCCCCGTCATCGTGCGCAGGCGCTGGCCGAGCTGCTGCACCTCGTCGACGTAGCGCGTGAGGCTCTTCTTGTCTTCGCTCGAGAGCGCCGGGTTGTTCTTCACCGCGGTGAAGTGGTCGCGCACGAGGTCGATGGAGTCGGCGCGCAGCTGCGCCCGCCGCGCCGCGACGCTGGTGCCGCCGTTGCCGAGCCCCGCGAACAGCAGGTTGTAGGCGGCGTGCGGGTAGAGACCGGGCTGCGCGACGAAGCGCCCGTTCGAGCCCTTGGTGTACGAGCACGACCAGCCGTTGTTCGCGGTGAAGTTGATGGACAGGTTCAGCGGCGGCACGGCGACGGCGCCGTAGAGCTTCTTCGCCATCAGCTGATCAATCGACGGAGGCAGCGTCGTCACGTCGACGCCGGGGTTCAGCGTGTTCCAGTCGGCGGTGTCGGCGAAGTCGCACCAGCCGGTCAGCGCCGGGGTGGCCTTGTGCCCCGTCATCCACGAGAGGTGGTCGACGTGCCGCAGCAGCAGCATGTCGCTGCGAAACGGGTCGAACTCCGCATCGAGAATGGGCGAGATGGGGCCGGGCAGGCTCGAGAGCGCGAGCTCGCGCACGTTCGGCTCTACCAGCGGAGCAGCGTTCATCGCCGAGGCCGACGGGTACCACTGGTCTCCGAAGTAGCCGTTGGCGATGCGCCACGAGAAGAAGCAGCGGCTGGGCGCGGCGGCCTGCGCCCGCGCGAGCGACGGTAGAAACGGCACCGCGAGCGCGAGGCCCGAGGCTCCGACGAGGAAGCTGCGTCGACCGAGCTGCACCGGCTCTTTCATGGCTGCACCCCTGCGTGGGCTTTGAGCTTGAGCTCGGGCGCGGTCAGCAGCGCGGTGATGGCCGAGCGCAGCGAGCCGTGCTGCAGCGCCTTGAAGGCCTGCTCGGCCCAGCAACCATCGGCGCTCGAGTAGCTGCGGCCGCTGAAGTGCGTCGAGAGCTGCTTCGCGAGGCACTGCGGGCCCGAGAGGCTGTCGCCGAGGCGCGCCGAGAGCTCGAGGGCTCCGTCGACGCGCGGCTCGCGCGCCTGGTCGAGGTCGGCGATGGCGGTCGCGTCGATGCCGAGCGACTGCACCGGGGCGAAGGCGTCGTCGAACACGACCTCGGCGTCGAGGTGCTGCCCCGCCGAGCCGTAGCGACCGAACGCTCCGCCCCAGCTGTCGAGCCGCACGTGGCAGCCGCTGCACTGGGCCTGCGCGGTGAGCGCGCCGAACCGCTCACGAATGGTCATGCCCGGAGCCGTCGAAGGGTCGGCGGGGTTCTGCGGCGGGAAGAGGTTCGGGTCGGGCGGAGGCAGCGGCCGGCACAGCACCTGCGCGAAGTGCGCGCCGCGCTTGATGAGGTGGCCCGCATTCGAGCTCTTCACCGCGGCCGTCGCCAGCCAGCCGGCGCGGGTCAGCACGCCGGCGCGCTCCGAGGCGGGCAGGGTCACGACCTGGCCCAGCGCCGAGGGCGGCAGGCCGTAGAGCGCGGCGAGCTGCGGCTCATCGACGAGCACGGTCGGGCGCGTCATCAGGTCGCGGTACGAGCCCTGCTCGTCGAGCGTGACGCGCGTGACGAACGCCTCGAGCTCGCGGCGCATGGCGTCGCCGAGCGCGGCCGGGTCTTGGGCCTTCAGGTACGCGGGCACGACGGGGCTCGCCGTGACGCCGAGCCACTCGGTGTAGAAGCGGGCGATGGTGGCGCGGGCCTTCGGGTGCGAGAGCAGCCGGTCGACCTGGGCCGCGAGGGCCGGGCCGCCCAGCCCCACGTCGGCCGCATCGAGCAGCGCGTCGTCGGGCGGTGCGTCCCACAGGGCGAACGCGAGGCGCGAGGCGAGCTCGTGGTCGGTGAGCACGAAGACCTCGCCCATACCGGCGGCGCGCGTGCCCGAGTGCTCGACGCGGTGAAGAAACTCGAAGTCGGTGAGCACGGTGTAGACGACGGCGCCGATGCCCTCTTGGGGGCTCGTGCCGGCGCCGAGCTGAAAGGCGCGGTTCAAGTGCTGCAGGTCGGCAGAGCTCATCGGCCGGCGAAAGGCGCGGCGCCCGAAGCGCGAGAGAAAGCCCTGCACGCAGGCCGTGCCGATGGGGGCGGTGCCGAGGCAGGGCTCGAGCGCGGCGAGCTGGGCAGAGTGGTCTGCGAGCTCGAACGCGAGCTTGAACGCGGCGGCGTGGTAGGTCTCGACCTCGCTCGGCGTCACCTCTGCCTGCTGCGACGAAAAGAGGCCGGCGCGCGACTGAGGCACGGCCGCGAGCTCGGCCGACGCCGCCGCGACGGTGCTCGCGGGCAAGAGCGCGGCGATGGCGTTCAGGTACTGGCTGCGCGTGAGCCGCAGCTGCACGGTGGCCGCGGGCAGCGTCGGCGTCGGGCACAGCGTCGGCGCGACGAGCGAGACCGGCGCCTCGGGGTCGTCGTTTGGGAGCTCACCGGGCCCCACCGGTGTGCGAATGGAGGCCTCACAGGCACACAGCGTGAGCATCGGGAGGAGCAGCCGCGTCGTGCGCGAGTTCACGGCGTTCGGTCGAGCAAGGCGGGTGCCGCATGCGGGGGCTTTGGCGGCCGGGCGCTTGCGGGTGTGGCAAAGGGGCCGACGTCAAGGCGAGCTTGACGCGGGAGCAGGGGTGCTCCAGGTCGTACCCTTTCGAGCGGATCAGGGAATCAGCGCGAGCAGACCGCCCCCGGCGAGGGCGGCTGCGGCGCCGACATAGAGGCCGGTGGAAATCTGCGAGCGCAGCCGCGCGTCGGCGTAGAGCGCCTGGGCCTCGCCGATGCCCCGGCCCTCGGCGTTGGCGCGGTTTCCGAGCTCGACGGCTTGCACCGACAGCACCACCGCGGCGACGAGCGCTCCTGCGCCGGCGGCGGCGAGGGCGATGCCGAGCGGCCGGCGCACGGCGACGGGGGCCTCAGCCTCGCGCCCCATCAGGTCGGGCACCGCGGCCGGCTCGACGCGCTGCGGTGCTTCGAGCGGCGGGGGCGCGTCGACGCGCGGCGCATCGGCGGGCCGCAGGGCCGAGGGTGGCTCGCGCAGCGCGCCGCCGGCGCGCGCCCACCACGCCCGCACGCGCGGCGAGAGCCCGGGCGGCAGCTCGAGCTCGGGCTCCAGCACGAGGGCGCTCTCGAAGCTCGCGAGGGCCTCGGCCTCGTGGGCGAGGCCGGCGTGCGCGAGCCCCGTATAGAGGTGCACGAGCGCGAGCTGGTGCGGCGTGTTCTGCGGCCACGCCTTCGCGCGCGCGAGGGTCGACAGCGCCGCCACCTCGTCGAGGGCGTCGTACTGGCGCACCGCCTCGTCGAGCAGCGGGTTGCCAGTGGGCGCGGCGGCGAGAGCAAAGGCGAGGGCCACGGGCAGCGACATCGCCCGAGAGGATATAGGGTCGGCGAGCGCGGCCTGCCGACGAATTTCCGAAGGCCGGGTTGTCGGGTGCACCTGACAGCCGCAACGCGCGCGCAGCGGGCCGCG
>JAEUJP010000005.1 GCA_016793725.1 Myxococcaceae bacterium | reverse complement strand
CCGGGTCAGCTCGCGCAGGTGCTGCGGGGGTTTCGCAAGGCGAAGGGGCTGACGCAGGCCGAGCTCGCGCGGCGCGGCGGGCTGCTCCCGAAGACGGTGTCGGCCGTCGAGAACGACCCGTCGAAGGTGACGTTCGAGTCGCTGTATCGCGTGCTGTCGGCGCTCGAGCTCGACCTCTCGCTCGAGCCGCGAAGCGCGCGGCCCCCGGCGGTGTGGTGAGACATGGGCCGCTCGAGCCGCAAGCAGTCGCTCGATGTGTGGATGAACGGCGAAGCCGTGGCGCGGTGGACCACCGCTCCCGGCGGGCTCGACGAGCTCAGCTACATGCCCGAGTGGCTGGCGTCGCCGCTGGCGCGACCGCTGTCGTTGTCGCTGCCGCTGCGGCCCGGGCCAGAGCCGTATCGGGGCCGGGTCGTACACGACTACTTCGACAACCTGCTGCCCGACAACGACGACATTCGCGCGCGTATTCAGCGCCGGTTCGGCACCGGCTCGACCGAGGCGTTCGACCTGCTCGAGCAGATTGGGCGCGACTGCATCGGAGCCGTTCAGCTGTTGCCTGCCGGTTCGCCGCGGCCCGAGGTGAGGGCCATCACCGGGAGGCACATCAGCGATGCCGGCATCGAGCGGCTGCTCTCGGAGCTGCCGCAGTCGCCGCAGCCCGACGAGGCCGGCGACTTCCGCGTGAGCCTCGCGGGCGCGCAAGAGAAGACGGCGCTGCTGCTCCACCGCGGGAGGTGGATGGTGCCAACCGGCGCGACGCCGACGACGCACATCTTCAAGCTGCCCATCGGCGAGTCGTTCGTCGACCTGTCGAGCTCGGTGGAAAACGAGTGGCTGTGTGCGCAGCTGCTGAGGGAGCTCGGCCTGCCGGTGGCCGAGTGTGAGCCGATGCGCTTCGGGGAACAGCGGGTGCTGGTGGTGAAGCGGTTCGATCGCAGCCTGTCGGACGATGGCCGGTGGATTTTGCGGAGGCCGCAGGAAGACCTGGCCCAGGCGTGCGGCGTGGCGGCGGACATGAAGTACGAGTCGGAAGCGGGGCCGGGCATTCGCCAGCTGATGGAGCTGCTGCGGGGCTCGTCGGACGCGCACGCCGACCGGCTTCGGTTCTTTAGAACGCAGGTGGTGTTCTGGCTCTTGTGCGCGATCGATGGGCACGCGAAGAACTTCAGCGTCTTTCACGAGGCCGGCGGTGGCTTTCGACTGACGCCCGCGTACGACGTGCTCTCGGCGTACCCGGTCATCGGCCGCGGCAAGGGCAAGCTCGTGCGGCAGAAGGTGAAGATGGCGATGGCGGTGTGGGGCGAAAACCGGCACTACCGCTGGAGCGAAATTCGGCGGCGGCACTTCGAGCACACGGCGAAAGACTGTGGCATCGCGGCCGATGGAGTCTCGGTGCTCGATGCGTTGGTGGCTGCCGTGCCGGGCGCCGTGGCGCGGGTGCGTGAGGCGTTGCCGGCGCGATTTCCCGAAGCGGTGTCGACGCCGATTCTGAGCGGGGTGCTGGCGGCGGCGAAGCAGCTGGTCGGCTGACGACGCGTGCTCACGGACAATGGGTGACGAGAAAACGCGCGGTAGGACTCGAGTGGGTTGCGAACCATCGCGTGCCGTCGGAGTGCACGGCGAGTTGCGGAGGTTGGTGGTGAAGAAACCCCGTGAACGTGTCCCGCCCAGGACGGTTGCCCTGACTCATCACCGTGAGCTCACCGGGGTGTTGAACGAACGCGGCCAGCGTCGAGCCTGCGGGGCCCTCGACGACTACGAGGTTCGGGGTCGAAACCTGCGTGGGTGCCGCTTCGTCGACGACCGAACGAGTCCAATTGCCGCCATCGAAATCCGCACGAACGATGCGGGTGTCGCTGGTCGACTCAGCCCACCACGCGCTCGTTGCGCTGCGATTGATGAACAAATCGCTGACCACGGCGAGTGGGCCCGATGGTGGCGCGGAGATCGTCTCTGGGCTCGACCAGACTCCGCTCGAATACCGCGACAGGATTACGCGATCACCGTCGAGGTTTAGACCGTCGAGCCATACGACCGCGGCGAGGCCATCGGACGTCAACGTCGCTCCGACCCGGAGTCGGCTGTTCTCGAGCGCCGGAGAGAGCACCGCGTCGAACGTTCCGCCATCGCCGTGTGACAGCACTGCGTGGACGACAGCTTGGAGTCCTGGAGGTTCGTAGCTGATCCACGCCACCAAGGCTGAATCGGTAGCAACCGACAGTTTCACGTCGGAAGTGAGCATTGCGCGCTGAGGCGAGATTGGCCGAGCCGGTCCGCAGACGCCGATTACCGGGCACGAGCGCCTCCAAACCCTCGGGAGATCGTTCGGCACCTCGCTCTGTGTCCACGTGACGGTCAAGGTTCCGCGGTCATCCAGACCGGCTGACGCAGCCCAGACCGTTGAGTCGAAGGTCGTGTTCATCGTCGTGTGGCTCGACCAGCCGGCGATGGACCTGCGCGCAGCCCGCAGCATCGTCGTGCTTCCACCGTCGTCGCTCTGTGCCCACACGACAGCGGTGTGGCCGGCGTTGCTCGTCACCACCTGTGCGTGATTCACGTCCTCCGCCTGAACCACGTCTTCCGCTTGTCCCCAGCCACCGTCAGTAAGCCCGTGCCGGAAGTGAACGTTCGCGGGACCGTATGGGCCGCGGGGGTACTCCACCCAGGCCACTACCGGGCGTCCGTCCCTATCAAGGGCGAATGAAACCGCGTTCGTACCAGTCGTCGTACCCACGGCCTGAGTTGGCGGTGACCAACAACCTGCCACCTTGGCGTCGTCCCCAAGCATCCCCCCAGCGTCGGAGCTGCCTGAGTCAGGCCAGCCTGAGTCAAATAGGCCAGCGTCAGCAGGCTCGATCGGCGTGATGGTGGGCGGGGTGCAATTGCAGCCCACGATCACCGCTGAAATCGCGCAGAACGCCGCGAGCCGCAAAGCTCTCACCTAGCGGAGTTTGGCCGAACTCGTTGCTGGCCGCGAGCCTACCGGCGCTTGCCGCGCGGCTGCAGCCACGGAGGCAGCGGCGCCTCGGCCTTCTTGCGCGCAGCGACCCGCGGCTTCGGAGCTTCGGCGACCACGGCGCGCGCAGCGTTCAGCGAGCGCTCGCTCACCTCTTCGGCCGGCTCGGTCGTCGACGCTTTGACCTGCAGCGGCGCACGCTTCAGCGGCGTCCCTGCGTTCACGCCGAGCAGCACCGGCTCGGGCGGGTTCAGCAGCGGCTCGACCAGGTTCTGCTGCCACACGTACGCGAGCCCGCAGGCCATCACGGTCAGCACGACCGCGCGCAGCGCCGACGGAGGTTGCTGCACTTGCGGCTTCTTCGACTTCTTCGCCGGCACCGCGACGGGCGCCGCCAGGGGCTTCAGCACCGGCGCGCGCATCGACGTCGTGTGGTGCGCTCCCACGGCGAGCAGCTTCGGCGCGGTCGGCGTGCGCGGCTTCCACACGCGCTCCTGGCAACCGGCCGCGAGAATCTGCTCGCGGTGCTTTCGCATCTGAAAGAGCTGCGAGACGAACTCGGCCCGCTGCTGCGGCTTCCACATGAACGCCGAGGCCGCCGCCTTCAGCGCCTTCGCGAACTCGGCCGCGCTCGTGTACCGCTTCGACCGGTCCGCATCGAGCGCGCGCAAGATGACCGTGTCGAGCGATATGCCGAGCGACACGTTGAAGCTCGACGGAGGCACGAACGTCGGCTGCCGCTCGAACCCGTTCGGCAGCTTCTGCCCCGACAGGCACTCGTGCAGCACGGCCGCGAGCGCGTACACGTCGGTCTTCGGGTCGGGCATGCGCCCGTGCTGCACCTGCTCGGGCGACAGGTACGGCGCCATCGCCTGCAGGCCCTCGGGGCGCAGAATTTTGCCCGAGATGCAGCGCATGAGGCCGAGGTCGAGCAGCTTCGGCAGACCGTCGAAGCTGACGAAGACGGTGGCGTCGCTCACCATGCCGTGCGCGTGCGCGCCGGGCACGTGCAGCTCAGACAGCGCGAGCGCGGTCTCGTAGGCCACCGAGAGCGCGAGGCCCATCGGCACGCCCTTGCCGACCTTGCGGCACGTGGCGTTGATTTCATGGAGCGACGCACCGCTCGCGAACTCGGTGACCCAGAAGAGCCCCTCGTCGCTCGACTCGGTGCCGTACACCCGCGCGAGGTTCGGGTGGCGAAAGTGGCTCGCCCAGTGCGCGTGCTCGAGCAGCTCGCCCATGCCGTCTTCGGGCAGCTCGATCTTTCGAAGGACAACGAGCGCCGTGCCTTCACGCTCGTCGGCGCGCATCGCGAGCATCGCGTCGGCCGAGTTCGACGACAGCCGGCGAATCACCTGGCACTGACCGACCTCGAGGCCGGCGACGGGGTCCGCCTGCAGCACGGCCTTGTCGAACGGGTTCACCGACGGAGCGGGTGCGGGCGGCGCGGGAGGCAGGCCGTGCTTGGCGAGCCCGGCCCGCTCCCACGGCAGGCCCACGCAGAACTCCTGCCCTGGGAGGAGGAAGGTCTGCGTCGGGATTTTCAGCTCCGTTGACGAGCTCATCCGTGGGGTGGCCCTTCAGCAACATCGGTGCCCGGCGGGCCCCCCTCGGAGCGTGTAAAGGGGGAAACACTTCGGGGTGACTGAAGTTGGAGCACCCGGGCTCCGAAGTGAGAACGGAAGTGGCAGGGCTGCGTAAACGGGTGTGGCGTCACGCCAGCGCGCCACATTGCGTCAATCGCATCTGCGCGGAACGGCTGGTGGATCAGCGGGTACGCCGCTTGCCAATCACCCCTCGTCATGGGCAAGCACACGAACGATGAAATCGAAGTGGTGGTCGACCTCGAAGACCTGATCGTCTGGGAAGAAGAGCAGGCGCGCACGGAAGAGAACGTGATTCTGCCGCCCCCGCCCCCGCGCAGTGAGTTCGAGGGCTGGGAAGTCGGCGAAGACGACCTGACCTGATCAGGTCTCTTCAGCCCGTCATCTTCTCGACGCGCCCGTCGGCGTGCTTCGCGAAGCGACCCTCACGCGAGTGAACCGGCTCGTGTGACGGCCACGGCCAGCCACCGAACTCGGTGCGGCGGTAGTCGGCGAAGGCCTGCTCGATTTCCTGCGGCGTGTTCATCACGAACGGGCCGTACTTCGCGACGGGCTCGCCGATGGGCTTGCCCTGCAGCACCAGCACCTCGCTCTCGGCCGCGCCGTTCTCGAGCTGGAGCTCGGCGTCGCTGCGCACCCGAATCGCCGTGCCCGCCGTAAACTGCGTGCTCGCCACCCCGAGCTGCTGGCCCTTGAAGAAGTACAGCGTGCGGTTCAAGCCCGGCGCTGCGGCCGGCAACGACCACTGCGCGTTCGGCACGAGCTTCACCGCCCAGATGGCGACGTGCGCATCGGGCCGGCTCGCCCACGAGTTCGGCGGCGGCTTCGGCGGCACCGCCTTGCCGAGCGCGCCCGCCATCACCGTCACCTCGACCGCGCGGCCCTGCTTGTCGTGGTGCAGCACCTTCGGCACCTGCCCCGACCACAACATCGAGAAGTACGGCTTCACCATCTTGTCGGCCGCGGGCAGGTTCAACCAAATCTGAAACAGCTCGACCGGGTTCGGCTTGTCTTTGTCGAGCAGCGGGAACATCTCGCTGTGCAGAATGCCGGCGCCTGCGGTCAGCCACTGCACGTCGCCGTTGCCGAAGCGGGCTGCAGCTCCGAGCGAGTCGCTGTGGTCGATGGTGCCCTGCCGCGCGAGCGTGACGGTCTCGAAGCCGCGGTGCGGGTGGTAGGGGAAGCCGGGCACCTTGTCGCCGTGGTACATGCGCCAGCCGTCTCTGCCCTCGAAGTCCATGCCCATGTTGCGGCCCGCGAGCGAGGCGCGGGCGGGCCCGAAGCCCTCGGCGGCCGCGGGGTACTCGTCGCGGTGGTGCACGCAGAAGAGGAAGGGGTCGTCGGTCTCCCACGGCGAAGGTGAGGGACCTAAGGGTCGGCTGCCGATGATGACGGGCTTCATGGTGCCCTAGGGTTAACCCTTTCGGCCCCGCGCTCAAGGCAACGCTGTGTTGCGCCCCGATTGGCCTTCAGCTCTAAAGGTGTGGCAGAAGCCGCCGACGAAGCGCCCCGTTCGGCAGAAAGCTGGAGTCCCTCAAATGCAGCGTCGTCATGCCCTGTGGCTCAGCTTGAGCCTCATCGCCCTCATCGTTGGTGGCTGCAACTGCAAGAAGCAGGCGCCCAAGCCGGCGCTCTTGAAAGAGGGCGAGGCCTGCATGAGCGACGAGCAGTGCGAGACCGGCCTGTGTGACGGCCCGCCCGTCGTCGGCCCCGTCGTGTGCCACCGCAAGTGTTCGACGGTGTGCATGACCGGCGAGGTCTGCATTCAGTACACCGAAAACAAGTTCGCGTGCGCGCCCGACCCGCGGCAGCTGTGCAAGTCGTGCACGGCCGACATCGAGTGCGGCTACCCGTCGGACAAGTGCCTCACGGTGAACGGCGAGAACGTGTGCGGCCGCGACTGCGCGTTCGACCAAGACTGCCCCGAGGGCTACAACTGCGTGAACGGCCGCGGCGTCGACGGCATGGCGAAGGTGTTTCAGTGCGTGCCGGCGAACGCGTCGTGCGCGTGCCTCGCGCGCGGCGACTTCTTGCAGCCGTGCCAGGTGACGAACATGTACGGCACGTGCGGCGGCATCAAGCAGTGCGACGTCGTGAACAACGCGGTGGTGTGCGACGCGAAGACGCCCGAGGCCGACGTGTGCAACGGCATGGACGACAACTGCAACGGGCGCATCGACGAAGACGCGGGCACGGTGACGTGTGGCGTGGGCGCGTGTGTGCGCACGGCCGCGGCGTGCACGAACGGGTCGCCGGGTACGTGCACTCCGGGCGATGCGGGGCCCGAGCTGTGCGACGCCATCGACAACGACTGCGACGGCGAGACCGACGAAGACTTCGGCGTGCAGGCCGACCCGATGAACTGTGGGGCGTGCGGGCGGGTGTGCATGCTGCCGCACGCGACTCCGAAGTGCGAGATGGGCACGTGCAAGGTCGACACGTGCGACATGGGGTGGAACAACTGCAACCTGATGGACCCCGACGGCTGCGAGTCGAACCCGCAGACCGACCCGAACAACTGCAACGGCTGCGGCAACGTGTGCTCGTCGCAGAACGCGACGCCGTCGTGCGTGATGGGCATGTGCCGGTTCGCGTGCAACGCGGGCTTCATCGATTTGGACGGGGACCCCTCGAACGGCTGCGAGTACGCGTGCACGGCGACGTCGTCGACCGACCTGCCCGACGCGCCCGGCTTCGTCGACGCGAACTGCGACGGGTTCGACGGCGAGCTGAACAACGGCATCTTCGTGTCGCCGAACGGGCTCGACACGAACAACGGCACGTCGCGCGCGACGCCGAAGCGCACCATCGCGGCCGGGCTCGCGGCGGTGTCGACGCAGAGCAAGCGCGACCTGTACGTGGCGGCGGGCTCGTATGACGAGCCGCTCGAGGTGCTGGGCCTGTCGGGCGTGAACGTAGCGGGCCTGTATGACCCGACGACGTGGCGGCGAAACACGGCGAGCACGACGACGGTGCGCACCGGCAACCCGGCGCTGAAGATTGAGGCGGCGAACAACGTGCTGGTGCAGGGCTTCCGCTTCGAGGCGGGCGACGGCAACGCGGGCTCGCCGTCGTCGTACGGCGGTTGGGTCGCCGAGTCGCAGGGCGTGCGGCTCGAGTCGCTGCAGCTGCAGGCGGGGCGCGGCGCTGATGGGTCGCCCGGAGCTGATGGGTCGCCGGGTACGCCGGGTGGCACGGGCGGCACGGGCCCGGCGGGCTGCGTCAACGAGACGCGGCCGCTGACGCCCGAAGTGAACGCGCAGCTCATCTGCGCCATCACCGAAGGCAACTGCGGCCGGCCGAACGGCGGCGCGGGCGGCACGAGCGCTTGCGGCTTCCCGGGTGGGGCAGGCGGTCAGCCGTCGCACTTCGACTTCGACATCATGCCGGTGCCGGCGGGTGCGACGGGCAACCCGGCGCCGAACGGCACGGGCACGGGCGGTTCGGGCGTGACGCACCTGACGACGCCGCAGCCGGGCTCGCAGTTCTTCGGGGTGCAGGGGCAAGACGGCGCGCCGGGCGGCAACGGGGCAGCGGCGGCGGCGGCGTCGTCGTTCGCGTCGACGGGCTACGTGCTGCGCGCGGGCGCGAACGGTGGCGTGGGTGCACACGGCCGCGGCGGCGGTGGCGGCGGCGGCGGTGCGGGCGGGCAGGAGCCCATCATTCACCCGGCGCTCGCGTCGTGTGAGGCGTGGGGCTCGGGCGGCGGCGGCGGTGGTGGCGGCGGCTGTGGCGGTGGTTTCGGCATCGGCGGCGGCGGTGGCGGCGCGTCGGTTGGCCTGTTCCTCTTCAACGCGAACGTGACGGCGACGGCGGTGAACGCGCGCAGCGGCAACGGCGGCAACGGCGGGCGCGGAGGCAACGGCGGCTCGGGCGGCACGGGCGGGCCGGGCGGCGGGTCGAACTCGAGCGGCGACCAGGGCGACGCGACCGTCGGCGGCGGCGGCGGGCGCGGCGGTCACGGCGGCGTGGGCGGCCACGGCGGCGGCGGCGCGGGCGGCAGCTGCTACGGCCTCGTGAAGAACGCCGCGACGACGTGGAACCCGGTGAGCGGCGTCTCGTTCATGAACGGCACGCCGGGCGCCGCGGGGCCGTCGATGGGCAACGCGGGCCCGGCCGGTGTGGCGGCGCTGCAGCTCACGTTCTGAGCAGAGCTGCTATTGAGCCCCCGCATGGCTGGGGGCTCGAAGACACCGAGGCGCGTGTGGCTGTGGGTGCTGCTGCTGGGCAGCCCGCTCGTGTGCTGCCTCGGCCTCATGTCGCTCGGCTTCATGGCTGCGAAGCCACCGCGAGACGGCTCGAAACCCGGCGTCGAGCCGGCCGGCACCTGCGCGTTCGAATGCGAGCTGAGCGGCCTGCCGCTCGGCACGAGAGACCCGCTGCCGCTCACCGTGAGCCTCGCGACCTCGAAGCGCGCGAGCGTGTGGTCTGCCGAAGCCCGCGGCGGCAGCTTCCGCCTCGCCGGAGTGCCCTGCGACGAAAGCGATGACCGCTTCAGCATCTCGGTCGTCACTGCCGACGGCCTCGGCGGCAAGCTGCACAGCACCCTGGGCGGCAACATCACCCCGCTCGTCGCCAAGGGCGGCACCCGCTTCGAGCACGTGCCCATCGACCTCGGTCGCGGCCTGCAGTGGAAGGGGCGCGTCGTCGACGCCGCGGGCGCCGCGCTCGCGGGCGTGAAGGTCTCGCCCGCGTACCAGACGTACGGCCGCGACGGGTGGGCTCCGCCGGGCGTGTTCGCCGTGACCGGCGCCGACGGCCGCTTCGCGCTCGCCGGCGTCGTGAAGGCGAAGCTGCAGCCAGGGCCGCCGAAGCTCGGGCTCTCCCTCGACGGCAACCCGTGGAAGGACGTCGAGGTGAAGCTGCCGCCCGATGACGAGACGCCGGTTGACGTCGCCGACCTCGTGCTCGACAAACAGCCATGACCCGCCTCGCGCTGTCGTTGTTCGCCTGCACCGCGTGTGCGGCCCACGTGCCGTGGCCCGTGCCCGAAGGTTGGTCGTCGTCGGGCGCGAAGCTCACCGCGCCCGGTGACGAGGTCACGGTGAACCAGTTCACGACGACTGAGGCCGACCCCGAGCGGGCGGCCCGCGCCGCGTGGTCGAGTGTGCACGGTGACGACAAAGGGCTCGCGCTCGTCGCGGGCCCGGTGCGCTGGCCGCCGTCGCGCGGGTGGTCGAGCGAGACGAGCCTCACGTTCTCGAGCGGCAAGACGACCGTGCGCGCCGAGGTGCGTGGCTTCGCGGGCACGTCGTACGTCGTGCTCGCCGAAGGCGACGAGGCCGCGCTCGACCGGCGCGAGGCTCAAGTCGACGCGGTGGTGCAGGGGCTCACGCCGAAGGGCATGCGTGACGAGTCGTTCGCGGGGCAGCCGCGTCGGCCCATCGACGTCGAGGCGTTCGACGCGTTTCTCGCCGACGCCGCCAACCGCCTCGAGGTGCCCGGCACCGCGGTGGCGCTCGTGCAGGGCGGCCGCGTCATCTACGAGAAGGTGCTGGGCGTGCGCGAGCTCGGCGGCGCCGAGCCGGTGACGGCCGACACGTCGTTCATGGTGGGCTCGGTCACGAAGCCGATGACGACGCTGCTCGAGGCCGAGCTCGTCGACGCGAAGCTGTTTCAGTGGACGACGCCGGTCACGAAGCTGCTGCCCGACTTTCGCGTCGACGACGCCGAGCTCACGCGCGCGCTGCAGCTGTGGCACATGTCGTGTGCCTGCACGGGCATGCCGCGGCAAGACTTCGAGTACCTGTTCGAGTACGCGAACGTGACGCCCGAAGCGCGGGTCGCGTCGCTCGCCTCGATGAAGCCGACGACGAAGCTCGGCGAGACGTTTCAGTACTCGAACCTGCTGGTCGCGGCGGGCGGGTTCGCGGCGGCGCACGCGTACGCTCCCGACGTCTCGCTCGGCGAGGCGTACACGCGCGCGATGAGAGAGAAGGTGTTCGGGCCGCTCGGCATGACGCGCTCGACGGTCGACTTCGCGATCGCGTCGCGGGGCGAGCGGGCGTCACCTCACGCGCTCGACCTCGACGGCCGGCCGCAGGTGCTGCCCATCGGCTTCGAGGCGAACGTCATCAACATCGCTCCGGCCGGCGCGGCGTGGTCGACGCTGCACGACATGGAGCGCTACGCGCTCGCCGAGCTCTCTCGTGGCGGCAAGGTCGGGCGCGGCGAGCGCTGGCGGCGGCGCATCGGCACGCCCGAGGCCGGCTACGGGCTGGGCATGGACCTCGAGAAGCGCGATGGGCTCGTGCACGTCGGCCACGACGGCGGCTCGATGGGCTTCGGCGCGACGCTGTTGCTGTGGCCCGAGCTCGACCTGGGGCTGGTGGTGCTGACGAACGTGCGCAACGGCACGCGGTACGAGCAGCTGCCGTTCAACGCGGCGGTGAAGCGCAAGGTGCTCGAGCTCGTGTTCGAGAACGCGCGGCCGAAGGCAGAGCTGATCATCTCGTCGTCGCTCGGCTTCCGCGCCGACGCCGTGAAGCGCGGCGCGGCCGTCGAGCGCACGCCCGACGCGAAGTGGCTCGCCGCGCTCGACGGCACGTACCGGCACGCGACGCTCGGCACGGTGACGGTGAAGGGCGGCGTGCTCGATGCGGGCGAGTGGAAGGTGCGGTTCGGCCGCGTGGGTGACGCGATGGTCGTGCTCGATGCGCCGTTCGCGGGCTCGGCGATGAAGGCGGGCGACGGCACCATCACGCTGCCCGACCCTCAGCTGCCATACGTGCTCAGGCGCGAGTGAGCAGCAGCGCGCGTGCATCGGCGTCGATGGTCACGACCTCGATCGGGGGCGCGCCGCCGCCTTCGGGCGTTATTCTTGCGCGCACCATGAGCGAGCCCATCAAACCGTCAGGTCCCGAGCTGTCTCGCGGTGTCGAGCTGAGCGACGTACCCGACGGCGGCCTGCTCGTCGGTCAGGTGCGCGGCGAGCCCGTGCTGCTCGTGCGCAATAAAGACGACGTCTTCGCAGTCGGCGCCGCCTGCACGCACTACGGCGCTCCGCTCGCAGACGGCATCGTGGTCGGCAACACGCTGCGCTGCCCGTGGCACCACGCGCGCTTCGACGTTCGCAGTGGCGATGCGGTCGGCCCACCGGCGCTCAGGCCGCTCGACTGCTGGGACGTCGAGCGCACCGGCACCCGCATCACGGTGACGTCGAAGCGCCCCGCGTACACGCCGCCCGAGTCGGTCGTCATCGTCGGCGGTGGCGCGGCGGGCGACGCGTGCGCCGACATGCTGCGGCGCAAGGGCTACGCAGGCCCCATCACGCTCATCGCGCGCGACGACGAGCCCGAGACGGTCGATCGCCCGAACCTGTCGAAAGACTTTCTCGCCGGCTCGGCGCCGCCCGAGTGGGTGCCGATTCGTTCGCCCGAGTGGTACGCGCAGAACCGCATCGTCATGCTCGCGAAGCACGAGGTCGAGCGGCTCGTGCCCGCAGAGCGCGCGGTGGTGCTCAAGGGCGGGCGCAGCATCACGTACGGCGCGTGCCTGCTCGCGACCGGCGCGACGCCGGTGCGCCTCGACCTGCCGGGCGCGCAGCTGCCGCACGTGCTGACGCTGCGCTCGCTCGCCGACTCGAAGGCTATCGTCGCGCGCGCGAAGGGCACGGTCGCGGTCATCGGCTCGAGCTTCATCGGGCTCGAGGTCGCCGCGGCGCTGCGGCAGCGAAACGTCACGGTGCACGTCATCGGGCCCGGCGCAGTGCCGCTCGAGCGGGTGCTGGGCCGAGAGCTCGGTGCGTTCGTGAAGACGCTGCACGAAGAGAAGGGTGTGACGTTTCATCTCGGGCGCAAGCCGGTCTCAATCAGCGAGCGGGCCGTGACGCTCGACGACGGCTCGACGGTCGCGGCCGACCTCGTCGTGATGGGCGTGGGCGTGACGCCGAACGTCGCGCTGGCGGAAGGTGCGGGGCTCACGACCGACCGTGGCGTGGTGGTCGACGCGCAGCTGCGCACGAGCGCGCCGGGGGTGTACGCGGCGGGCGACATCGCGCGCTTCCCGCACGGCGACGGCACGGCGCGCGTCGAGCACTGGGCGGTGGCGCAGCGGCAGGGGCAGGTGGTCGCGCGTAACATGTTGGGTGCGGGCGAGCCGTTTCGCGCGGTGCCGTTCTTCTGGAGCCAGCACTACGACGTGCCCATCAACTACTGCGGCACGGGTGAAGGGTGGGACCAGGTGCAGGTGGCGGGCGACGTCTCGAAGCGCGACTGCACGGTGGCGTACCGCAAGCAGGGGCGCATCGTGGCGGTGGCGACGGTGTATCGAGACCGCGACTCGCTGCTCGCCGAAGACGCGCTGGGGCGCGGTGACCAGGGGGCGCTCGAGCAGCTGCTGCGGTGACGACGCGTCCGCGGCGCTCTGAGGGAGTTTCGCTTCGCGCCGCGAACCGAAAGTGACTCAGAATCGGAGCACACGGCAGCGCTGCGCGTGTCGTCGTCGGCGATCGCGAGACCACGGCCTCGAAGCAGCCGCCTGGCGGCTCGACGTGAAGCCAGCCGCTCGAGGTTCATTCGAGCGCCCTTCGACTGCGGCCTGCTTCGCAGTTCTTCGCTCGGGTTGGCGGAGGTCGGATCCATCGTGCTCGGAACACGTGTCTCTCAGTGTGTGCTCCATCTCGTAACGCCCGGGCCGTGCGCTTTCGATTCACCTCCACCGGTATAGAGTGCGCGCCCGGTGTCAGACGTTGCGCAGTCAGTCGGCGGTACCCCTCTGCCGGTCGAGCTTCAGGGTGGCTACCGGGCGCTGAGGGCGATCGCGCAGACGCGCCTGTTCACCGTGCTGCTCGTCGAGAGCGTCGAGCGCGGCCACAAGCTCGTGTGGAAGGTGCTCCGCCCCGAGGCCGCCACCGACCCCGAAGCGCTCGGCCGCTTCATCGACGAAGCCGGCCTCGTTCAAGGCCTGATGCACCCGAACCTCGTGCGCTCGCTCGGAGCGGGCCGCATGCCCGACGGCGCGTACTACCTCGCGACCGAGCTTCTCGAGGGCGAGACGCTCAAAGAGCGCCTCGCGCGCGCCGGAGTGCTCACGCCCGACGAGCTCGTGAGGCTGATGGGGCCGGTGTGTGATGCGCTGCACTACGTGCACGGGCGGCAGGTCTTCCACCGTGACCTGCGCCCCGAAAAAATTTTCATCACGAAAGACGGCACGCCGCGCGTTCTCGACTTCGGGCTCGCGCACTTCGGCGGCACCCGCTCGGTGACCACGTCGCCCGGCGTGCTGCTCACGCGCCCGCAGTACACGCCGCCCGAGTGCATCATGGGCCACCGCAGCGACCCCCTCGGTGACGTCTACGCGCTCGGCGTCACGATGTACGAGGCGCTCACCGGCCGGCCGCCGTTCGATGGGCCCGACGGTGAGGTCTTGAGCCAGCAGCTGACGGGCACGGTGCCTCTGCTGCCGCCGATCGCGGCGCACCTGCAGCCGATCATCGACCGCTGCCTCGCCAAAGAGCCCTCGCGCCGCTTCGACGCGAAAGACCTGAAGCTCGCCCTCGAGCAGTTCGGCGTGCTGCCCGCGAGCAAGGTCGACCCCGACCAGGTCATCGCGCTCACCGCGATGCTGAACGGCGTCAGCCAGGGCGACACGCTCGGCAGCTACCGCATCGAGAAGATGCTCGGCGACGGCGGCATGGGCCAGGTGTTCAAGGCCCGGCACCTGAAGCTCGACCGCGAGGTCGCCATCAAGCTGCTCAAGCCGCAGCAGGCGCAGAGCGAGGCGCTCGTCGAGCGGTTCTTCCGCGAAGCGCGCGCGGTGAATCGCATCAAGCACGAGCACATCATCGAGATTCACGACTTCGTCGAAGAGAAGAACGAGCACGGCATTCGCCGCAGCTACTGCGTGATGGAACTCTTGAACGGCGCCTCGCTGCTCGGGCTGATGGCGCAGGGCCCGCTCAGCATCGGCCGCGCGGTGAAGCTGGTGCGGCAGGCGGCCAGCGCGCTGCAGGCGGCGCACGAGGTCGGCATCACCCACCGCGACGTGAAGCCCGACAACCTCTTCGTCACCACGCGCAGCGGCGCCGAGTTCGTGAAG
>JAEUJP010000898.1 GCA_016793725.1 Myxococcaceae bacterium | reverse complement strand
AGCGCCTCTCGGCGGCGACCGACCCCGCGAACGGTCAGTCGTACCTGCACAACTCGCTCGTCTACTTCACCAGCGAGTCGGGCATCGCGCACGGCTGGGGCTCACACCCCGTCATGCTGTTCGGCAACGCCGGCGGCGCGCGGGCCTCGAGGGCGTCGACCTGCGGCAGTTTCGCAACCCGCTGCCGATGCCGTGAGTGACGTAAGAGCGCCGTCACCTCACTCGAGCCTGCCGAAGTGCAGCGAGTCGACGGCGACGTGGTTCCCGGTGTTGCCGCCGAACGTGTAGATGACGCCGTCGAACATCGGGGTGTGGTGCACGTGCGCCCTCGCGAAGGGGAGCGGCTGGAGCGCTTCCCACCCGTGCAGGCCGAGCGCCGAGTCGAAGCGCGCGCGGCGCACCGAGGCCGAGAGGGTCAGGCCCTCGCCGAAGCCCCCCGCGAGGTAGACGAACCCCTGGTGGAGCACGCCCGAGTGGGTCGACACGACGAACGGCAGCGGAGTTCTCGTCCACGGGCCGAGGCTCCCGTCGCTTGCGACCTCGGCGCTCAGCGTGTCGCGGTGGTCGACGATGGAGCTGGACCAACTGGTCGCGTCGAAGCCGCCCACGAGCACCAGCCGGTTTCCGATGCCCAGAGCCGCGTGGTGGGTGCGCGGCTCGGGTAGCCCCGGCAGCGACTCCCAGGGCGACAGCCGCCCGTCATCACCGATGTGGGCGCGGCTGACGTTGGCGACCGTTCGACCGCTGTCTTCCCGACCGCCGATGGCGAAGAGGTGTCGACCGACGACCGTCGCGGTGACGTGAAAGAACCCCGCGCCGCCGAGGGGGGCCTCTTCGCGCCAGGCGACCGGGGCGCCGGCCTGCGAGACCTCCAGCGAAAAGACGCGCGGGGTGTTCACCACCATGCCCTGGGGGCTCAAAGTCCTCCCCGAGACGAAGTACGCGCGGGAGCCGACCACCGCGGCCCCGTGCCCCACCTGAAACAAGAGCGGCGCCGGGCCCGCCTGCCACGGGCCCGGGGTGCGGCTCTCGAGCCGGCTGAACCACAGGTCGGCGCGCGCGCGCCGCTGCACCTCGTCGATGCCTCCGCTGACGAGGAGCGTCGCGCCACCGTCGTGCTCCACCACCAGGGTGGCGTGGTGGTCGCGCGCCGGGGGCCCTGCGGGGCCCGGGCTCCACGCGAAGTCGGAGCCGCAGCCTCCGTCAAGGGTGCGGTGCCAGTGGTCGGGGCAGGGGGCTCCGGGGTCGCTTCCCGCGTCGTCGTCGGGCGCACCGGCGTCTGGGGGCTCGCCCGAATCGAAGGGTTCACTGGAGGCGTCGGGTCGGTCGGTTGGGGCGGGTCGCGAGGGAGTGGCGGGAGGGGCCGAGCAACCCAGGAGTACGACACCCGCGCAAAGGATGAGAGCGAGACGAGGCGGCATGGCCATGCCCGCGGTAGACGGCGAGGCCGGCGAATGTGACATCGGGAGGCTGCCGAGGTTCCGACGGCGCCGGGCCACGGGCCCACCTTCATCGCCCGCGTGCGACCTGCGGCGCCAGGGGGGTGTACGGCCCCTGGGAGCCGCCATGAGCCACCGCCTCGCCGCTGCGCTGTTCGCCGTTACCGCCCTCTCACCCCTGGCGTGCGCCGGTGCGGCCGGCCTGCCGCAGCTCACTCAGAGTAGGTCGGCTCGAAGCTGTACGCGACCTTGAGCATCACCTCGCGGTCGAGGCCCGGCAGCGGCGCGTGGCCGCCGTCGTACGGCTGCACGTACACCCAGTTGGTTCCGAGGATGTTGTAGATGCCGAGCCCGACCGAGACCCCGCGCGCGAACGGCAGCTCGACGCGCACGAACAGGTTCGCCATCACCTGGGCGCCGATTTCGAACGGGGTCGAGGTGCCCTGGGCGTCGGGCGGCCCGAAGCCGTACCGCGGGCCGAGCACCGTGAGCGACGGCGAGATGCCCAGCCACTCGAGCGGCAGCAGCGTGCCCGCCGCGGTCGCCCGGTGTTGAGGTGCGCCCGCGTACACCCCGGCCACCTGGTAGTTCGCGATGTTGTTCGCGTCAGCCTGGAAGTAGAGCGAATACGTCGCGGCGGCGCGCCCGTACCGGCCCCGAATGCGAAAGGCCGCCTCGACGCCGCGCGAGCCCTGGTAGCCGAGGTTCTGATAGCCCTCGGCCCCGGTCACGGGGTTCACCGAAAAGACAATCGGCGCCGAGATGCCGACGTCGAAGAAGTTCAGCGACAGCCGCGCGAGCTTGAACAGGTCGAGCGTCGCCTCGAACTCGAACACCCGCGTTCGTTCGGGCGTCAGGTCGACCCCGAGGTTCAGGTTCTCGATGCCCGGCCAGCGAAACGCGAGGCTGAAGAGCGCCTTGAGGCCAAGCGGCCCGAAGCTGCGCAGCAGCACCAGCCGGGGCACCAGCGCGCCACCCACCGCGCTGTTGTGGTCATAGCGGGCGCCGGCCGCGACGTTGACGATGGGGTTCTCGGAGTACGCCTCGAGGAAGGCGCCGAACGTCTGGTAGTTGATGGCGCCCGAGTCGCCGAAGCGGGTCTGCAGGCCGAGCCCCGCGGGCCCCTGTAGAAACGCACGGTCGAACATCGCGTCGCCGCCGGCCGTCACCTGCAACTGGTCGAGCGGCGCCCACCGCACGATGAGCCGGCCGCGGCCGCGCCACACCGCCTTGTCGTAGTAGAAGTCGTTCGACGTGTCGGCCGTGCGCCACGGCAGCTGGTAGGTGAAGTTCAGGCGGGGAATGATTTCGAGCCGCTCGGTCGGCCTGAACGTGCCGACCAGGTCGCCGTGCAGCGAGTCGAACGTCATCGGGGTGACCGGCGTCAGCGGGCCCGTGCCGTCGAGCATCGACATGCCGAGGTGCTGGTACAAGAACGTGAACTGCACGTCGCGATAGCCCAGGCCGAACTGAACCGAGGCCGGGTCGAGCGCCGAGCTGCCCTCCATCGACCCGCGCGCGCCGTCGTTGTCGACGTAGTCGCGCACGCTGCGCTGGCCCTGGTGAAACGACGCCGACGCAAACCCCGAGAGCCCGGGCACCGAGTCGAACACGTAGCGGCCGAACAGCGAGCCGCCGCGCCGCGCGTAGCCGCTCGCGACGTTGCGGGCGCCCGGCAGCTGGCCGTAGTCGGCCGACACGAACAGCTCGGTGCCGCCCTGCAGCCCCTTCGTCACGACGTTGATGACCGCGAGCTCGGCGTTGCCGCCGTAGATGACCGAGCCCGGGCCGCGCACCACCTCGACGCGCTCGATGAGGTCGACCGGAAACTCGTGGCCGAGCTGCAGCGTCGAGTACAACAGCTCGTTCATCTCTTTGCCGTCGACGAGCAGCAGAATTTTGCCCTCGTAGCCCCACATGCCGCGAAAGCCCGGCCCGACCACACCCTGCACGTCGACGCCGAAGAAGAAGCCCGGCACCAGGTTGAGCACGTCGACCAGGTCGCGCGCCCCCAGGCTGCGAATGTCGTCGGCCGTCATCACCGTCACCACCGCCGGCGAGTCTTTGAGCCGGGTCACCGCAAACGACGCGACCTGGCTCGTCACCCCCGACTCGTCAGCGACCTCGGTGGGCTCGCTCGCCGCGGCGCCGGCATCGGCCGCGGCCTCGGCCTCGGCTGCGCCCGGCTCGACGCCTCCGTCGGGCTCGGCGGTCTCTGCCGCGAGGGGGGCTGACGACAGGAGCAGGGCCGAGCACAGGGTGCATATCATCGAGGTGGTTTTTCTCTTGGCCAGGGCGGAAACAGCGGGCGAACGTCAGCGCACTTTCACCACGGTGGTCTCTCCGGCGACGACGGTGACCTGCTTGCTGCGCTTGACCGTGCCGTTCACGCGCAGCTCGATTTTGGCCGGGCCTGCCGGCAGCGCGTTCGCCGTCACCGGCGAAAAGCCATAGGGCCGGCCGTTCACCCAGACCTCGGCGTAGAGCCCGGGCGCCGTGATATCGAGCGCCCCGGTGGTCGCCTTCGACGCCGGAGGCGGCACGGGCTTCGGCTCGGCCGCAGCCGCCTCGGCGCGCTTCTCGACCGGGGCCTCTGCGACGGGCGCGGGCGCGGGCGCCGGCGCCGGCGCGGGTGCGGGTGGGGGCGCCGGTCTGGGGGCGAGCTCGGCTGACAGGTCTTTGAGCACGCTGTTTGCGCCCGGCTTCACCTCGAGGGTGCCCTCGTAGAGGCGGCGGTCACCGTCGAGCAGCGCCAGCCGGTGGGGCCCGAGCTTCACCGACGTGCGCAGCGGCGTGATGTCGAGCAGCTCGCCGTCGAGCTGAACCACCAGCCCTCGCGGCACCGTGCTCACCACGAGCAGGCCCATCGGCTCGGGCGCGGCCGCGGGCTCGGCCGTCACTGTGGCCACCTTCGGGCTGGCGCGTGCCGGGCGGGCGGCCTTGACCGGCCGGGCCACCGCCACCGGAGCATCGGGGGCCTCTCGTTCGGCCGGCTCCCGCGCAGCGGGCGCCCCGCCGGGCGCCGGCACCTCGGCCGCCGCCGGCAGCGCCTTCGGCGTGTTGGCCTTCGTGCGCAGGTCTTCGGTGATGCGCAGCAGGTCATCGACGTTGGCGCGGGCCCCAATCAACGACCGCGCCTCGGTCAGCTGAATGAGGGCCTTGTCGTATTCCCCCGCCTCGAGCGCCGCGACCCCGGCCGCGCGCCGCGCCATCGCCTGCTTGTCGACGTCGGCCTGCAGGCTCGTGCCGGGCAGGGCCGTCGCCGCGCGGCGCTTGCCCTGCCAGATGGCGAAGCCGACGCCGTTCACCAGCAGCGCGAGGCCGACCACCACCACCACCAGGTTGCGCTGTTTCATCGGGTTGGGCGCCTCTAGAGCACAAAAAACCAGAACGACGCCGACGCGAGCAGCACGACCGCCAGGAGCGCGGCGATGAACAGCGGTGACACCTCGGGCTCTGGCGCGACGGCCGCGGCGGGCTCGCCAGGCTCGTCGGCGAGCGGCACGTCGTGGGCCTCGGCGCCCGCATCGGTGGTCGGCAGCACCTCGGGCTCGGCTGCCGGGGGCACGGGGGCGGGCGTCGCGACCGGCGGCGGCGGCAGCGGCGGCGGCAGCGGCGGCGGGCCCCGCAGCGCCTTGAGCGAGTCGCGGGGGAACAGCGCGTTGATGGTGTTCGAGAGCGCCTTGGCCCCCTGCGTCCACCCCTGCTCGGCGCGGAGCTCGTCGAGCGCCTGGGCCAGCTCGCCCGCACTTCGCCAGCGCTGCCCGGGCAGCCGCGCGAGCGCCTTCATCACCACGCGGTCGAACGCGACCGGAATTTCAGGGCGCACCTGTGAGGGCGGCACGATTTCGGCGTGCATCACCGCGCCGACCGTGGTCGCGAGCGAGTCGCCGCGGAACAGGCGGGTCTGCGTCGCGACCTCGTAGAGAATGATGCCCAGCGAGAAGAGGTCGGAGCGGTGGTCGATGGGCCGGTTCGAGACCTGCTCGGGCGACATGTACGCCCACTTGCCCTTCACCACGCCCGCCGCGGTTCCGCTCGACACGGCGCTGCTCTTGACCACGCCGAAGTCCGACAGCTTCACCAGGCCGTCTCGCGAGATGAGCACGTTGCCGGGCGAAACATCGCGGTGCACGAGGTTCAGGGCCGAGCCGTCGGGTGCGCGCAGCTGGTGCGCGTAGCTGAGGGCGTGCGCGATGTTCACTCCGAGCTCGACCGCAAACCGGTAGCCGAGCGGGTAGTTCACCTTTCGGGCGGCGCGCACCACCCGATCGAGCGAGGCGCCGTTCACGTACTCCATCACCAGAATGAAGTTCTCGTCGTCGGCCCGGGTGAACTCGTGCACCGTCACGACGTTCGGGTGCGACATCAGCGCCGAGACCTTCGCCTCGTTCACGAACATCTGCAGGTAGGTCTCGTCGTCCGAGAACTCCGAAAGAATGCGCTTCACCACCACCGGCTTCATGAAGCCGTCGGGCCCGTCGAGCACCGCGAGGAACACCTGCGCCATGCCCCCGATGCCAATCTCTTCGACGATTCGGTACTTGCCGAGCATCGCGCCGGGGAAGCCCCCGCGGGGTGAGACGCTCTCTGGCGCGAGGGGACCTTCGGTCAAGCTGGAGGTTTACGCTAGCAACCGACGCCGCCGCACGGAAGGCTGCTGAAAAGTCGGGTGAGTCAATTTCACCCCCCTGCAACCCTTCGCGGTCGGTGAATTTCGCGATTCGCGAGTTGCGCGGCTTTCAGTGGAGAAGCCACCCCACCTGCGTGTTTGTGTTTGGATTTTCAACGTCAATCATTTTCACCAAAATCAGGGGCCGCCGCAGGCCACCGTCACCACCAGGCCCGAGGGTCGCGCCACGGCCTGCGCACACACCGAGCCCAGCAGTGCCATCTCGCCGTTGTCGCGATCGGTCCATCTCCACCCGTTGGTGCCCGTCGCGTCGAAGGGCACCTCCGAGCCTTCGAACGTCACACGAATGGAGCCCCTCATGTCCGGCACCGAGCTCGTGAGGAACGAGCACGCACCGACTTGATCTCGTATGGTGCTGAAGGCGAGCTCGAGCCCGGCGGCCGACTGCGCCGAATAGAACCCCTGAGGTCCCGGTCTCGGACGTGAGCCTGCGACCGACATCTGCTGAAGCGACGTGCGCAGCGACGGCTCGTCTGCCACGCCGATGACGTAGGTGGGAATGCCGTCGGTCGCCGCGAGCTCGAGCCGAGTCAGCGTGTTCTGGAGCGGATTGCCCGTTCCGCACGTCGGCTCCCCGTCCGTTGCGAGCACCATCGCCCGCGCCGCGTTGCCCGCGCGCCGGCCACGCAACACATCGGCGGCAACCCTCAACGCGTCTGCGGTTGGCGTCGCACCGAACGGGCGAATGCTGCCGAGGTTCGAGAGCAGCAGGGCCACGTTGCCTTTCGCGGGCCAGACGCCGGCGACAGAGGGCACGGTGCAGGTGTCGAGCGAGCTCTGCGGAAAGGCGAGGCCACCCACCTGCATCGTCTGGTCGACGCTCGGCAGGGTCGCTCGGAGCGCCGCGACCAGCGCGTCCCACCGGGTGTTCGTCCCCTGAAAGAGCTCATCCATCGAGCAGGAGCGGTCGAGCACCAGCATCACCACCGGCTCCGCAGGGCTGAGGGTGAACGTGCCGTCGATGCACGGCTTGGGAACGAAGCCCCCGTCGACCCCCGCATCGACGCCAGCGTCGCGACGCCCGGCATCAGGGCGCCCTGCGTCGACCCCCGCGTCGGGATTCACTGCCTCCTCGTAGGGTCGCATGACCTCGGTTCGGCCGCAGGTCGTCAGGCTGAGGAGGGCCAGTGCGGCCATTCGCAGGTACACCGACGGCAAGGTACCACTGCCCCCAGCCGTTTCGGGTGCGATGCCGGGGCCATTGGCGGCGCAGGCGGCGACCTGAAAAAAACCGTGCGACCGCTGGCGGGCCGTGGCTGTCCAGGGGCCGTGCCGCTGGCGCCCCACACTTCCCAAGGCCCTATCGATGACCCTGCCGCCCCCTCGCTTCGCCTGGCCGCTGAGCTGCGCCCTGGCCCTCACGGCCTGCACCGCCGACATCATCTCGCCGAACCCGCGGGTCTACGACCCGGCCGCCGGCACCTGGGTCGGTGACCCCGGCGCAGGCGGAGGCGGCCCGGGTGTGGCCACGTACGACCCACACTTCAGCTGCGACCCCAGCGCCGCCGCCCCGCCCGCGGCGACGCCCATCAAGCGGCTGTCGAAGGTTCATTACACGGCCGCGCTGAACGAGGCGCTCGCGCCGCTCGCCGCCGCCGACCGTGCCGCGCTGCTCGACTCGGTGAAGGGCTGGCTCGCGCTCGTGCCCGAAGACACGTCGCTGGGCGACGGGCTGGTGACGCAGGCCCACGTCGACGCCACCTTCTCGCTCGCCTACGCGCTGGGCACGGCGGTGGCCGCCAGCGCGACGTACACGAACCCACTGCTCGCCAGTTGCGGCGCCGGAGCCACGCGGAGCTCGCTGTCGAACGCCACCTGCCTGCGCAGCTTCGTGAACGCGTTCGGCCGCCGCGCCTTTCGCCGCCCGCTGACCGCCGCCGAGACGCAAGACTTCGTCACGTTCTACGGCACACTTCAGGCCGACGGCCTCGCGGGGGTGCTCACCCGCTTTCTCGCGCACCCGCTGTTCTTCTACCCACTCGACAACGAGGGCCAGCAGCGCTCGGGCACCGAGGGCGTCGACGCGACCTACCAGCTCGACGCCTACGAGCAGGCGAGCCGGCTCACCTTCTTCTTCTGGAGCTCGCCGCCCGACGACGCGCTGCTCGACGCCGTGCCCTCGCTCTCGGCCGAGCAGCTCGTCGCGCGGGTGCTCGACGACGCGCGGGCCCGACGCGGCGTGGGCGACTTCTACCGCCATTGGCTCGAGCTCGACGAGACGCCGCCGCTGCCCTCGAGCGTGACCCCGGCGTTCACCGCCTTCGCGGCGGGTGAGAACGTCGGAGCCGCCGGGCACAACCACCGCGAAGACATGATCCGCGAGGTGGTGGAGCTCGGCGTGCACCACACGCTGGTGCAGCCGGGTCGCTACGAAGACCTGCTGACGTCTCCGTATGCGTTCGCCGCGACCGCAGACCTCGCGCGCCTCTATGGCACCACCGCGTGGAACGGAGACCCCTCGACCTTGATGCCGCTGCCGGGCGGGCGGCGGGGCCTGCTCACCCGCGCCGCGCTGGTGGTGTCGGGCTCCGAAATCACGCACCCCATCTTCAAGGGCAAGCGGGTGCGCGTGCAGGTGCTCTGCGACGAGCTGGCGCCGCCTCCGCCGACGCTGAACATCACGCCGCTGCAGCCCGACGTCACCCAGTCGCAGCGGCAGATCGTCGAGCAGGCGACCGCCGCGCAGGCGTGTCAGGCCTGCCACAAGCAGATGAACGGGCTCGGGTTCGTCACCGAGGGCTTCGACGCGCTCGGGCGCACCCGCACCGCCGAGCAGAAGTTCGACGCGCAGGGCGCGAAGGTCGGCGAGGTCGCCATCGACACGACCGTCACCACCGCCGTGGTGCCTGGCGCGCAGCTGACCCTGGCGGGCCCCGATG
>JAEUJP010000892.1 GCA_016793725.1 Myxococcaceae bacterium | reverse complement strand
CGTCGTCTTGCGCGAACTGCCGCACGCGGGTCAGCCCGCCCAGCGCGCCCTTCGCCTCGTTGCGGTGCAAGATGTCTTGGGTGTGAAACCGCAGCGGCAGCTCGCGATAGCTGCGCTTCTTGAACCCGAAGTACAGGTGGTGCGACGGGCAGTTCATCGGCTTCAGCGAGAAGTCGTGCTCCTGGGTGTCGCTGTCTTGCACCAGGAACATGTTCTCTTTGTACTTCCCCCAGTGGCCGCTGATCTCCCACAGGCCCTTGTTGTAGAGCAGCGGGGTCTTGATCTCGACGTAGCCGTTCTCTTTGGTGAGCCGCCGCATCCACGCGCTCAGCTGGTTGTAGAGCGCGGTGCCCTTCTCGGTCCAAAACGCTGCGCCCGGCGAAAACTCGTGGAAGTGGAAGAGATCGAGCGCCGCCCCCAGCTTGCGGTGATCTCGCTTCTCGGCCTCTTCACGCTGCTTCTGCCACGCCTCGAGCGCCTTCTTGTCGAAGAACGCGATGCCGTAGATGCGCTGCAGCTGCTCTTTGGTGTGGTCGCCGCGCCAGTACGCGCCCGACGACTTCAGCACCTTGATCACGCCCACCTTGCCGGTCGACGGCGCGTGCGGCCCGAGGCAGAAGTCGACCCAGTCGCCGTGGCTGTAGAGGGTCAAGGTCTTCGCCCCCTTCGCCGCGATGTCTTTCACGATCTCGACCTTGAACTTCTCGCCCTTGCCTTCGAAGAGCTTGATCGCGTCTTCCATCGCGACCTCTCTGCGCACGAACGGCAGGTCGGCCGCGATGATCTCGTTCGCCTTCACCTCGATCTGCGCCAGCTCTTCTTCGGTGAACGACTGCCCCCGATAGAAGTCGTAATAGAAGCCGTCGTCGATCGCCGGGCCGATGGTCACCTGGGTGCCGGGAAACAGCCGTTGCACCGCGTCGGCCACGATGTGCGCCGCGTCGTGCCGAATCAGGGTCAACGACTCGGGGCTCTTCGAGGTGAAGATGGTGAGCTTCGCGTCGGCCTCGAGCTTGCGGCTCAGGTCGACCTCTTCGTCGTTCAGCTTCGCGAACACGGCCGCCTTGGCGAGGCCGGGGCCGATCGACTCCTTCACGAAGTCGGCGATGGTCTGGCCGAAGGGTGCGGCTTTGGAGCTGCCATCAGGCAGGGTGACATTGACGGTGGAAGACATGATCTCCTCGAGAAGTGGACGTGGGCTTTACCGCAAAAAAGCGTCACGTTCGCGTCGTTCGAAGAGCCATGGCCACACGCGACGCGCGCGGCCGCCCTGCCCTGACAGCCGCCGTCGACTTCAGACCGGCATGAAGATGCGCAGCCCGCTGCGGCCGTTGTTCGTCGTGTTGCCTTCGACGTAGTCGCTGCTCGACGTGTGGCCGTCGCCCCAGGTGATCGCCGTGTGGCCGTACTTCTGGCCCGCGGCAGACGACGTCCGATCCCAGCTCAAGATCAGCCCGGGAATCTTCAGCGCCTCGGCCAGCGACATGTGCACTTCTTTGAACTTCGGGCTGCGCGCCAGGTTGTCGTCGATCGTGTTGCCGTTGCCGCCCGGGTAGAAGCCCAGCACCCGCGACACCGCCGTGCTCACGCCCTTCGCGCACCACCCCGACCCCGGCATCTCGGCCGCCACCTGCCGCGACGCGTTCACCAGCCGGTTGCCGATCGACCGGTTGTAGCCGTTCAGGTTCGCCCCAGCGTTGCCGCCGCCGTTGTTGTGGGTGTTGCCCGTGTTGCCGGTCTCGAACGAGTCGCCACCCCGGCCCGGGATCTTCAGCCTGCGGCCCGCGATGATCAGGTTCGGGTTCGAGATGCCGTTCACCTTCGCGAACTTCTCGATCGTCGTGCCGTACTTGCGAGCCAGCGCCCAGAGGGTGTCGCCACGTTGGATCAGGTGCGTAGAGGCCATGCCCAGTTGTCGGCCGGGCCACGGCTACGACTTTCGGCCGGTCGGGCAATCGCCCTTACAAATCGCCCCGAATTTCAGAGCAGTTTTCGCTTCTTCATCACGCCGAGCAGCACCGCCACGATCACCGCCACGGCCACCCAGAAGTACAGGTAGCCGTATTGCCAGTGCAGCTCGGGGAAGATCTCGAAGTTCATGCCGTACACGCCGACGAGGAACGTCAGCGGCATGAAGATGACGCTCACCAGCGTCAGCTTGCGCATGATGTCGTTCGTGCGGTGGCTCACCATCGACACGTAGAGGTTGAGCGAGCCCTCGAGCACTTCGCGGTCGACCAGCAGATCTTGCAGCACGCTCTCGACGCTGCCGACCATGTTCGCCAGAAACGGCTGCGTCGCCTCGCTGATGAAGCGCGACTTGCGCGTCGCGAGGTCGGCCAGCACCGCGCGAGCGGGCAAGAGCACCTTGCGAAAGTGCAGGAGGTCTGCGTCGAGCTCCGACACTTCGGTGAACACCCGGTCTTGCACGTTCGTGATGAGCTCGCGCTGCAGCTTCAAGACCCGCTCTTCGATGCGCGACTGCACGTCGACGTAGTTGTGAACCAGGTGATCCCACAGCTCGTACATCAAGAAGCTGGGGCTCTTCGCGTGGTGCCGAAAGTCTTCGCGCCAGCTGTTCTTGATGTCGGTCAAAAAGAGCACCGGCCCCTTGTGCACCGTCATCATGAACCGCTCGCCGATGATCACGTCGACGCGCTCGAGATCGAAGCTCTTGCCCTCGAGCCGGCAGCCCGACAGCACCAGGTGCAGCTGCTCGGGGTAGCGCGCGTGTTTCGTCGTCGCCTCGCCCAGCATCGCGTCGTTCAAGATCTGATCGTCGATGAGCATCAGCTCTTGCAGCGAGGCCTTCGCCTTCGCCGAGTCGGCCACGTCGACGTCGAACCACACGAAGCGCCCCGCCGCGACCGCCGCCACCCCCGCCTCGACCGTGCACTGCTTGTCGGTCTTCGTCTCGAAGTCGAGCTCGACGCTCCAGAACTTGCAGGCCCCCGCACCCTTCATCGATTGAGACTGCTCGCCGGGCGCAGCGACGACGTCTTCCGCGGTGGCCTCTCGGGTGCTCACGACCGGGCGGCACCATACCAAGTTTGAGCTAGAAGACGGCCATGCCCGCCTTCCCCATGCAGCTCGCCGGCTTCTCGGCCGGGTCGAAGCTGGACATCGTCAACGGCAGCTTCCGAGGCATCGGCTTCGGAGGCCGCGCGAAGGTCGTGAAGTTCGAGCCCGACGCGCTCGAGCTCGATCTGCGCGTCACCAAGCTGCTCTTTCACATCGACGTGGTGCTCCGCTTTCACACGTTGCCCGACGGCACGCTCTCGTTCTTCGGCGGCCGCCCCGACGGCAAGACGACCGGTCGCGAGCCCGCCCACGTGCAGCACACCATGACCGTGAAGAGCCAGACGCCCGACCGAACCGTGTTCGAGTTCGAGATGCTGGAAAAGGGCGTGAACGTCGTGAAGCAGGTCTCGCTCGAGAAGCGCCGAACCCAGAAGGGAAACGACTCGCTCCACCTCACCTACGAGCGAATCGAGATGACCCTCGCTCCCACTTCGCACTGAAGTGGGTCCAGGAGGTTTCGAACCTCCGACCCCTACCGTGTCAAGGTAGTGCTCTACCGCTGAGCTATGGACCCCTGCTGAAAAACCGCGGCGGTGATAGTCGCGGGCGATCCACACTGTCAAGGAACCAGTTCCTGACCTGACGTTTCTTCCATGAGCCTTCTGCCCGACTCCGCCAGCTTTCACGAACGTGTGCAGGATCTGTTCGCCGCGTTTCGCGGGGTCGGCGTCAGCCTCTCGGGTCTCGACGTCGAGCTCGTCGACGCGTGGGAAAAGACCGGCGCCCCGTTCGAGGTCGTCGCCCGCGGCATTCGTCGCGCCGCCGAAACCGCGTGGATGGACGCCGCCGAGACCGATCGCGGCCTGCGCTCGCTCGCCGCCTGCCGCCGCTCGGTGCAGCTCGAGCTCGACAAGTTCGCGCGCGCCTCGATCGGCGGCCGCCCCGAAGAGCCTGCTCCCGACGACACCACACCGTTTCACCTCGTGCGTCACAAGAAGCTCGGCGCCGCGCTGCGCAAGGTCGGCCGCGAGCTGCCTGCCCTCCAGCCCGTCACCGCGCGGCTGCTCGCGCTCACCCCTCCCGCCGACTTCGACGGTGCCCAGTGGCATCAAGATCTCGCGCACGCCGCCCTGCTGCGCGCCCTGCCCTTCGACCAGCGCTTGACGCTCTTGCAACAGGCCCGCGATGTCGTGCAGAAGTCGCCGCCCATGTCCGGCTCGGCACGACGCGAAGCTCGCAGGCTCCACCGCTCCGCGCTGCTGAGGCGCCACCTCTCGCTCCCGGCCTTCTGGTGAACGTGCAGACCGCCCCGTTCACCGTCGAGCGCCAGGGCGACTTCGCCGTCGCCCACTCGACGAACAAGCTCGCCGACTGCCCCGACTGCGGCGGCACCGGCCTCGTTCGAAAGACCATCGAAGACGGCGGGCGCAAGTACGACGTCAGCGCGCCGTGCCAGCTCTCGAAGCTGCAGGGCCGGCTCGGCGTGTTCAACGCCGCCCAGCTGCCCGCGGTGCACTCGAACAGCGAGTTCCGCACCTTCGCCCCCGCCAACAACGAGGGCGCCGACGCGCTGAAGAAGGCGCGCGACTTCGCGATCGGCTGGCCGAAGTCGCGGCGCGGCTACGTGCTCTCGGGGCCCGTCGGCGCCGGCAAGACGCACCTGCTCTGCGCCACCCTGCGGCACCTCACCATCGAGCTCGGCGTGCGCGCGGCGTACGTCGAGATCTCGCTGCTCTACGCGACCATTCGCCGGGGCTTTCAAGAGGGCAAGAGCGGCGGCGAGATCATCAAGCCGCTCAGCGAGGTCGAGCTGCTCGCCATCGACGAGCTCGGCAAGGGCCGCGGCAGCCCCTTCGAGATGGAGACCCTCGATGAGCTCATCGCCCGCCGCTACAACGCCGGCAAGACGACGCTCTTCGCGACCAACTACTCGCTGAAGCCGCCCGAGGCGCGGCAGGCCTCGGGGTACCTGTCGACGTCGGAGCTCAAAGACTCGGCGAAAGAGTCGAAGATCCTCTGTGACCGCGTCGGCGAGCGCATCTACAGCCGGCTCTGCGAGATGTGTGACTTCGTCGAGTTTCCACCGACGACACCCGACCAGCGCCGCGCGCCGCGCCGAAGCTGAGCGCAGCAGGCCCGCGAACGGTACTGCTGTTCGCGAGCCACATTCACGGGCGCGAAGCTTCTGTTCGCTGCGCTCACGTTTCCGCGCCAGAGGCGCGGAGCGCTCGGTTCCCCGGTCGCGCTTTCGCTGTTCATCAGGCCCGCGAACGGTACTGCTGTTCGCGAGCCACATTCACGGGCGCGAAGCGCTCGGTTACATCTTGTTCGCGCCGGTGCAGATCCAGTCTTTGATCTTCTGCACGTCGGCGTCGGCCAGCACGTCTTTGCCGGGAGGCGGCATGCGCGTGCTCGTGAACTCCATCTTCGGGCCCTTGAAGCCGTTGTTCACCTTGGCCGAGCACTTCAGCCAGATCGACGAGTTCGCGAGGCGGTCGGCCACCGGGGCAGCCGCGTCGACGATCTTCAGCGTCATGCCCGAACCCTCGAGGTACGAGTCTTTGTTCACCATCTCGTGCGCCTTGTCGACCGTGGTGTAGTCGCCATACGCGCTCGCCGTACCGCCCGGCTCGTGGCACGTCGCAGTGCACTTCTGGGTCAGCACCTCGGCCTGAAGTTGGGCCGTCGTCACCATCGCCGGGCTCGTGGCGCAGGTGGTGTTGAGCTGGTCGGTCGGCGTCATGCCGTTACCCGAGCAGGCGGTCAAAGAAGCGAAAACGGCGCAGGCGATCATCGAGCTGTTCAGAAGTTTCATGTGGTTTGTAGATTCCCTCCGGCCGGGCACCCTATACCATGGCATTTCCCGATGGAGCCGAAGACTTCACCTGAGGTCCTGGCCGCAGAAGTGCTCCACGAGGTGCGTCAGCCCCTGCTCAGCCTGAAGGCCTGGCTGCAGCTCGTGAAAGAAGACCCGAGCCGCGCGCTTCCCATCGACGTGCTGCTCGCCCAGGTGCAGCGCATCGAGCACCTGGTCAACGACTTCACCCGCCTCGCCGCCAACCGCCCTGCCCCGCGCGAGCGGCTGAAGCTCACCGTGCCCATTCGTGAGGCCATCGCCGCCTCGCAGCGCCCGGGCCACCCGAGCCCGCTGCCCGAGCTCGAGATCGTGTTCGACGTCGAGGTGCTCGGCAACCTCGGCCTCTTGATGCAGCTCGCGCTGAACCTCATCAACAACGCGCGCGACGCCTCGGGCCCCAACGGTCGCGTGAAGGTCGTCGTGACCCGCGAGGGTGTGAAGCCCGCGCTCTACGTCGCCGACTGGGGCAGCGGCATCTCGGCCGACCTGAAGGCGAAGATCTTCGAGCCGTTCGTCACCACCAAAGACAGCGGCACCGGGCTCGGCCTCGCCGTCTGCAAGCGCATCGCGCAAGAGCACAAGGCGACCATCGACCTCGCGCCGCCGACCGTGCTGAAAGAGAACCCGCCGCCTTCGACCCTCTTCCGCGTCGTGTTCGACACCGACACCGCCTCGAACGTCTCGGCGCGGCGCCAGCGCATTCTCGTCATCGACGACGAGGCCGTGATTCGGCTGATGTTCAAAGACCTGCTCGGCAAAGACTACGAGGTCGTCGAGGCCGCGACCGGCGAAGAGGCGCTGCAGGTGATGACCACGAAGCCGTTCGATCTCGTGCTCGCCGACAAGAACCTGCCCGGCGTCTCGGGGCTCGACGTCGCGCTCGAGATCCGCCGCACCTACCCCACCGTGAAGCTGATGTTGATGACGGGTTACCCGTCGCTCGTGACCGCGCAGCAGTCGGTCGAGCTCGGGCTCACCGATTACCTGGTGAAGCCGTTCGACGACATTCGCGTCGTGCGCGAGAAGGTGCGCACCGCGCTGGCCGCGCCGCGCCTCGAGCCGAAGAAGGCGCTCAGCCGTCGCGTCGACGTCTACGAAGACAACCCGCACAGCGCGAAGCAGATCGCCGACGCCCTGACGCTGCTCAACATGCAGCCGAACGTGCTCACCGAGGCCAAGAGCGGCGGCCCCGATGCGCCGGCCGCCGTGGTGATGAGCTGGGACTTCATGCCCGCCCACGGCGCCGAGGGCGTCGCGTTCGCGCGGTCGATCTCGCACGGCGTGCCGTTCGTCGTGCTCGCCGAGCACCTCACGATGGACAGTGCGCTCGAGTCGCTGCGCGGCGGCGCTGCCGCGTGCCTGCCGAAGCTGCTCACCGACGTGAAGGCGCTCAGCCGCGAGCTCCAGCGGGCGCTGAAGCTGTGACCGGCCGCACCGGCGCCTTGCTGGTGCTCGTCGTCATCGCCGCGGCCGTCGCCGTCTGGCTGCTGGCTTCGCGGCCCGAGGCGCTGCCGCCCGCCGCGCCCCACGACCTCGCGGCGGTGCAGCCCCTG
>JAEUJP010000108.1 GCA_016793725.1 Myxococcaceae bacterium | reverse complement strand
GAGCTGAAGCGCTTCAAAGAGATGGAGAACCCCCCCGGCAGCGGCAAGTTCCCCTACCGCGAGCTGTTCAACAACACCGAGAAGGTCGGCCTGCTCGCGTGCTTCCAGGGCGGCAACCTGAACGAGTGGCGCGACATCTTCCCGAACGCCGTCATCGCCGGCACCGAAAACTACTCGCCCGACGCCGGCAGCGCGGCTTCGGCGGCCATCTACGGCGTCGCGGCGAAGGCGCGCCAGTACTACGAAGACGGCGGCGACTTTCAGAAGGCCGAAGCCGTGGGCCGCAAGGCGACCGGCGCGAACACCGACGGCCTGCAGGGTCACCGTGGGCTGAAGGTCTCGGTGCCCGGCGTCGACACCCTGAAGACGGCGACCGCCGACTTCGACAAGGCGAAGAAAGACTACGCGGGCGCGCAGGCCGAGATCGACAAGGCGCTCCGCGGGGGCAAGGGCTCGGCGACCCCCGCGCGCATGCGAGCGCTGTACCCGCTCGCGCGCACGTACGAGTCGGCCGCGAAGGCGCTCAAGGCGGCTGGCGGCAACCCGCTCGGCCCCGACGGCAAGGCCGTCGACCCGGCAAAAGCGAAGGCGAACGCCGACCGGCTGTTCGACCTGCGCTTCTAGTCAGCCGAGCCGCACCCGCGAGCCGGCGCGCCACAGCCGCACGCAGCCCGGCAGCGCCACGAGCGGCGCGATCGACAGCCACACCACGTCGACCAGCCGCTCGTGTGCGCCCGCGTATGCGACGCCGAGCGCGAACCAGGCGAGCAGGCCGAGGCTGGTCAGCACGCCGAGCCACGCCACGCTGGCGCGCTCGGTCTTCGCGGTGGCGAACGCGAGCACGAGCGGCGCGAGCCAGACCGCGAACACGAGCGGCACCTCGCGCTGGTGCAAGAGCCTCGAGAACGACGCGAGCACGATGAAGCCGGGCGCGAGCGCGAGCTTCCACGCGACGTTCATGGCCTCTCGCGTGCGGTCGCCGTGGTTGGCGACGGTCGCGCACGGGTCGCACAGCGTGTGGGCGCCGGTCAAGAAGGTGCCGCAGCGCTCGCACGGCGTCGGGGGCGACTCGAGCCATTCTGCCTCTACCGCGGCGTCAGCGTGCACGAGCCCCACGACAACCGGGCGCTGATTTAAGTTCCCCGGCGTTTCGCATGCCCCAGAAGCTCGCCCCGCGCCGACAGCCCCAGCAGGCCCGCAGCCGCGAGCGCGTCGAGCGCATACTCGCCGCGACCGCCGAGCTCGTGCAGCAGCGCGGGCTGGCCGCGGTGAACACGAACGCCATCGCGAAGCGCGCGGGGCTGCCGGTCGGCACGCTGTACCAGTTCTTCCCGAACCGCGAGGCCGTGCTGAAGGCGGTGATGCAGACGCAGCTCGAGAAGTTCGACGAGGCGGTGGTGCCGCTGCTCTCGGCGTCTGAAGACGAGCAGCCCCTGGGCGAGCAGGTCGACCGCATCGTCGACGCGCTCTCGAAGGCGTACCTCGCGGTGCCCGGCCTCGCGACGCTCTTGCAGAGCATGAAGTCAGAGCCCGCGCTCGCCGCCTCGTCGGCCGAGAACAACGCGCGCATCGCCGCGGTGCTCGCCGAGCTGGTGCGGCGCCGCGTACCGGCGCTGTCGCCGAAGCGCGCGCGCGCCATCTCGACCGCCGCGGTCGAGGCCGCCGACGGGGTGCTGATGATGTGGCTCAAGACGCGCGACCGCGCGCTGCTCGTCGAGCTGAAGGTGATGCTGCGGGCGTACGGGGCGCAGCTGCTCGCCGCGGCTGCTCGGGGGTAGACTGGCGGCCGTGCGCCGGTGGCTCGCCCTCACCTTCGCTGCGCTCGTCTCGCCCGCGTGGGCGGGTGACGAAGACTACGCGCGCGCGCAGCTGGGGCGGTTTTTCGCGTCACAGCCCGAGAGCCGCGCCGTCGAGGTCGCCGAGCCGGCGCCGCCGCCCGAGGTCACGAAGCTGTCGGTGGCGGCGGGCGTCGGCGTCTCTGACGTCTCGACGCTCATCGCCGCTCCGGCGCTCTCGGTGTCGGGTGCGGTCACGGTCTGGTCGACCCGGCCGAATCGCCACGTCACGCTGCTGCTCGAGCCTCGGCTCGGCGTCGTGTGGGGCATGCCCCTGCAGCACGTCACGGCCGACCTCACCACGCGCCTCGGCACGAACCTCTACTTCACCGACTGGCTCGGAGCGCAGCTGCGCGCCGGCCTCGGGCCCATCGGCCGCGTCGGCGCCACCAGCCCGATCGCGGCCGGCGTTTCGGGCGGCCTCGCCGTCTCGGGCGAAGCCGCCCTCACGCTGCGCACGTTCGCCGCCGACGAGCGGCTGCGCCTGAAGGCCGGCTGCACGGTCACCGCGCACCAGTTCTTCATCTCGACCACCGAGGCCACGACCTCGGGCGTCAGCGTCGTCGGCAGCATCAGCTTCGAGTCGTGGCTCTGACCCGATTTGCGCTCGAAGCTCGAACATGAGTAAACACTCATGTTCATGGAACACGACCTCGCGCTGATGGGCGGCACCCTCTTCGACGGCACCGGTGCACCGGGCCGGGTCACCAACGTCGCCGTTCGCGACGGCGCCGTCGCGGCGATCGGCGACGAGCCGTTCAGGGCGCGGCAGGTCGTCGACGCGCGGGGCCTGTGGGTGATGCCCGGCTTTCTCGACGTGCACACGCACTACGACGCCGAGGTCGAGGCGGCGCCGAGCCTGAGCGAGTCGCTGATTCACGGGGTCACCACCATCTTCATGGGCAGCTGCTCGCTGGGCGCCGTGCTGTCTGACCCCGTCGACATCGCCGACATGTACACGCGCGTCGAGGCGATGCCGCGCGAGCACGTGCTGCCGCTGTTCGAGCAGAAGAAGACGTGGCGAAGCCCGCGCGAGTACCGCGAGCACCTGTCGACGTTGGCGCTGGGGCCGAATGTCGCCTGCTTCATGGGCCACAGCGACCTGCGCTGCGCGGCCATGGGCCTCGAGCGGTCGGTGACGACGGGCGAAGAGCCGACGACCGACGAGCTCGCGCGCATGCGGGCCTGGCTGGCCGACGGGCTCGACGCGGGGTTCCTCGGGCTGTCGTGCAACACGAACACGTGGGACAAGCTCGGCGGCTCGCGCTTTCGCTCGCGCCCGCTGCCGTCGACCTATGCCAACTGGGAAGAGATTCGCGCGCTGACGGCGGTGGTGCGCGAGCGCGGGCGGGTGCTGCAGGGCATCCCCAACATCAGCGCGAAGTACGACACCTTCCTCTTCTTTCTCGAGAGCATGGGGCTGGGCTTTCGGCCGGCGGTGAAGACGTCGCTGGTGTCGATGGTCGACGTGCGGTCGAACCGGCTCATCTACAAGGCGCTGGGGCTCATCTCGCGCATCGTGAACCGGGTGCTGGGCGGCGACGTGCGCTTTCAGGCGCTGCCGGTGCAGTTCGACCTCTTCGTCGACGGGCTCGATGCGCCGGTGTTCGAAGAGCTGGGCGCGGGCACGGCGGCGCTGCACCTCGAGAAGGCGCACGAGCGGCGCGCGCTGCTGCTCGAGCCGAAGTACCGGCGGTGGTTTCGCCGGCAGTGGACGAGCGCGTTCGCGCCGAAGGTGTTTCACCGCGACTTCAAGCAGAGCCAGGTGGTGTCGTGCCCCGACGCGTCGCTGGTGGGGCGGTCGTTCGTCGACATCGCGCAGGCGCGGGGCGGCGACGTGGTCGAGGTGTTTCTCGACCTGGTGGCCGAGCACGGCGAGGCGCTGCGCTGGCGCACGGTCATCGGCAACGACCGGCCGCACGCGGTGAGAGAGATCATGGCGCACCCCGACACGCAGCCCGGCTTCTCTGATGCGGGCGCCCACCTGAAGAACATGGCGTTCTACAACTTCCCGCTGTTTCTCTTGCGGCTCGCGGCGCGCGACGGGGCGATGCCGGTCGAGCGCGCGGTGCACCGGCTGACCGGTGAGATCGCCGACTGGTACGGGCTCGATGCGGGGCGCGTCGAGCCCGGCGCGCGCGCCGACCTCGCGGTCATCGACCCGAAGGGCCTCGACGCGTCGCTCGACGACATTCACGAGGGCTCGATGCCCGAGCTCGGCAACTGGCTGCGGCTGGTGCGCAGAAACCCGGGCGCCGTGCCGTACGTGCTGGTGAACGGCCGCATCGCCGCCGAACGTGGCGAGCTCCGCGACACCGGGCACGGCCGCTTTCTCGCGGCGGGTGAGCCGGCGCGCGAGCAGAAGGCCCCCTTGCGCGCAGCCGCGTAGGTCGCCATGACGGCGGGGTGGACCTCGTGCTCGAGCTGCTGCTCAACGGCCTCGGCGAGCTGATTCTCGAGGTCGTCTTTCGCTCGAAGGCCGACCAGCACCCCATCGGGCGCGCCGTCAGCTGGCTGATGCTCGGCCTGCTCTTCGGCTGGGCCTCGACGCTGGTGTTCACCGGGCACTTCATTCACAGCGAGGGCCTGCGACAGGCGAACCTGGTGGTGAGCCCGCTGTTCTTCGCAGGGGTGAGCGGCGTGGTGGCGAGCGCGCGAAAGAAGCCGGCGTGGCCCGCGGCGCTCGGGGCGGCGCTGTTCTCGCTCGCGTTCGCGGTCGTGCGGTGGCGGTTCGCGACCTAGGCGAGCGGCACGTAGAGGTCGGTGACCGGCTTCGTCGGCATGCCCTCCGACGGCGGGTTCCGGTACAGCTCGTAGCTCGGAGCATCGGCGAGGCGGTGCCCACTGCGGGGCAGCCACTGGCCGATGAGGCGCAGCCACTTGTCGGGCAACCCTTCGTACGGCCCCTCGTGCGTCAGCCGCGCGTACCGACCAGGGCGCAGCACGAGCTCGGTGAGGCCCTTCGGCATGGCGTCACCTTTGGCGAGCGAGAGCGCCGCGTCAGACCTGAGCTCGTTCGCGGGCGTCGTCTCGGGGTCGTCGTGAAACACGGCGAGCATGACCGTGCCGGGCTTCTGAAACAGGCCGAGCGGGCCCGCGACCTCGCCGAGCTTCCCGAACGTCTCTGAGATGCGGAAGTACGGGCCGCTGTGCCGCAGGGTCGCGAGCCGGAGCGACGGCTGCTCGTCGACCGCGACGTCGAGCTGCGCGTCGACGTTCACGAAGCTCGGTGTGTGCTTCACGCCGAAGTGAACGCCCGACTGCGCCGGCAGCGCGATGCGCGGGCCGCAGGCCTCGGCGCCGAGCGCGCGAAACTCGGTCGGCGACGAGCCGTAGGCCGCCTTGAACGCGCGCGTGAACGACTCGTGCGTCTCGTAGCCGGCGTCGAACGCGATGCGCGTCACGGGCGCGGCCCCGTTCACGAGCTGCGTCGCTGCCCGCTCGAGCCGCAGGCGGCGGTGCAGCTCGACGGGCGTCTCGCCCACCAGCCCGCGGAAGATGCGGTGAAAGTAGAACGGCGAGAAGGCTGCCTCACGGGCGAGGGCGTCGAGCTCGACCGCCTCGTCGAGTGTGCGCGCCAGGTGCGCGACCGCGCGCCCGATGCCTTCGGTGTACGGCGTCGTGTCGTTCGTGTTCATGCTCGGCAAGGTACGCGGGGCGACGGCCCGTCGCTTGACGCGCCTTGCGATTGTGGGTCTGCGCTCAGCCCTTGAGCTGCTTGCTGGCGTTCGGGTCGGAGTTCACGGTCGCAGCGACGGCGCGCAGAATCGCGCGCGGGGTCAGCTTCGTGCTCCACACGCCGAGCTTGTTCATCAGGCCGTGCACCGAGATGACCGCGCCGCCGTGCATCGCGACGTAGCCCTGCCGGGCGACCTCGGGCGCCCCCATCGGCTTCTGCATCGTGAAGAGGCGCGACTTGTCGTTGCCAGAGACGGTCGAGAACTCGGTGGCGGTGGCGCCGGGGCAGCTCACCGTCGCGGTGACGCCGGTGCCCTTCAGCTCGTACGCGAGCGCCTCGGTGAACGACACCACGAACGCCTTGGTCGCGTAGTAGGTCGCCATGTACGGGCCGGCCTGAAAGCCGGCGGTCGAGCCGATGTTGAGCACGCGCCCGCGCCCGCGCTTCACCATCGCGGGCAAGAACAGGCGGGTCAGCGCCACCAGCGCGGTGCAGTTCACGTTGATTTGCCCCACCTCTTTCGCGAGCTCGAGCCCGGCGAACGCGCCCGTCGTGCCGAAGCCGGCGTTGTTCACGAGAAACTCGACCTCGACGCCCGCCTTCGTGACCTCGTCGAAGACGGCCTGCGGCGCGGCCGGGTCGTTCAGGTCGGCCGCCACCACGAGGGTCTTGATGCCGTGCGTCTTCGCGAGCTCGGCGGCCAGCTGGTCGAGCCGGTCTCGGCGGCGCGCGACGAGCACGAGGTCGTGTTTGTCGGCGGCGAACAGCTTCGCGTACTCGACGCCGAGACCTGCCGAAGCGCCGGTGATGAGTGCAGTGCCCATGACGGGCTGATGTAGCTCAAGCTGCCCGCAGCTGCTGCCGTTCGAGAAACCTCGCGACCGACTCGACGCAGACGTCGGGCTGCTCTTCGTGCGGCCAGTGCCCCGCCGTCGGCAGCTCGAGCACCGAAGCGTGCGGCCACGCCTCGCGAAGCTTCGCGAGCGCCGAGGGTGGAAACGCGGTGTCGGCCAGGCCCCAGATGAGGTGCACGGGCGTCGAGCGAAGGGCGCCGAGCCGCTGCCACAGCGAGTCGCACCAGTCGGCCGAGCCGTTCATGGCGCGCGCGAGCGCCCAGAGCACGCGGCGGCGTGAGGCGGCGTCGGGGAAGACGCGCTCGTAGGGCTCCCACGTCTCGCGGGTGTTGCTGGCCGGGTCGCCCCACGCGCTCTTCGAGATGACGAACGAGAGGTTGAGCGCCCCGTACGCCCAGCGAAACAGCGGGGTGCCGGCGAGCCAGGCCATGCGGCGGTTGCGCGGCGAGTCGCCGAAGCGCCACGCGAAGGTGTTGTACGCCGTGAGCGACAAGACGCGCTCGGGCTGCGAGAGCGCGGCGCCCAACGCGAACGGCCCGCCGTAGTCGTGAACGACGAGGTGGTACCGGTCGACCCCCAGCACCTCGAGCAGCCGCGCGAAGCGGCGAGCGTGGGCCTCGGGGCGGTAGTCGCCGTCTTCAGGCCGCGGCGACCGGCCGAAGCCCAGGTGGTCGGGCGCGATGCAGCGGTACCGGCCGCTCAGCGCCTTCAGGTGGTGCCGCCACTCGTGCGACCACGTCGGCGTGCCGTGCGAAAAGACGACCACCGGGCCGCTGCCGACGTCGGTGACCGCCAGAGACTCACCGCTGCCCAGGTCGATGTCGCCCATGCCAATAGTCAACCTCTCTTGACCATATGAAGTCAAGTACGCTTGACGACCATGAACGACCGGCGACTCGAGGGGCTGCGGCGCAGGCAGGCGAACAGCCTGGGGTTCTTGCTGATTCGCTGCGGCCAGCTGTTCAACGAGCGGGGCATCGCGGGGGTCAACGCCGAGGCCGGCAGGCCGGTGCTGCGCGAGGCGCACACGAAGCTCCTGCCACACCTGCAGGCGCCCGACGGGGTGCGCATCACCGAGCTCGCGAGGGTCTTGGGCGTGACGAAGCAGGCGGTGCAGCCGCTGGTGGCCGAGCTCGCCGAGGCGGGCGTCGTGCGCGTCGAGGCCGACCCCGCCGACGCGCGGGCGCGGCGCGTGTCGCTCACCGCGCACGGCGTCGATGCGATGCTGCACGGCACGGGGGTGCTCGAGCGCATCGAGCGCGAGCTTCAGCCGCGGCTGAAGCGCGGCGAAGTCGAGAAGCTGAAGATGATGCTGCGCGGCCTGCTCGGCGTGCTCGAAGCCGGCTAGTCTCGGGGCCGTCATGCGAACCCCGCTCTTCTTGCTCGCCCTCGCCGCCTCGGCGGCCTTCGCTGCCCCACCGACCACCGACCAGGTGGCGAAAATTCAGTACGACGTGAAGAAGGCGCAAGCCGCGGTCGACAAGAAGTACGAGGGCCGCGAGCTCAGCAAAGAAGAGAAGAAGCAGCAGCTCAAAGAGCGCGCCGACGCCGAGAACGCGGTGATCGAAAAGTCGGGCGTCGACCGCAAAGACTACGCGCGCACCGAGGCGAAGCTCAGCAAAGACGACCGGGCGGCGGTCGCGTACGAGACCGAGAAGCTCGAGAAGCAAGACAAGGCGGCGGCGCAGCAGGCGAAGCAGGGCGGCGGCAACGGCGAGGTGGTCATCGAGAAGGGCGGCCAGGGGCAGATGAGCCCCGAAGAAGAGGCCGCCGCGATGGACAAAGCGGCAGGCTTCAAGAGCGGCGGCGGCAAGAAGCGCCGCTGAAGATGGAGCTCGACCTCTCCCTCTACCCGTTCGTGCGCGAGCTCTCTGTTCGCGGCACCGAGGCGCTGCGCAGCGCGGCGAGGCCGGTGCGGCTCGAGGCGCGACAGGCGCTGCAGCGCGAGGGTGAGCCCGTGCGCAGGCTGCTGCTGCTCCAGACGGGGCAGCTGCGGGTGTACAAGTCGAGCGCCGCAGGGCGCGAGATCACGCTGTTTCGGGTGCGGCCCGGGCAGTGTTGCCTCATCTCGCTCGCGTCGCTGCTGAGCGACACGCCCTACCCGGCCGAAGTTCAGGCGAGCGCACCCACCCAGGGCATCGAGGTGCCTGCCGACGCCTTTCGCCGGCTGCACGAGACCGAGCCCGCCGTGCGCAAGCTGGTGAACGAGAGCACGGCCCGGCAGCTGACCGAGCTCATGGCGCTCGTGGCCGAGGTCGCGTTTCGCCGAATGGACGTTCGTCTCGCGCGCCACCTGCTCGACGAGGCGCGGGCGGGCCGCTCGGTGATGGCGACGCATGACGCGCTCGCGGCGCACCTCGGCACCGCGCGAGAGGTGGTGAGCCGGCTGCTCGAGAACTTCGGCGACGACGGGCTCATCGAGACGGGCCGCGGCAGGGTCGAGCTGCTCGACCGCGCCGCGCTCGAGCGGCTGGTCGCCGAGGCTTCTGGTCGCTGAGCTCCCGTTTCCGCGCCAGAGGCGCGGAGCTCTGTGACTCCGGTCACAGACGGGCGCGGCGAGGCGTGAGCCTGATGGGGCTTTCACTTCACCCAGGAGCCACCATGACCCGCCTCACCCTCGCCGTTTCCCTGCTCGTCGCCGCCGGCAAGTCGCCCGACGGCGTCTTCACCGACTACCGCTCGTGGCAGCACGTGAAGTCGATGGTGATTCCCGACAAGGCGAACGGGCTGTACGGCTTTCACCACGTGTTCGTCGAGCCGAAGGCGCTCGCTGCGTACAAGGCGGGCAAGGGCTACCCCGAGGGCAGCCACCTGGTGGTGCCGTTCTACGAGGTGAAAGACGAAGGCGGCGCGGTGCACCAGGGGCCGCTGAAGATGCTCGCGTTCATGCGGCGCGAGGCGGCCGCGAAAGAGACGGGCGGCTGGCGGTTCGGTGCGTACGACGCCGGCGGCAAGGTCATGGCGCTCGACGTGAAGGCGGGCTGCTTCACGTGCCACGAGGCGAAAAAAGACCGCGAGTATGTCTTCAGCGAGTGGGCGGCACAGTAGCCGGCCGTCAGCCGTCAGCTGCGGTAGCCACGGGCCTGCAGCTCGAACAGGGCGGCGTAGCGGCCCCCCTTCTCGACGAGGGCGGCGTGGCTGCCGAGCTCGACGAGCCTGCCGCCCTCGAGCACGGCGATCTGGTCGGCGAGGCGCACGGTCGAGAAGCGGTGCGAGATGATGACCGCCGTGCGCTCTTTCGCGAGGCGCTGAAAGCGCTCGAACAGGGCGAACTCGGCCTCGGCGTCGATGCTCGCGGTGGGCTCGTCGAGAATCAGCACCTCGGCGTCGCGCATGAAGGCGCGGGCGACGGCGAGCTTCTGCCACTGGCCGGCGCTCAGGTCTTGAGCGTCGTCGAACCACGAGCCCAGGGTGGTGTCGAGGCCGCGGGGCAGCGACTTGACGAGCTCGGTCGCGCCGCCGGCTTCGGCGGCGGCCTCGATGGCGGGGCGGTCTGACAGGCGGGCGGGCTCGCCGAGGCCGATGTTCTCGAACACGGGGAACTGGTAGCGCACGAAGTCTTGAAACACGGCGCCGAAGCGGCGGCGCAGGTCGGCGGGGTCGAGCTCGCGCAGGTCGACGCCGCCGTAGGTGATGCGGCCCTCGGTGGGGTCGTACAGCCGCAGCAGCAGCTTGATGAGCGTCGACTTGCCGGCGCCGTTCTCGCCGACGAGGCCGAGCTTCTCGCCGGGCGCGAGGGTGAGGCTCAGGTCGCGCAGGGCCCACTTCTCTTTGCCGGGGTACCGAAACGAGACGCCCTCGAGCACGAGCGTGTGAGGGCCCTTCGGCAACGTCTTGGGCGGGCTGACGGTGGCGACCTCACCCTTCGCCTCGACGGCGAGGAAGGTGAAGAGGTTCGACATGAACAGGGCGTCTTCGTACATGCCGGCGGCGGTGGTGAGCATGCCGGTGAAGGCGCCCTGCCCTTGGGTGAACATGGCGAAGGCCATCGAGAGGTCGCCGAGCGTGAGGGCGCCGCCGAGCGCGCGCCAGACGACGGTGCCGTAGCAGGCGTAGAGCGAGCCCTGGGCGAGCAGGTTCGAGCCGAGGTGAAACCAGAAGCGGCGGCGCTGGAGCGCGGCGTCTTGGGCGAAGAACTTCGCGAACAGATCTTTGTAGCGCTGCAGAATCAGCTGACCGAGGCCGTAGAGCTTCACCTCTTTGACGTGGGAGTCGCGGGTGAGAATCCACTCCAGGTAGTTGAGCTTGCGGCCCTCGGGAGCGCGCCAGGTGAGCAGGCGAAAGCCCTCGCCCGAGAGCTTCGCTTCGACGAAGAAGGCCGGCGCGGCCGAGAGCGCGAGCGCGGGCAGGGCCCACCACGCGATGTGCCAGAGCAGCGCGCCGAAGCTGATGAGCGTGACGGTGCGGGTGACGACGTCGAGCGCGGCGGTGAAGAGCGAGAGCGGCCTCGCGCTGGCCTCGCGGCGGGCGTTCTGGAGCTTGTCGTAGAGCGACGGGTCTTCGAAGTGTTTGAGCTCGAGGGTGAGGGCCTTCTCGAGAATGAGCTCGTTGATGAGGTTGCCGAGGCGGGCGCGGGTCATCGCGCTGAGCAGGCCGTTGACGCGGCCGATGATGACGGCGGCGGCGGCGAGGGCGAGTGCGGCGGCGACCCACGTCAACACGGCGGTGCGCAGCTCGGGGCTGGGCGCCTTCACGGCGTCGACGACGCCGTCGATGATGTGCTTCGAGACGTACGCCATCGCGGCGGGCTGCAGCGAGAGCACGAGCTGGAGCGACACGTAGACCATCACGTTGACGCGGTCGGCGCGCCAGACGAGCGACAGGGTGCCGGGGAGCTGCCGGACGAGCTCGCGAAGCGAGATCTTCTTGCGCTCGTCGTCGCGCTTGAGTGGCACCACGGCACGCACATCTACCCCGCGCGGGGCGATTGAACACCTGCCCGTGTGGGCTAGAAGGCGGGGCATGCGCTGGCTGCTCTTGTCGTGCGCCCTCGCGAGCACCGCGTGGGCGAAGCCGTATCGCGCGATGGTGACTCACACGGCGTCGACGACGCCGGGCGGGCACGTCGAGGTGGGGGCGAGGTACCAGGCGTTCATTCTCGGCGTCGGTCGCACGGGGGTGAACGCGTCGAACTGGCACCAGGTCGCGGCGTCGGCGCGGTGGGGCATCATCGACAACCTCGAGCTCGACCTGCAGGTCGAGGCGCTCATCGACTGGTCGCCGGGGCGGCTCGCGAACGTGTTCTTCGGCGACCTGCCGCTGGCGCTGCACTGGACTTTTCTGGACCGGCCGAAGTTCGCGCTCGGGGTCTATGGGCGCGTGACGTTTCCGACGGGGCCGGGGCACGTCGACGTGCTGCCTCCGATGTTGTCGGACGGCACGTGGGACGCCGAGCTCACGGTGCTTGGGGAGCTGAGGCCTTCGGCGTGGGCGCGCTTCATGGTGAACGCCGGCTTTCTGTACCACCACGTGCGCAACCGCGGGCCGAACGCGGCGTCGTTCGACGTGCCCGAGGCGGTGCGGTGGGCGCTCGCCGGCACGTTCAACATCGGCAAGCGGTGGTTGTTCTCGTTGGAGGTGCTCGGGCTTCACTTCTTTCGCCCCGACATCACGCCGGTGTGGGTGAACAACCAGCACCTGATTGAGGTGATACCTGGGGTGAGGTTCGAGGTGATACCGCGGCTGGTGTTCGAGGCGGGGTTGGGCATCTCGGTGACCCCGGGGTTGCGAGAGCTGTGGCAGCTGCGGCCCCTCGCTGGGGTCACCTACGAGTTCGGGTGAAGCGCAGGCGCCGGCTTCACCGCACGTAGAGCTCGAGGCTCTCGGGCGCGGCGTTGTTCTGCCAGAGGCTGGCGTCGGTCAGCCAGTGCAGGCCGGAGCCGTTGCCACAGGCGTGGTACACGCTGGGCCACGGGCGAGGCGCGACCCCACACGTGCGCGTGAGCACGCTCGGCATCAGGGTGGTGATGGGCCCCTGGTAGTCGTTGATGCTGAAGGGGTCGATGTTGAGCATCTGCGCGAGGCGCAGGTTCACGATGGGGGTCGAGCCCGCGATGGTCGTGAACGAGCGGGTGTTGGCCTGCCCCTGCGTGCGCAGGTGCACGCGCGTGGCGCCGGCGGCGATCAGGCGCATCAGCCCGGTGGGAAGGTGGCGCGGCCCGGCGCCGCTCACCACGGGAATGGCCTCTTCCGACGCTGCGCCTCCCAACGTGGCGCTCGCGTTCAGCAGCGCCCAGCCGCCGCCGTCGAACGCGAGATCGCACGTGAGCGGGAAGGCCGGCATCTCGGGCAGCGAGACCGTGAACGCGGCGATGTCGGTCGCGGTCGAGTAGGCGGTCTTCACCGCGCTGCAGCTCGCGCGCGGCGCGAAGTACTCGAGCTCGTGCTCGCGGAAGGGGAAGACACGGTTCACGTTGTCGCCGCAGAAGCCGCCGCCGGTGATGCTCGCCACCTGGCGATCGAACGAGAACGTCGAGGCGCCGGCGCCGGCGAAGCCACCCGGCGTCCACACGTTCGCGGGCGTCAGTCGAAACGGCGTGCCGCGGAGGTCGATGTTGGCGGTGCCGCGCGCGGGGTTGACGCTCGACTCGCACGCGCTGGCGAGGCCCCAGTCGGCGCGCTCGACGCGCTCGATGGAGCCGTTGGTCGGCGAGCTCGAGTCGCCGACGATGAGCCCGACCGTCGTCGCGAACGTGTGATCGCCCGGGACGACACGGTGCGTGAACGGGTCGAAGCGCACCCGCTGAAACCTCGTGCGTACGGTGTCGCCCTGGCTGCAGCCCGGGCAGCCGATGTTGGCCCAGCGCGTGCCGGGGTAGACCGACTCGTTCGCGCTGCCGGTCTGGTTCGGCAGCGTCAGGTACATGCCGCCCGAGGTGGCGCCGAGCCCGCGGCAGTATGCGAGGTACGGCCGGGTCGGGTCGCCGTCGTACGCGAACAGGTATTCGCCGTCGCCCATCGCCGGGTCGACGTCACTGCACGAGACGGGCAGCGGGCTCACGCGACCGGGCGAGCCCCCGCCGCCGTTGGTGCCGAACGCGACGCCGTTGCCGCCGACGCCTCCGCGGCCGCCGGCCCAGCGCACACGCGCCCTGCCGTTGAAGCTGAGCGCCGAGGTGTAGAACGAGCCGCCGGCGCCCCCTCCGCCGGTGCCCGAGAGGTCCCAGCACGAGGTGGTCGACATCGACGTCGCCGAGCAGCCGCCGGGGCCGTCGCCTTCGCCTGGCGCGCCGCTGACGTCGACGCGGCCCGACACCGTCACCGTCGGGGCGAGCAGCAAAACGACACCTCCGCCGCGGCCGCCGGCTCCGCCGGGCGGGTTGTTCATGAGCTCGTTGTCGGCGCCGCCGGCGGCGCCTCCGCTGCCGAGCAAGATGCGGTCGAGCAGGTGCGTGCCGATGGGCGCGCCGCCGCGCCCGCTGCAGGGGTGAAGCCCCGCGCGCCCGCCGGGGAAGAGGTGCCCCGCGCCGCCGCCTCCGTAGCCGAAGGTGTTGTTCTGGCCGCAGTCGGTGTTCTCGCCGCGGCCGCCGCCGCCGGCTCCGAAGAAGTTGCGGTCGTCTGCGGCGCCGAGCCCGCCGATCGACTCGCCCTGTTGGCCGGTGGCGTTCACCGTCGTGGTGCGCGGGCCGCCCGCGTAGCCCTTGCCGGCCATGTCGATGACGCCGCCCGACTGCGAGATGCGCTCGGTCGCGCGCAACGCGAAGATGCCGCCGCTGGTTCCGTCCCACGCGTCGGCGGTGAGGGTGCCGCTCACCTGGGTGAACGTGGTGAAGACCGGCACGCGCTGCAGCGTGACGCGCTGATTCGTCGCGGCAGCGCCGAGGCCGTCGTCCATCATCGCGGTCGCGCCGTAGAACTTCGTCTTCGGCGCCGCGAACGTCACCAGGTCGTTGGCGACCGACGAGACCCTGAGCAGCTCCCAGGTGCCGACGTTGATGTTCGCGGCGCCCGTGCCCCGCTGGTTGATGAGCAGCACCTCGTCGCCGGGCGAGAGGCAGCCGGCCGCGGGAGCAGGCGTCACCGTCGCGCTCGTCGCGGTCAGCGCGCTGACCGAGTAGCGCACCATCTCGCCGCCCTGCGCGCAGCTGCGCGAGCCGAAGCTCGTGACCGAGAGGTTGATGGGGGCGACGCCACCGTCGCTGCCGGCGTCGGGTGCCATGACGAGGGTGGCTCCGCCGAGGCACTGGCGGTTCGAGCAGATGCCCGACGCGCACGTGATGCCGCAGCCGCCGCAGTTCGCGGGGTCATTCTCTGTCTGCGCGCAGAGGGTCGAGCCGCCCGCGCCGGGGCACGCGGTCGTGCCGGCGCCGCAGACGTCGCGGCAGGTGCCGGTGACGCAGCGCTGCGTCGCGGTGCACGCCATGCCGCACATGCCGCAGTTCGACGAGTCGGTCTGCACGTTCACGCAGCCGCCGCTGCAGAGCTGCGTGCCCATCGGGCACACGCTCGTGCACGTGCCCGTCGAGCACGTCTCGTTGGCCTGGCAGGTCGTGCCACAGCCGCCGCAGTTCATGGGGTCGACCTGCGTGTTCACGCACCGGTCGGTGCACTGCGTGAGGCCCGTCGAGCAAGAGACGCCGCAGGTGCCGTCGCGGCACACCGAGCCGGCGCCGCACGTCTTGCCGCACGTGCCGCAGTTGCGGGAGTCGGTCGCCAGGTCGACACACTTTCCGTCGCAGTCGGTGCAGGGCACGGGAGGCGCGCCGACACACGCACACGCGACGAGGGCCAGAGCGGAAATGAACGGGCGCATGGTCAGAGTATCCACGAACCGCGAACGGCTGTATCTCTCGAAAAAGGGGGTTGCGCGGCTCCGTGGGCCTACCGCGCGGGCCTGACGTACCCGGCGATCAGCCGTCGAATCTCTCGAGCCAGGGTCTCATCGTCCAGCGAAGCGGGACGAGCCAAGACCCCATCGTGGGTCAACGAGTGCACGGCGTTCACAATCACGTGCACCACCAGATCCAGGTCATCGTGAGCCACCTCGGCGCGACGCTCCTCCAACATGCCCCGCATCACCGAAGCGAGCCCGGCGACGCGCTCGACCAGCAGAGCGTGCCGCCCCAGATGCGGCAGACACTCGAGCAGAACCCGCATCAACCGCCCCTCGCGCCGCTGAAACTCGAGCGTGCCCCTCACCAGATGGTCGATGCGCCCGAGCAGCCCCTCGCCTTCGGGCAGCGACGCAAACCGCGACAGCTGAAACTCGACCTCACGCAGCGAGACCCGCTCGACCAGCTCGGCCACCAGCGCGTGCTTGTCGGGGAAATACTGGTACAGCGTGCCGGGGCTCACCCCCGCGAGCGTCGCGACGTCTTGCATCGACAGCCCCTCCCACTTCTTCTCGACCAGAATGCGAGTCGCGGCGGTGACGACCGCCTCGACCGTCTGTATCGAACGGGATTGTGTCGGCGCTCTGCGCGGTTGCAGGCGCTTCGGCAGCCGCCCCGAACCGCGTGAAATGCGAGTGGCCCGCGTCACCCACCCGCTCATAGTTTGAAACCCCATGCGAATCACCGTGCTCGGAGGCACCGGCTTTCTCGGCTCTCGTACCGTCGAAGCGCTCAAGCGCGCTCCCAACGTCGACGTGCAGGTCGCCTCGCGCCGAGGCCCTCTCACCGTCGACGCCACCCGGCCCGAGACCTTCGTTGCCTTGAAGGGCAGCGACGTCGTCGTCGACCTCATCGACGCCACCACCACCCCACCCGACGCCCTCGCCACCTGGTGTGTCGAGAACGGCGTCACCTTCATCGAGGCCACCAGCGACCGCCCTGCCATCGCGCGCCTCGCGGCGCTCCCGCTGACGGGGCCCGGCCTGCTCGTGCTCGGCGGGGGCATCTTCACCGGCGTGAGCAACCTGCTCGCCCGCGCCACCGCCGACGCGGCGGGCCCGGCGAAAGAGCTGACCCTCGCCATCTCGTCGAGCCCCTACTCGGGCGCCGGCTCGGGCACCATCAACCTCATGACCTCGGCCATGGCGAAGCCCGCAGTGCGCACCCAGGGCGGCCAGCGCATCGAGGTGCCCGGGCTCGAGCGCGGCCCGCACATACCTTTTCCCTCACGGCGCCGCCCCACCCTGCACATGTCGTTCGCCGAGCAAGACATGTTGCCCCAGAGCACGAAGGTGCCCGGCGTCGAGGTCTACTTCGCGCCGAAGCCCGCGCTGCTCGTCGCCGCGTTTCGAATGCTGCCCGCGTCTCTGCTCCGCGCCCGCTGGTTCGCCGCGCTCATGGGCCTGTACTTCACGCTCTTGCGCAAGGTGCTGTTGAAGAACGTGTCGAGCTCGGTCGAGCTGTGGGCCCGCGCCCGCGGCGCCACCGAGCAGACCCGCGCGGTCACCTGCGCCGACGGCATGATGGCGGGCGCGTGGGCGCTCGCGGCGTCGGCCGTGATGCTCGCCGAGCAGAAGCCGGCACGGCAGGGGCTCTGCTTCATCGACGACGTGCTCGCGCTCGACCCCGTCATCGCACGCGCCAACGCGCTCGCCGGCTCGACGGTGCTCCGCGCCGTCGCCTAGGGGTTCGCGCCCGTCGCATTCCACGCGCGCACCGTGTCGAGCTGCGCCGCCGTCAGCGAGCCGCTGCCCTTCGGCATCTGCGAGCCCAGGCACATGCCGGTGCCCGTCAGCTTGTTCACGAGGTAGCTCGCCATCACGTTGTTCGGAACCGCGCGCGTTCGGTTCGATGTTCGCGCTGCTCGCCGCGTTGAAGCCCGCGAACCCCAGCGTCGGCGACTTGCCAACCGCCCCGTCGAGCCCGAGGTACGCGCGCCGAGCCTGCTCGTCAGAAGACACCGCCGGCGCTCCGCAGCCCCACAACAGCCCGACCACCGCTCCACACCACACGAACCGCCGACCACCCATCAGGTACGACAGACCTCGCGCTCCTCGATTCGGCCACTCCACGCAATCGGCTCCGGCAGCGTTACACTGAGCACCTGCCCCAGTGTCGTCTGACGCACTCCCCGAAAATCGCGAGAAGGTTGGTGACGTCTTCGGCGTCTACACGCTCGAGCGCGAGCTCGGCGAAGGCACCATGGGCCGCGTCTGGCTCGCCCGGCACACGAAGCTCGGCCGCAGCGCCGCGATCAAGGTGCTGAAGCCCAGACACACCCAGAACAACGAGCTCGTGAACCGCTTCTTCGACGAGGCGCGCGCGGTGAATCAAATCAACCACGAGCACATCATCGCGATCGCCGACTTCGTCGAAGAGCGCGACCCGCCCCGCGTGTACTGCGTGATGGAGTACCTGCAAGGCGAGTCGCTCGAGCGCCGCCTCACCACCGCGCGGCTGCCGCTCGCTGACGCCCTCGTCGTGATGCGGCAGGTCTGCGACGCCCTCGCCACCGCCCACGCCGCCGGCATCGTTCACCGCGACGTGAAGCCCGACAACATCTTCGTCATGACGAAGGCCGACGGCTCGCCGTTCGCGAAGGTGCTCGACTTCGGCGTCGCAAAGCTCACCCCCGCCCTCAAGCGCGACCCGGTCTCGAGCACGCAGGTCGGCCAGCTCATCGGCACGCCGTCGTACATGGCGCCCGAGCAGCTCGTCGGCCTCGAGGTCGACGCCAAGGCCGACGTCTACGCCGCCGGCACCGTGCTCTACCGCCTGCTCGCGGGCCAGCTCCCGTTTCCCCAGACCGATGTCGGCGAGCTCAGCCTCGCCGTCATCAAACACGAGCCCGGGCCGCTGCCGGCCACCACCCCGAGCGGCGAGGCCATCGGTCGCGACCTCGCCTTCGTCGTCAGGTCGGCGCTCGCCAAAGAGCCCGACGCCCGGCCCACCATGGCGCAGCTCGTCGCCCAGCTCGACGCGGTGCAGCGCGGCGAGCCCGTCATGCCGCGCTCGCGTCGCGGCGCCGTCGCCCTCGCGGTCGCGGCCGTGGCTGGCCTCGCCGCCGCCGCCTTCGTGGTCTTCTCGCCGGTGTCGTCGCCGGCTCCCGCGCCGCCGCTTCCCGCCGCGGTGCCCCCCGAGCCCCCGCCCGAGCAGGCCCGGCAGACGGTGAAGCTGACCGTGCGCACCGAGCCGCCGGGCGCCACGGTCACCCGCGACGACGGCACCGCCCTCGGCGTCACGCCGTTCGGCAGCGCGCTCGTGCGCGGCGACCGGGCCCGCCTTCACATCGCGCTCGAGGGCTACCTGCCCGTCGAGCGAACCATCAGCGCCGAAGCCGACTCGGTCGTCGACGTCGTGCTCGCGCCGAAGCCCGCCGAGGTCGTGAAGCCCACGCCGAAGAAGCCCGCGAAGCGCGTCATCACCGACGACGGCACCATCGACCCATTCGGCGGCTGACGCTCACTGGCAGCGGCCCATGATGCACTGGGGCGGGCCCGTGCAGTTCTGACACTGGCCGCCGTCGGTGCCGCACTGGGTCTCGGCCGTGCCCGGCGCGCACGTGCCCGCACCGGTGCAGCAGCCCGCGCACGAGACCGCGTCGCAGATGCACTGCCCCATCACACAGCGCCGGCCGACCGCACACTCGGTCGAGCTCCCGCACCGGCAGGTGCCGGCCGCACAACCATCGGCGCGCAGCGGGTCGCACGCAATGCACGCCGAGCCCGACGTGCCGCACGCCGCGGTGCTCACCGGCGTCGTACACGTATTACCTGCGCAGCAGCCGGTCTGGCAGTTCTGGTTGCTGCAGCCGGTGCACGCTCCGCTCGAGCAGGTGAACGGGGTGCACGACTGGCACGCCGCGCCGCCGGCGCCACACTTCGCGGCCTGGTTGCCCGCGCGGCACGTCGAGCCTTCGCAGCACCCCGCGCAGCTCGCCGCGTCGCAGACGCACGCTCCGCCCGAGCAGCGGCTGCCCGCAGGGCAAGGCATCGAAGCCCCACAGCGGCACGCGCCGTTCACGCAGCTGTCGGCGCCGGCTCCGCACGGCGAGCACGTGCCGCCGCCCGTGCCGCACTGCGTGGCTTGACTCACCTGGCAGACCCCGCCCTGACAGCAGCCGCCCGGGCAGCTCGCCGCATCACAGACACACGCGCCACCCGCGCAGCGCGTGCCGGCGCTACAAGCGCCGCCGAGCCCACAGCGGCACTCGCCCGTCGCCGCGCACGTGTCGGCCTTCACCGTGTCGCACGTCGAGCACGCGCCGCCGGCCGCGCCGCACGCGGCGAGGCTCTGTGCGCGGCACACCACCCCATCGCAGCACCCGCCCGGGCAGCTCGTGGCGTCGCACACGCAGGCGCCGCCCTGGCAGCGCTGCCCCGCGCCGCACGCCGCGCCCGCGCCGCACCGGCACTGGCCGTTGAGACACTGGTCGGCGCCGGCGCCGCACGCGACGCACGCCTGCCCGTTCGCGCCGCACGCCGAGCTCGACGGAGTCTGGCAGGCGCCCGCACCGCAGCACCCGCCCGGGCAGCTGGCCGGCGAGCACTGGCCGCACGCGCCGCCGACGCAAACCTCGGGGCTCGCGCACGCTCGACACGCCGCGCCCATGCGGCCGCACGCCGAATTCGTGTTCCCTGCCACACACTGGCCCGCCTGGCAGCAGCCGTTCGCGCAGCTCGCCCCGTCGCACACGCACGCGCCGCCCTGGCAGCGCAGCCCCGGCGCACACTCGAGCCCCGCGCCACACCGGCACGCCCCCGACACGCAGCCATCGGAGCGGGCCGGGTCGCACGCCTGACACGCCGCCGCGCCCGCTCCACACGACGCCAGCGACGGCGCCTGGCACGTCGTGCCCGAGCAGCACCCCGCGCACGACGTCGCGTCGCACACGCAGTTGCCCGCGACGCAGTGCTGCCCGGCTGCGCACGCGGGGCCGCTGCCGCACTGGCACGCGCCGAGCACCGAGCACGCATCGGCCGCGACCGCGTCGCACGCGCTGCACGCCGCCCCGGCGGTGCCGCACGCGCCGACGCTGCGGGCCCGGCACATCGCGCCCTCGCAGCAGCCGTCGGGGCACGAGAGCCCGGTGCACTGGCAGCTGCCCGACACACACTGCTGCCCCGCGCCGCACGCCGGCCCCGCGCCGCACGCGCACGCGCCGGCGGCTGAGCACACATCGGCGCGCAGCGGGTCGCACGCGACGCACGCGCTGCCGCCGAGCCCACACGTCGCGAGCGCGCGCGGGTTGCACGTGCTGCCCGAGCAGCAACCGCCCGCGCACGTCGCCGCGCAGCCGCTGCACGTGCCGTTCGTGCAGGTCTCTGACGCGGGGCACGCCTGACACAGCGACCCGGCCGCCCCGCACGCCGCCGCCGACGTCGCGGCGACACACGCGCCCGTCGCCGTGCAGCAGCCGGCGCACGATGTTGCGTCGCAGGTACACTCGCCGCCGACGCAGCGCTGGCCCGGGGCGCACGCGCTGCCGGCGCCGCAGGTGCAGCCCCCCTGCGGCGAGCACGCGTCAGAGGTCATGGCATCGCAGCGTGTACAGGCGCCTCCGCCGGCGCCGCACTGCGCGAGTGAGCGCGGGCGGCACAGGTTGCCATCGCAGCAGCCGCTCGGGCAGCTCGCGGCGTCGCAGGTGCAGACGCCCGACGTGCAGGTCTGACCGCTCGCGCACGCCGCCGAGGCGCCACACTGGCACGCGCCGAGCGCCGAGCAGTTGTCGGCGCGCGTCGGGTCGCAAGCGACGCAGGTGGCGCCGGCGCGGCCGCACGTGGCGAGCGTGCGCGCGGTGCACGTGGGGCCCTGGCAGCAGCCCGCGGGGCACGACAGGTCATCACAGACGCACAGACCGGCAACGCAGCGCTGCCCCGGCAGGCAGGGCGCCGCGGCTCCGCAGCGGCACTCGCCGTTCGTGCAGACGTCGGCGCGGGCGGCGTCACACGCGGCGCACGCGGCGCCGGCGGCGCCGCACGACGCCAGCGACGGCGCCAGGCACGAGTTGCCCGAGCAGCAGCCCGAGGGGCACGTCGCCGCGCAGGTGCCGCACGCGCCAGACGTGCACGCGCCGCCGTCGCAGGTCTCGCACGCGCCGCCGGCGGCGCCGCACACCCCGCCCTGCGTGCCGGCGAGGCACGTCGCGCCGTCGCAGCAGCCGGCGCACGAGGCGGGGTCGCAGGTGCACGCGCCGTTCGCGCAG
>JAEUJP010000855.1 GCA_016793725.1 Myxococcaceae bacterium | reverse complement strand
CAGCGCATCGCCCGGGTTCTGCACCACGGCCGCCGTCACCGCCGTGCCGTCGTCGCGCCGCACGTTGCCCGCGACGGGAAACGAGCGCACCCCTCGCCCCGAGAACGCCGCCACGTCTCGAAACGGCGCGAACGCCTTCAGCCGCGCGTCTCTCACGTCGAGCTCGTCGCCCGCCAGGTCGAGCCCCAGCGCCAGCGACGACGCGTTCGCCATCGGCGGCAAGATGTAGTGGTCGACCACGCCCTGCAACATCAGCACGTGCCCCTTGGCGAGCGCGCCGTACACCGGCGGGTCGGCGGGCTCGAGCGCCCACTGTACGAGCGACAGCGCCGGGTCGCCCTCGGTGAGCGTGTACAGCCGCACCGAGTAGCCGAGCAGCAGCTCGGCCATCGGCCGCACGGGAAACGGCTTCTGCTTGTGCATCAGGTTCGCGATGAAGCTGCCGCCCGAGCCGCTCAGCACCGCGGCCTCGAAGCGCGGCTGAAACGCCATCGCGAGCGGAGCGATGGTCGCCCCCATCGAGTGCCCGAACAGCGCCACCTTGGCGCCGTCGAGCTTCACGTCGCGCCGCAGGCCACACGCGCTGCCGTCGAGCGTGAGCGCGTCGAGAAGCGCCGGCAGCATCGTCAGCTCGGCCGCGCTCTGCCGCACGTTGTCGCGAATCGCCTGCGGGTTGTCCCAGTTGAACATCAGGAACTGCTCGTCGCCGTGCGTGACGTTGCGCAAACCCGTGTGTGGCCCGTCGACCTTCACCGCCGCAAAGCCCGCCCGGGCGAACTCGAGCGCCGGGCCCGAGCCGCGCGTCAGCCGGCGGTCGGCGCCCATGTAGCCGCGGTCGACGAGCGCCCGGCCGCCGCCCATGCCGGCCAGCGTGAACACGACCACCGGGTAGCCGCCGGCCGGCATCGGCGTGCGCGGCACCGTGACCGTCAGGCCGGCGCGGTCGTAGCGCTGGCGCACCGGAGCGCCCGCGGCATCGAACACCCACCGCCCGCCGCGATCGGCGAAGGGCGGCGTGCCCTCCTGGTACTGCGGCAGGTCGACGGTCGACTCGAAGACGCAGAACGTCTCGTACGTCTCGGTGTGCGTGAGCGGCGCGTTGAGCTTCGGGTGCTCGCCCGCCATCGCGTCGCGCACGGCCTCGAGGCCGCGCCGAGGGGCGTCGGTGCGAAACACGGCGATCGCCACCGCGTCGTCGGCGACGGGCAGCGCGCGCTTCATCTCGAGAAACGCGGCGGTGCCGACGCCTACGGGCGCGACGCCGGCCTCGAGCAGCTTGAGCGCCGGCGCGGGCTCGAGCTTCTTGCCCGCCGCATCGCGCACGCGCGTCGTGATGACCGCGACGTACAGGGTCGCTTCGCGGAGCGGCACGCCCTGATAGGGCACGAGCGTCACCAGATTCGGAGCTCCGAAGCGGCCACCCTCTTCCCGAACCTCCACATGAATCGGCACGCGCTGCTTTCGCTCGAGGTCGACGAGGTACACGCTCGCGTCGTCGTCGAGGCTGTCTTTGGCGGTCTGCGGCAGCGACCTCGCGTCGAGCCGCGCCGTGGCCGCGAAGAAGATGCCGGCGGTGGTCGAGAAGCCGCGCGCGTCGGCCTCGAGCTGGGCGAGGGCGGCGTCGATGATTGAGGCTCCGCCGCGGCCGGGGAACCGCGAGAGGTCGATGTGGCCGTCGACCTTGCGCAGGTCTTCGTTGGGGAAGGGCGCGGTGAAGAAGCCCAGCGCGCGCGTGAACTCCATCTGAATCGTCGTCGGAGCCCGCGTGCCGCTCGAGGGCGACCACTCGGGTGCGACCACCGCGACGACGACCACTGCTACGAACCAGTACCGCATCTGCCACTTCCAATCGGCCCGACGACACAGAATCTTTCACCCGCCGAGCTCCGGCTTCAAGGGCACGATGTGGGGGTCGTCAACCGGTATCAGGTGCCGCGAGCGCGAGGGGGAGCCGTGCTATGCCGCTGGCCGCCATGCGTCGCGCACTGCTCCTCGTCCTCCTGGCCTCTTGCAGCACCCGGCTCGACTCGGCTTCGCCCTCGAGAGGTGACCCGAACAAGGTCGAGGTGGCGCGGCACGAGCTCGGCGAGCCCCTCGGCGGCTACCCGTCAGACCAGGAGCGCGAGCTGCATGTGCTCGTGAACCTCGCCCGCCACTCGCTGAAGACGCCGAAGAACAACGCGTGCAGCAGCCCGACGTTCGACCTCGACGGAGGCAGCATCGACAAGGTGCCGCTGGTGTACAGCCGCGAGGGCAACCTGGCGGCGCGGTTCACGTCGCGGCACATGGCCGAGATCGGCTGCGTTCAGCAAGACAGCTGCTGTGTCGTGGGTGACGCGGGCCCGGGCATCGGCATCGGGTGTGTGGCGCCGGGCGCGTGCAACAACGCGTCGGCGTGTCAGCGCAGCTGCGATGCGGGCATCGAGCAGACGGCCGAGCACCGCTACGCACAGTTCGGGTTCACGTCGTACACGCAGCAGATCATCGGGCTCGACCCCGACGACGCGTACGACTTCTGGTGCCAGATGATGCGGTCAGAGGGCGCCTACCGGCAGCTCATCGACGACGCGGGCACGCAGGTCGTCTCGGGTCAGTTCATCGACCCGGCCGCGACCTGCAAGAACAACTACTTCACCATCGCCTTCGGCAACGCGCAGGTGCAGGTGCCGCGGGTTCCGTCTGCCGCTGCGGTGTACACGCCGCCGCAGCCGAACGACGCCACCCAGGTCTCGTTCATGGCGACGTACTTCGACCCGTCGGGCCGCGCACCGCAGCGCAGCGCCGTCGTCGTCAACGGCCACTGCTTCGACCTCGAGCGCACCTACGGCAGAGACAGCAACGGCACGTACGTCGCCACCTTCCCCGACCGCGACGTGCTGCCCGAGGGCTGCCACCCCTACTACTTCCTCTTTCAAGACGCCGACGGCAACCGGGTGACGTACCCGACGGTGGGCAGCTTCCAGCTCCCGCTCGGGCCCGAGGCGCTGTGCCCGCTGTCGTTCGACCCGCTGCCGGCGCTCGACGCCGACTGCGAGACCGGCGCGCAGATGTGCCCGATGGGCGCGACGCGGCAGTGTTACGCGGCCGACACGTCGACGCTCGGCAAGGGCGAGTGCCGGCAGGGCTTTCAGACGTGCCGCAACGGCTTCTGGTCTTCGTGCCGCGACATGATTGGGCCCTTCCCCGACGTGTGTGATGGGCTCGACAACGACTGCGACGGCGAGACCGACGAGGGCAACCCGGGCGGCTCGGCGAGCTGCATGGTGGTCGGTGAAGAGGGCCCGTGCCGCGCGGGCACGCGCGTGTGCACGAGCGGCAAGCTCACGTGCATCGGCACGGTCAGCCCGACGGCCGAGGTGTGCGACGGCATCGACAACGACTGCGACGGCGCGATCGACGACGGGTTCAACCGGCAGGCGTGCGGCGCGGGTGAGTGTTTCCGCATCGTCGAGACCTGCGTGGGCGGCGTCGCGCAGACGTGCGACGCGGGCGTGGGCGTGCCCGAAATCGAAGACGGCAGAGACAACGACTGCAACGGCTTCGTCGACGAGGGCTTCCCCTGCACGGCGCAGCGGCAGATCTACCCGTCGTCGCGCACGCTGCCCGACGGCGGCGTGTTCGACCTCATCATGCCGTGCAAGGTCGGCACTCAGCAGTGCAACCCCGACGGGGGCTGGGGCCCGGTGTTCGGCGCCGTCATCCCCAAGGTCGAAGAGTGCAACGGCCTCGACGACGACTGCGACGGCGTGTTCGACAACGCGCTCTCGGTCGCGGTGCAGCTCGGCCGCAGCCGGTGCGGCGTCGGCGGGTGCATGCGCTCGGTCTACGACTGCCGCGGCGGCCGCCTGCTCGGCTGCGACGCCGGCACGCCGTCGGCCGAGGTCTGCGACGGCACCGACAACGACTGCGACGGCACGCTCGACGAGTCGTGCGCCTGCCGCGTCACCGACGAGCGCCCCTGCTACACCGGCCCCTCGCCCACCCGCGGCGTCGGCGTGTGCAAGGGCGGCAAGCGCGTCTGCGCCGATGGCGGCTACACGCGCTGCCTCGAAGAGGTGAAGCCGAGCGACGAGCTGTGCAACGGCCTCGACGATGACTGCGACGGCAACGTCGACGAGATGTGCCTCGTGGTCAATGACGGCGGCATGGCCGGCGGGGCGGGCGGCGGCAGCGGCGCCGCGGGTGGCAGCGGCACGGCCGGCGGCAGCGGCGCGGGCGGCGGCGAGATGGGCGGCGGCGGCTGCGGCTGCAGCGCAGGGCCGCTCGAGCCGGTGCTGCTGTTCGGGCTCGCGGCGGTGCTCAGGCGGCGGCGCCGCGCGTAGCCGACTACGGCATCGCCTGCAGGTCCCACGACCACGTGCGCGTCGGCTGCATGAACGCCGGCACCGTCGCCTGCAGCCGCGTGAGGCTCGACGTCTTCGGCGCAGGCACGCCCGCCGCGACGTTGTTCTCGGCGTTGAAGTTCGCCGTGACGACGCCGGCCGGCGGAGGGCACGTGATGGTCTCGGCGTTGGGCCGGGCCTGGCTGAGCGTCGTCGTGATGTCGTATTCGTACTCGCCGCCCGACGCCATCTTGCGAATCGCGACCAGGTTCTCGAACGGCGGCGGGTTCATGAACGTCACCACCTCGCTCGCGGCGTGCGTGCAGCCGCCGGCGCTCGTGCCCGAGACGGTCGCGGTGTAGGTGATGCTCAGCAGCTTGTAGAACGCGTGCGTCGTGCCGCGCGGGTCGGCGCTGTCGTCGCGCACGAACACCGCCTGCCCCACCGAGCGCAGCACGAGGCCGCCGAAGTTCGAGTTCTCGTCGGTGACCGTGCCCACCCACCGGTTGGGGAAGCCGTCACCGCTGCCGCCCGTGCCGCCCGTGCCTCCCGCGGCGCCCGCGCCGCCGCCCGCCGTGCCGGCGCCGCCGCCCGCCGTGTTGCCGCCCGCCGTGTAGCCGCCCGCGCTGCCGAAGCCCGAGGTGCCCGTGCCGCCTGCGTTGCCGAAGCCGGCGGTGCCGGTGCCGCCGGCCGTGTTCCCACCCGCGGTGCCCGAGCCGCCGCCCGTGCCGCCGGTCGCGACACACGCGGCGAGCGGCGTCGCACACTCGGTGCGCAGGCAGCCCGTGTCGCCGCTGCCGAAGCACGACGCCGCCGCGGCGCACGTCGCGACCGGGCGGGCGAGCGCGACGTTGACGGTGGCGCGCGCGAGGCACGCGTCGATGCAGCCCAGGTCGTCGGCGAAGCAGTCACCGCCGCAGCGCAAGACCCCGTCGCAATCGAGCGGGCTGGTGGTGTCGACACACGAGACGAGGAGCAGGAGCGGGAGGAGGTGACGCATGCCGTGGAGCTTTGGCACGCACCCCTGTCACCGTCGCGCCAAATCGCTTCACAACCCCGCCAGTTGGCGTACACGCACGCACGTGCTGCCTCTGGCGCTGATGGTCGGGCGCGTCGTCACCGCGGGCCTCGGCTTCGAGCTCTCGCCCGCCGATGCCGGAGCGTCGGTCGAGCTGACGCCGGTCGCCGCGCCCGCGTACACGCCCGAGCTCGGCCTGCTCGTGGCGGGGGGCGCGGTGTTGAGCTGGCACGGCGACCCCGAGCGGCGCGACCTGCCGCGCTCGAGCCTGAACGCGGTGGCAGGCGTCTCGACGACGGGCGCGTTTCTCGTGCAGGGGCGGCTGCAGTCTTCGGCGAACGGCGACCGGCTGCGCGTGACCGCCGCGCTCGAGGTGAGAGACCAGCCCGACCACTACTTCGGCGTCGGCTACGAGAACGGCGCGTCGCGGCCGCTCGGTGCAGACACCACGCTGTACCGGCGCACGTGGTGGCAGCTGACGCCGACGCTGCTGCTGCGCGTGCTGCCGTTCTTGTACGTCGGCGTGCCGTTCGACCTCTCGAGCACGCGCGGCCGAGACCTGAGTGCCGGCGTGGCGGCCGACCCCGACTTCCGCTCCGAGGTGCAGAACACCGGCGTCGGCCTCACCGTGCAGTACGACACGCGCGACGTGCCCATCAACGCGTGGAGCGGCATGCTGCTCTCGGCCACCTGGCTCGGCTATGCGCGCGCTCTCGGCGGCACCACCGAGTGGCACGCGCTCTCGTTCGACTACCGGCAGTACGTGCAGCTGTTCCGCAAGGGCAGCACGCTCGCGTGGCAATTCAAACACCGCTCGACCTTCGGCGACGTGCCGTGGAGCGACCTCACCCAGGTCGGCACCCCGTGGGACCTGCGCGCCTACCGCTGGGGCCAGTTTCGAGATCGCTCGGGCACCAGCGCCGTCGTGGAGTACCGGTTCATGCTGCCGTTCGAAGAGGGCTCGCTGTGGGCGCGGCTCGGGCTCGTCGCGTGGGTCGGCGCCGGCCTGCTCGGGCCCGGCGTGCTGCCCGACTTCAAGAACGTGCTGCCGGCGGCGGGGGGAGGGCTGCGCGTCGAGCTGCAGCAGCGCATCACGATGCGGTTGGACGTGGGGTTTGGTGATGGGACGCGCGCCGTCTACTTCAACTTCCTCGAGGCGTTCTGAGCTGCGCAACTACAGCGGGTACCACCACTCGACGCCCTGCTCGTCTCGCCACTTGTACTCGATGACGTGCGGCCACAGGGGCGGCTTGCACTGCGCGTCGAACTGGTCGAGCGCCTGCTCGAGCTCGTGCACGCGCTCGGGCTGAGACGCTGAGAGATCGTTGCGCTCTGACGGGTCTTCGTTCAGGTCGTACAGCACCGTGTGCCTGCCGCCCCGGTCTCGCACCAGCTTGTGCGGCCCTCGCCTCACCGCGCTCACGTACTCGGCGCGCCAGAACAGCTCTTCGTGCGGCGCTCCCTGCTTCTCGCCGCTCACGTACGGCACGAGGTCGACCCCGTCGTATGCGCGGTCCTTCGGCAGCTCGAACCCCACCGCCGCCGCCACCGTCGGCACCACGTCGAGCGTGCTCACCGGCTCGGCGTAGCGCGCGTTCGCCGG
>JAEUJP010000834.1 GCA_016793725.1 Myxococcaceae bacterium | reverse complement strand
CGAAGACGCCGCCGCCCGAGCTGACGCGCTTCGACCAGGGCTGGTGGGAGCTGTACCAGGAGCTGAGCGAGCGCCGCTCGCCCGGGTGGATCGAAGACATGTGCCGCGGCATGACGCGGTGGAACACGTGGGCCGAGCGCGAGGCGGCGGTGATGAAGGCGGTGCAAGACGGGCAGCAGCCGCCGCGCTTCGACGTGCAGCTCGAGATGCGCATCGAGACCATCGGCATGTACCCGACGGCGTACCTGCTCGAAGACGCGTACGACTACGAGCTGCCGCGCGCGTTTCACGCCGACCCGAAGACGCGGCGCTTGAAGAAGCTCGCGAACAAGATCGTGGGGCTCGGCAACGACATCTTGAGCTTCGGCAAAGATCTCGCCGAGAAGCAGATCAACCTCGTGTCGACGTACATCGCCGAGACGGGCGCGAGCCCCGCCGATGCGTTCGCGCAGGTGATGGCGATGCACGACGCGTCGGTCGCCGAGTACGACCGGGTCGCCGCGCAGGTCGGCAGCTGGGGCGCGGGCGCAGACCCCTGGGTGCGCCGGTGGGTGCAAGACATTCGCTACGCGTCGCTCGGCTTCAGCCTGTGGGAGTCGCAGGCGCCCCGCTACCTCGCCTGGCGCATCGCGATCGACGGCCGGGTCATCACGCCCGAGTTCGAGTTCTTCGACGCGGCGAGAGAGCCGGCCGACCCGTTCACCGCGACGACCGTCTCAGGCTCGCCCGTGCGGCTCAGCCCCTGACCCGGGGGGAGCAGCTCAGTCACACGAGAACTTGTTGAACGCGTTGTTGCAGCGCTTCTTGCAGCTCTCGTGAACGGCGAACTTGCCCTCAGTGCACTTGAGCAGGTGCTTCTTGGCGACGTCGCACGAGAGCGAGTCGGGCTCTTCGCAGGGGTCGCCGATCTCGGCGAGCGAGTCGTCGCAGTCGATCTTGTTGCCGAGGGCGCGGCACTTGTTCTGACCGCGACAGGTGTTCGCCACGAAAAACTTCGAGCCGTCGCACACGAGCAGCTGCGAGTGATCGGCCGAGCAGCTGCCCTGGTCTTTCTGGTTCGCCTCGCACGGGTCGCCGGCGGCCGCCTCGCCGCTGGTGCAGCGCACGCCCTGCACGTTCTCGACGCAGCCGAGCGACGACTTGCACGCCATCTTCAGCGCCCACTTGCCGCCCTCGCAGTGGAGGAACTTCTTGTGATCCGACGAGCACCCGAACTCGCGCTGGCACGGCTCGCCGACGTCTTCGACGATGTCGCACGAGACCGAGCCCATGACCTCCATGCAGCCGACCGCGCTCTTCTTGCACTTGATGCTCTCGTACCTGCCGCCCAGGCAGACGATGGCCGCCTGCTTGCCGTCGCAGATGCCGCTGTAGCTGCTCGCGACGGGCGGGGTCGCGGTGCATGAGGCGCCGGGCTTCGGCTTGCTGCAGGCAACGAGCGAACAGGCGGCGAAGAACACGATGGCCAGGCGCAGGGTGGTCATACGGGCGAAGGTACCGTATGAGCCCGCGAAGGTGGTCGGCCCGATCGCACTCACGCTCTTCGCTGCTGCGGCGCCGCTGAAGCTGTGGCACGCGTACCGGGGCGGCGAAGAGCAGGCGCTGCAGATGCTCGCGAAGGGCTTCACGAACGAGACGGGCGTCGAGGTCGAGCTGCTCGCGGTGCCGTACGACGCGTTCTCGGCGAAGTTGACCTCGGCGATACCCCACGGTGCGGGGCCCGACGTCTTCATCTTCGCGCACGAGCGGCTGCGGCAGTTTCGGCGGCTCGACGTGGTGGCGCCGTCGCGGCTCGAGAGAGACGAGTGGCTGCCGTCGGCGATCGAGGCGCTCGACGTCGACGGGCAGACGTACGGCTACCCGCTCGCGCTGAAGTGCCTGGCGATGTACCGCAACACGCGGCTGCTCCCCTCGCCCATCACGAGCACGGCCGAGCTCGAGCCGCGCCTGCGCCCGTTCGCCGACGCGAAGAAGAGCCTCTTCGGCATCGCGTGGGAGTCGGGTGACTTCTACTACCACGCGCCGATTCTGTTCGGCTTCGGCGGTCAGCTGTTCGACGCGAGCACGGGGCGCGCACAGTTCGACACCCCCCAGATGGCGGCGTCGCTTCGCTTCATCAAGGGGCTGCAAGACTCTGCTCTGATGCCGTCTGAGGTGAGCGGCGCGCTGGTGAAGTCGCTGTTCAACGAAGAGCGCACGCCGGTGGTGATCAGCGGGCCATGGTTCGCGGGTGAGATCGACCCGGCCATCTCGTACGTGATCGACCCGCTGCCGGTGATCGCCGAGACGGGCCAGCCGATGCGGCCGTTTCTCGGCGTCGAGGCGGCGTTCGTTTCGTCGCGCACCCTGCAGAAGGCCGAGGCGAGCGCCCTGGCGCTGTACGTCGCGAAGCAGTCGGGGCCGCGGGTCGAGCTGGGCAAACAGATACCGGCGGGCAACGCGCCGTCGACAGACCCCTTCATCGCGGCGTTCGCGCGGGCGGCGCTGGCGTCGACGCCGACGCCGAACACGCACGAGATGACGCGCGTGTGGGAGCCCATGAAGCTCGCGCTGCGCGGCGTGCTGCAGGGCACGGTGAGCCCCGAGGCGGCGGGCGCGCTGGCCGATCGCCGGTACCGGGCGCTGAACCGCGAGGCTCCGGCGGTGGCGAGCCCCCTGCCCTGGTCGATCGCGCTGGGGCTGGCGCTGGTCGGCGCGGCGGTGTGGCTGTGGCGAACGAGATCGAAAGAGCGCATGCCCGACACGAAGCGGGCGCTCTTGTACGTGGCGCCGGCGGCGGTGGGCATTCTGGTGCTGATCGTGCTGCCGCTGCTGGCGGGCATCGGGCTGTCGCTGTTTCACCACGACGCGGGCGCGTACCGGTTCGTGGGCTTCGCGAACTTCGCCGACATCTTGGCGTCG
>JAEUJP010000828.1 GCA_016793725.1 Myxococcaceae bacterium | reverse complement strand
CTGCCGTATTCGGGCTGCCTGCTGTCGGCGCGCAGCTGCGTGTTGACGCTCATCGACGCCGAGGGCAACGCCTGTGTCATCGAGTTCCCGGGCTGCAGGTACCCTACCGGCGAGGGGGGCGCGCGCTGCACGGTGCCGGGGGAGCCCGCCGACGGGCGGCCGTGCTGCTTCGAGCGGTTCGCCGACGGCGGCAAGCGCACGTGCCTCGACGCAGGCACCTGCACCTGCGACGGCCAGGGGGTCTGCGCGCCGGTCGACGCATTGCGCCAGTGCCCCGACTGACCCGCGCGCGCCTCTCTCAGCGCCGACGTCACTCTTTCCACTCGAGCTCGTACGCCTCGAGCCAGCGGTAAATCTGCCGCCGCTCACGGCCGAAGTGTTTCGCCGTGGCGCGCACGCTCTTGTGCTCCTTGAGCGCAGCCAGCAGCTCTTCTTTCGAGGGGCTCGGGCGGCGGGCCTTGCGCTCGGCAGGTGAGGCCCCGGCGGCGGCGCCCCGCGCCCGCGCGGGCGCCGCGTCGAGCCCCCCCCCCCGCGCGGCGCGGGTCACCCGCGCGGGGGCCCCGGGCGCGCCGAGCTCGTGCACCAGCCGGTCGAGCGTGCGCAGGTTTTCAGGCCACGGCGCGAGGAGCAGCGCCTCGACGGCCTCGGCGTCGAGCTTCGGCAGCGGCGCGCCGCTCGTACCCGCGCGCCACTTGCCGTGCAGCTTCGTCATGTACGTGAGCACATCGGCGCGGCGCTCGCGCAGCGGCGGCACGGTGAGCTGCCAGAGGCCGAGGCGCGCGAACAGGTCGCGGCGGAACCTGCCACCCTCGACGTCGACCGAGAGCGACCGGTTCGTCGCCGACACCACCCGCACGTCGACCTTCACGGCCTGCGTCGCGCCCACCGGCATCACCTCGTGCTGCTGAATCGCGCGCAGGAGCTTCGGCTGCAGCTCGAGCGGCAGCTCGCCCACCTCGTCGAGAAAGAGCGTGCCGCCGTTCGCCGCCCGAAACAGGCCCTGGTGCGCCTGGTCGGCGCCGGTGAACGCTCCCTTCAGGTGGCCGAAGAGCTGGCTCTCGACCAGCTGGGGCGACAGCGCCGCGCAGTTGATGGCGAGCAGCGGGCCTTTGCGCCGCGAGAGCCGGTGCAGCTCGGCCGCGACCATCTCTTTGCCGGTGCCCGTCTCGCCGAGAATCAACGCGGGCGCGAGGTCGGTCGCGGCGCGTTCGACCTGCGCGCGAAGCAGCCCGGCCATCACCGACACGCCCGGCACGGCCTCGGTCGGCGCGGCGCTCGCGCCGACGCGGCCGGCCTCGTAGACCATCACGACGTCGGCGAGCCGCACGACGCTGCCGTCGTTCAGGTTCACCGGTGCGTCGTCGAGCTCGAGCCCGTCGACCGAGGTGCCATGTTTGCTGTCGAGGTCTTTGACCCGATGGGCCCCGTCCCACGACAGCTCGAGGTGCGCCCGCGAGACCGACGGGTGCGCGATGGCTACCCCGGTGTCGGGCGAGCGACCGAACACCGTGGTCTGGTGCGTGAGCGGGTGCACCGCGGCGAGCTCGAGCGGGTACACCGTCACCAACCTCGCCGGCGGGCGAAGCGCGAGCGTGGTTCGGCGGCGGCTGCGCGAAGCGGTGGTGTTGTCGTTCAACGGCCCACAATCTTACGGTCAACCCGTACAGACCCGTCTGGAATTGTGCCCGGCGCCTACCCGCGAGTACTCGCCGCCGCAGGTGCAGCGCCGCGGCGGCCCGCGAGGGTGAGCGCCGCGAGCAGCGTGAACAGCCCCGGCGTCGCGGAGCAGCCGCCACCCTGCGGAGCGCCTCCGCCTCCCGTGCCGTTCCCCGCCGAGCCTCCGCCCGTGCCGCCGCTGCCTCCGCCGGTGCCGCCTGCCACGACCGTGAAGCTGGCGGCGGCCGAGCGCACGCCGGCGAGCTCCATCGTGACGGTGGCCGTGCCCGCGCCGGTGAAGGTGAAGCGGGCGGTCGAGTCGTCGCGGAAGGCGACGCCGACCTCGGAGCTGCGCGCGCGCGAGGGAAAGGAGTACTGCTTCGACCAGTCGACGCCCGGCCCCTGCACGCGCACGGTGACCTGCTCGTTCGGAGCGAGCTCGAGCCCGAACGACGGCCGCAGCTCGACCTTGCGACCGGCGGGGATTGCGTCTGCGGGGAAGGTGCCTACGAGGGCGTCCGACGCGTCGCGCTCGGCGACGAAGAGCGCGTCTTTGTTCAGCGTCGGAGCGAACACCACCGGCGCCGAGCTCACCCGCAGCGCGCTGCCGGGGTTGTTGCACTCGGCGAGCGCCGAGAACTGCAGGTTCGCGCCGATGAGCGAGCTGCTCTGGCCGGGCAGCGGCCCCTCGCCGCTCGCGCCGCTGAAGCCCGTGCCCTGGCCGAGCAGCTCTGACGGGTCTGCGGCAAACTCGGTGCGCAAGAGGCTCAGGTTGGCGCTGGGCACGTTGGGGCAGCTCGCCGACTGCGGGGGGCAGGTGACGGACCAGGTCACCCGCGGCAGCTTGTAGCCGTTGAGGTCGGTGGCGCCGGCCTCGGGCACGATGGTGACGGTGGCGGTCGGCGGGGGGCACTGGGCTGCGACGAGAACGGCGAGGGCAGCGAACATGGAACGGGGTGTAGCACGAGCCTCGCGGGGCGACGTGTCAGTCGCCGCGGCGGCGGCGCAGCCACAGCAGCGCAGCGAACGTGAAGAGCGGGAGCGGGCTGCTCGAGCAGCCGCAGCCGGTCGGCGGTTCGGGCTCGGTGCCTGAGCCTCCAGCGGTGGTGCCGGAGCCGCCTGCGGTGCCTGAGCCTCCCGCCGTGCCGCTGCCACCGCCGGCGGTCGCGTTGCCTCCCGCCGTGCTGTTGCCACCGCCCGCGGTGGCGCTGCCGCCGGCCGTGTTGCCTCCGCCGCCCGCGGCGCCGCTGCCTCCGCCGGTGCCGCCCATCTGCGGCGTGACGGTGACGTTGAAGCTGCACGTGCTGGTGTAGTCGGCCTCGTCGGTCGCGACGACGTCGATGCGGGTGACGCCCGGTGGGAAGAACGAGCCCGCGTCTGCCGAGTACGAGACTGCGGGGTTTTCGGTGACGTCGTCGGTGGCGGTGGCGGGGGGCCAGGTGCACGGGCCTCCGTCGGGGCCGGTCTGGCAGCTCGTGGCGGGTGGGCAGGTGACGCTCGGCGGCGAGACGTCGGCGAGCACACGAATCGAGACGCGGCGCAGCGTGGTGCCGGCGTCGGGGTCGGCGGCGTTGAAGTACAGCCAGTCACCGTGGCGGGCGAAGTCGGTGGGGCTCGATGACGTGGGGCCGGGGTACAGGTCGAGGCGGCGCCGCGTGGTGGTGGCCTGGCCCCAGCTCGTCCACAGCTCGACGCCGGTCGAAAGCTCGTAGCCGCCGAAGACGACGAGGCCCTCGGCGAGCGCGTACATCGGCCCGGCGAAGCCGCTGGTGAGGCCCGGTGCGATGTCGGCGACCCGGCGCGTCGAGGCCGGGGTGCCCTGCGTCACGAACAGCTCGTAGCCGGCGTCGGGGTCGATGGCGCCGAAGTAGACGTTCGGGCCGACCGGCGTGAACGCGACCGGCGTCGAGCTGCCGCCGGGGAAGATGTCGGCGAGGCGCACGGCGGTGCCGGCGTCGCGCACGCTGATGACGACGGGCTCGGTGCCCTGGCTGGGGTCGGCGATGAAGCCGGCGGCCATGAAGAGCAGGCCGTCGTGCACGACCTTGCTCTGCACCTGAATCGTGGTGCCGGTGTTGTCGAGGAGCTGGGTGGAGAACGTGTTGGGCGCCGTGCGCGTGAGCCGGTGGGGAAAGTCGTAGCTCGAGCCGAACGGGGCTGCGGCGAAGATGACGGTGTCTTGCCCGGCGCTGATGAAGTCGTGGGGGAAGATGATCCACTGGCTCGTCGGGGGCGGCACCGTCTCGACGGTGGTGCCGTCCGTCCACAGAATTCGCACTCCGCTCGGAGTGATCGCCGTGAAATATGCGTTCGTACCGGCCGCCGTGAACTGACGCGGGTTCGAGCTCGCGTTGCCTGGCTGGAGGTCGGCGATGCGCCGCGTGCCGCCGTCGGTGCCATCGGTGACCCACGGCTCGTTGCCCGCCGTCACGTCGATGCCTTGAAAGAAGGCACGACCTCCGGCGACCGCGAACAGGCCGCCCTGTGGCGACGAGCCGATGCTGGCGACCGAGGTCGTACCTCCGTCGGGCTCGAGCAGCAGCACCTGCCCCGACGCCAGCGCCACGAAGCCCGCGTCGAGCTCTGCCAGCGCGTTCGTGCTGCTCGCTCGAAAGAAGACCGCCCCGGCGTCTGGCGCTGCCGCGAAGAGCGCCTGGTTGCCCGTCGCCGCACGCGTCTGCTGGAAGAACATCTGCCCCAGACCGGGCGTGAGCCGGCTCGCGGGGTTGGCCGAGGCGGGTCGGTTCAGCGGCCCGATGCGGGTCGCACTGCTGGCGTTGCCGACGAGCAAGCCCTGCACGTTGTCGACGGCGTCGATGCCGCTCAAGACCGAGCGAGCGCCCATCGTCGCGCCGCCGAAGATCTGGCTGACGCCCGCGAGCGGCTGCCGCGGGTTGACGCCGTCGGTCGACGCCGTGCCCTGATTGTCAGTGAAGACCACCCGGTCGCCGATGACGTACGGCGCACCGACGAGGCCCCCGGTGTCGGCGACGCGGAAGGTGCCTGCGACCGTGCCGTCGGTCGTCCACAGCTGGCGGCCCGTCGCGTCGGGCTCGGCGATGAAGAACGCGCGCGTGGAGGTCGCGACCATCGCGATGCCGAGGTTGGGCCGGTAGAGGTTGAGCGCGAGGCCGGGTGGAAAGCTGGTGAGCGCGAACGTGCCGGCGGTCTGCCCGTTCGAGACCCAGACGTTGGTGCTGGTACCGTCGTCGGCGACGAAGACGACCTGGTTTCCCAGGGCGGCGAACGCGCGCGGCGTCGAGTCGGTCGACCCGAACCTGATGTCTCGCACCAGGCGCGTCACGCGGGTGGTGTCGTCGGTCACGAAGAGCTCGAGGCCACACGGGGTCGAGCCGCCGTCGCTCATGCCCGACGCCGTGAAGAAGACCTGGTTGCCGGCGCCCGTGAAGGTGGGCGGGCCCGAGTTGAGAATCGAGCTGGCGGACCCTGGCCTCAGGTCGCCGAGCAAGAACGTGCCCGCGTTCGTGCCGTCGGTCACGTACGGCTCACGCCCGCGGTCGCCCGACGCGGCGTTGATGGTCGACGCGGCGAAGTAGACGTGGTTGCGCCACGCGTAGAACTGGCCCGGCACCGAGTTCGAAATTTCGAGGTCGCGAATCAGCGAGATGGCACCGGTGACCGGGTTCATCAGGTACGGCTCTTCGGTCTCGGCGCCGCAGTTCTCGCCGAGCACGATGCCGGCGTCGATGACGGCGAACATGCGCGGGTCATCAGCGGTGTAGAACGTGTTGCCTCCGCCCTTGCTGCACTCGCCGAGGCGGTACGTGCCGGCCGTGGTGCCGTCGCTGCGCCACAGCTCGAGCCCCCAGGTGCCGTCGTTCGCCATGAAGATGGCGGCGCCCGAGCCATCGAGCTTGAAGTTCGTCGGGTTCGAGCCCTCGGGGCCCGGCCGAATGTCGCGCACGAGGCGGGTGCCGGCCGGGGTGCCGTCGGTCACCCAGAGCTCGTTGCCGAGCTGGGGGCTCGTCATCGTGAACCACGTCTTGTCGGCCGAGGCGAGCCGCACGGTGACGTCGTCGGGCTGTGGCTGGGCCGGCAGCACGGCGCCGACAGTGTCGACGAAGAGCGCCTGGCGTGCGGCCGCTGACGGCTCAGTCGAGTCGGAGCACGAGACGCAGAGGATGACGAGCAGGGCGACGAGCTGGCGCACGGTGCCGGGTTTTTCGCACGGCTTCAGGCGTGGCGGCATCGCAGTGCACAAATGACCATGGAGCCCTCGAGGTTCACTCGCCGTCGAGCAGCTGTGGGTTCTCGGCGAGATGTCTCGCGGCGACGAGAGGCAGCTCGGCGGGTGGGCCGCTGCCTGGCACGCGCGCCTCACCCGGTGGAGCCGGGCGGCCTCACTCGAAGCCCGCGACGACGCTGTGCGGGCCGTGGGTCGACCGCCGGTCTCGCCTGGCGCGCGACTCGTAGAGCCCGCGGTAGAGCCCGAGGAAGACGGTCGCGCCGAGCTCGAGCCCCTGCTCGACCTGATAGCGCACGGCGGGCTCCGTCTCGAAGCGTGGCCGCAGCGGCGCAAGAAAGCCTTCTTCATTCAGCAAGTCGAGCTCTTCGTGCGTTCGGTTGTGCACCATGGCTTCGGCGTTGAGCCAGCCGCGCGCGACGACGCCACGCCCAATCTCAGTAGAGAGGGTCGCGAACAGGTCTTCGATGATGCCGAGCATCGCGAGCGCCGTCGGTACGTCGTCGAGGGTGCAGGCTCCGGCGAGCACCGTGTTGAAGGCGCGAACCTCGGGCCAGAGGGGCCGGCTCCACGGCGCGTCGGCCTCGACCCCCAGGCGCTCGAGAAAGCGGGTGAACGTCGCCTCGTGCGAGAACGAGAGGTCGCCCTCGCCGTGCTCGTCGCCGACGTTCTTCAGCAGCGCGAGCCGGCCCTGGGGCGTCGACACGCGCGCGGCGAGCACCAGCATCGGGCGCGAGAAGAAGAACACGGCGTGGGCGAACTGGAGCTGCGTCTCGACGAACTCTTCCCGGGTGAGCGTGCCGTCCTTCAGCGCCCTGAAGTAGGGGTTCTCGAGCGGCGCAAGGCGCGCCTTGAGCGCGCGGATGAAGTCATCGAGCTTCATGGGGGCATCCTGCCAGTCGATTGCCGCGGGTGCAGTCAGATCTCCGAAGTGGCGAGGTGAACCCAGGCACCGCCCAGCGTGCGCACGGTCGTCGACAGCCCGTAGACCGTGCACAGGGCGCCGGGCTGGAGCCCGCGCGACGCGAGGAAGGCGCGCTCGGCCCCCAGCCGCGGGTCGAGCCCGAAGCACACGGGGCCCGAGGCTCGCTCACTCGCGAGCCGTGCGCCCGCGCGCTGAAGGTAGGCCGCGTGACTGGCTCCCCAGCCTGATGGCCCCTGCGCGAGGTGCACCAGAGGCCAGGGGCGGCCCGTCGACTGCAGCACGAAGTCCTTCTTTCCGGCCGTCGACACCACCTCGCCCGTCGCCGTGGGGCTGAGGTTCACGCCCGGGCTCGTGGGGGTCGGCGGTGCCCCGGTGGGGTCGAGCGCCGCGAGCCGCTCGGGAGCCACGAAGTACAGGTCGAGGCGCGCGAAGGCCGAAGCCAGCCGCATGACGTTGAGGCCCCTGGCCGCTCGCATCACGTCACCCTTGGCGTCACGCATCGCGGCGCCGAAGGCGAAACGCCAGTGGAGCTCGCTCCAGCGTCCCAGCGACAGCGTCAGCGCCTTGGCCCACAGGCGCGCGACGATGCCGCGACCGCGATAGTCGCGGTGCAGCTTCAAGTCTGCGCAGTAGGCCGCGGGCACCGCTCCGTGAGGCGTGACGATGGGCTTGCGCACGCCCGCGAGGCAGCCGACCAGCCGGTCTTCGTCGAGCGCGAGCAGAAAGTGGGCGTCGCCCATGGCCGAAAAGAACGGGTGATAGGCGTCGCCGTGCGAAATGACGAAGCGATCGCGGCCCTGGTCGATCGGGTAGCTGATGTCGCGCTCGAGCTCGAGCAGCTGCGCCCGGTAGGGCGCGAGCTCGTGAGGCCGAACGTGCACGAGCCGAACGCTCACGTTCGCCGCACCACCGTCACGCGCTCGTAGAACAGCGACCGCTCGGCCCGGCTCCAGGCGTGCGTCAGCGCGGACTCCTCGACGAAGGCCGGGGCGAACAGCGGTGTCCAGTCGCGCCGGTTGTTCAGCTGCCGCCACACGACGCGGCTGCCGGGCGACAGCGCACGCAGGGCCTGGGCCCACGAAGCCACCAGAGCCTCGTCGGACCAGTCGAAGACGTTCGAGAGGCTGACCACGCCGAACGTCTCGAGCGCCGGTACGTCGGTGAGCGTGCCGGCGTGCCACCGCACGTCCAGCACCTGGCCCGAGACGAGAAACGGAAGGGGGTCGACGTAGCGCTGGAGCAGCACGTGCTGCAGCCACGGGTTCTTCGCCGCTTCGGGGGTCGCGAGCCCGCGCTCGAACGCGGCGCGAAAGTAGGCCGGGTAGGAGCCCTTCGGGGCGTGGCGCGTGGCCTGAGCGCCGAACATCGCGTGCAAGAGGCCCTCGGCGAAGGCCACCTCGAAGGCGGCGGGCCAGTACGGCGAGCGCAGCCACCTCGCCAGCAGCTCGGGCCCGCGTGTCGGAGTCGAGACGAACGCCTCGAGCTCTTCGGCCGGCATGACGAGCTCGGTGAGCGCCGCGCGGAGCACGCGAAAGAGCTTCTCGAACTCGCCCCGCTGCGAGAGGCCGGCGGGGTTCGCGTCGCCGACGTTGAGCAGGGCGTGCTGCCCCGCCGCGATGGCGAGCGCCTTGGCGCGACAGTGCGCGAGCTGCTCAGGGTTCACGTCGAAGGCGTGCACGTCGACCGCCGGCAGCGCGTGCTTCAGCGCCAGCGCGGTGCACCCGCCCGACGCCACGGTGAGCACCCGCTGCGCTCCCGCCTGCCGCGCGAGGGCGAGCTCGATGGCCGGGTCTTCACGCACCACGGCGAACTTCAGCATTCGCCGAGCCTCGCATGGGGCGCGAGCCGAGGGGAGGTACCTTTGACGAGCTTGCACGGGCGCTGAACGTGCCGTCGCTGCGAGGGGTGGCGGAGCGCGCCGTACCTGCACAGCGCGCGGTGGCCGCCGGCACACGCGAAATACCCCGATTTTGCCCCCTGTGCCGGCTCGTGCATCGGCCACCATGGGCGGGTGACTCCCGCTCGAACCTGGCTCCTCGCTGCCGTCGTTGCGCTCACTGCGTGTCCCGGCCCTTCCGGGACCGACGGCGGAGCGGGCGGCGGCGGCGGCGGCGACTCTGGGTACACGTACGTCATCATCGACGGGGGCTGGGCGGGCCTCGCGGTGCCGGCCGGAACCGACGCCGCGCTGCTCACGCTCGCGGCGCTCGGCGACCTCGACGATGCGGGCCGGCGCGGCGTGCTCTCGCTGGGGCCCGACGGCACCACGTTCGCGCCGAGCGCGTACGTCTCGATGCGGCTCACGTTGGACGCAGGGCAAGACCCAGACGCGGGTGAGGTCGCGGTGCCGATCTGGCTGCTCGAGTCGGCCGACGGCGGGCTCGAGCCGATGAGGTCAACCACCACGGTCATCACCGACCGAGGCGTGCCCCGCCTCGCGGTCGCGACCGCCACGGTTCCACACTTCAGCTCCGTGAAGGCCTGGGAGCTGCTGTCGGCGTTCGTCGACCCCGGCGACGACTACGTGCACCCCTTGAAGGCCCCGTTCTTCGTCATCGCCGGCGTCAACACCCATGGCCTTCGCACGCACTTCTCGGGCACCGCGGAGCTCCGCTACAGCCCCGGGACCCTCGAGCCCGACGAGGTGGCGCCGCTCACCCAGACCGTCACGCTCGGCAGCTCCGCCGTCGTCGCGATTCACCTGCGCTGCACGACGCCGGGGCTCAGCTGGGTCACGACCGACGTCGAGCTGACCCAGTACGAGCACGACGGCGACGTGCGGCCCGTCAGCCAGCGCCTTCAGGTGAGGCGCAACCTGCTCTGCGTCGCTCCGGCTCCGCCCGGAGAGCCTCCGCAGCCGGCGTCGGGCGTTCACCTGAAGCCCGAGCAGACCGACCTGCGGCCCGGCGAGGCGCTCGAGGCCGCGGCGCTCGCGCGGCTCATCTCGAGCGGCGTGCCCGACGCGGTGGTGAACGGCCTTCGCCTCACGCTCGTCTCACCCTGCGGGCGTGGCAACGGCCCGTGCGAGGTCGGCCCGCAGTACACCGCGAGCCTCATCGTCGAGAACGCGACCTCGACGCCGGTGGCCACCGACAGCGTAGCGCTCCACCACCAGAAGACGCTCGCCCCCGAACAGCACGAGCTCCTCACGATGCGCTC
>JAEUJP010000823.1 GCA_016793725.1 Myxococcaceae bacterium | reverse complement strand
AGGTAGTCGAGCTCGCGCTGAATGCGCTGCACGTGCGACGCCGCCTCGTGCCCCTTCAGGTCTTCGGCCAAGAGGCCCGTGAACAGCTCGATGCCGCCCAGCGGGTTCTTCACCTCGTGCGCGACGCCGCCCAACATCATCTTCAGCTGCCGGTCGCGGCTCTCGAGCCCCTGCCGCATCGCCTCGAGCTCGCGCGACAGAATGCCGATCTCGGCCGTCGGCTCGACCGCGACCGGGGTCGACAGGTCGCCCTTGCCGATGCGCAGCGCGCCCTGCACGAGGTGCTCGAGCGGCCGCGCCAGCGCCCGCGCCGACAGCACCGCCGCCACCGCGAGCACCAGCAGCGTCGCCGCGAGCAGCGCCGCGTAGACGCGAAAGATGTTCGTCAGCGGCCCGAAGAACTCGGCGCTGCCCTCGACCGCCACCGCGCCCACCACCTGGTTGTCGACGACGAGCGGCGCGTAGCCCGTCTTGTACAGGCGGCCGTCGGTGCCCTCGAACAGCACCAGCGAGTGCGCCCGCTCTTTCGCCTCGAGCACGCGCGACAGCTCGAGCCGGTCGCGCTCGACGTCGGGGAACTGGGCGCCCACCGGCAGGGTGCCGCCCGAGTCGAGCAGCACGCGGCCACCGGCGGTGAACGCGACGATGCGCCGCAGCTTCGTCGACGTGCGTGCGCGCTCGAGCTGCGACGACAGCGTTCGGTACGTGCGGCTGCCCTCACCCTCGGCGTCTTCGGGCGTCAGCGTCAGCAGCCGGTCGGCCGGCAGGTGCGACGCCACCGCGCCCGCGAGCTGCGAGAGCGACGCGCCCAGCTCGTCTTCGAGCACGCTCGAGCTCGAGCGGTAGCCGACGATGCCCGCCAGCGTGAGCAGGAGCAGGGTCGGGAGCAGAAACGCAGCGAGCAGCCGTGCACGCAGCGACACGTTCGCGCCCGCCTAGTTCTTCGACTTCGGTGCCCCGCGCTGCGCGCAGATCTCGTTGATCAGCTGCATCGACTCTTCGTCGAAGTTCACGAACTCGATGCCCATGCCCGCGACGCGGTCTTTGACGCCCGGCGGGTTCACGCGCACCACCCGGCCCATGCCCTCGATCAGCCGCGAGCCGTCTTTCAGCGAGAACTGCAGGTACACCATCGAGCCCTCTTCGAGCGGCTTGTCGGTGCGAATGAACATGCCGCCGGGCGAGATGTTGACCGAGTACTCGGCCAAGAAGTCTTCGAAGCTGTTGAACCGGTACTGCACCAACAGGCTCAACGGGGTTCTGGGGTGTCTGCGTCGCTCTTCGCCGCTGCTCATTTACGGCGCGGCAGCGTAGTGGCTTCCGGCACCGTACGCACATAAAGCGACAGCACGTCGAAGAACGGCACGCTGCCCCCGAGATAGCGCTTGCCCTTGCCGTCGACGACGGCTGCTCCGAACAGCTCGCCCGTCGCCTCGAGCTTCAGCGCTGTCGCGGTGTCGCCGTTTGCCCGCGCCGCCCCGAGCGCGAACCCCGTCGCCGCGAGCCCGTAGCCGCCGACGATGGGCCCCGAGTCGATGTCGCCCTCGCGCTCGACGCCCGGCGGGTACTCGCGCACCAGGCACGGCGCCAGCGTGCACGAGAAGAACGAGCCCCGGTACGCCGCCCACAGCTTCGCCGCCCGCTCGGCGTCGAGCCGCGGCAGCACCGCCGCCGACCACGACAGCGCGCAGCCCCGCGGCACGTCGCGCACCCGGCCATCGAGGTGAACGAACGACGCCGGCAGCCCCGACCTGCCCGTCGTCGCGTCCATCGTGCGCGCGAACTTCGCCCACGCCTTCTCGAAGTACCGTGTGCCGAACTGCGCGTCGTGAAGCTTCAGCGACTCGAGCGCGAACAGCGAGTCGACCGGCCACGTCTTGCCCGGGTGCGCCTCGAGCACCCCCGTCTTCGACGCCTCGAACGCGGCCGCGAGCGTGGCCGAGTCGCGGTGAAGGCGCTGCACCTCTTCTTCCGTGCCCGGCACCAGCCCCAGCAGCCGCGCGCGCAGCAGGTTCTGACCGCCGAACCACACCACGCCCCCGCGCAGCGCCCAGCCCGCCATCGGCTTGAACGGCGGGTGCTTCAGCATCGGGTCGAGCTTCGGCAGCAGCCGGCGCACCTCTCGCGCCGCGCGGTCGACGTCGTCTTTCTCGCGCGTCTCTTCGGCGATGTTGAGCAGCGCGAGGCCCCAGAACTCCCACGTGAACAGCTCACCCTCGGGAAACGTGAGCTGGTTCGAGGTCGCGACATGGTCGGTGAGCGTCGACTCGAGCCACTTCACCTGCTGCCGAACCGGGTCGGGCACCGAGGCTGCGACGACGAGCGCGAGCACGAAGGTCATGTGGCGAACAACGCACGTCTTGCGGTCTTCTCGCCGCCGCGCTTCGCGAGCGGTCGATTCCCGGCTACGAACGGCCGCATGGCGAACTGGGCCCTCTATGGAGCCACCGGGTACACCGGCCCCCTCATCGCCGAGCAGGCCGTCGCGCGCGGTCACCGCCCGCTGCTCATGGGCCGCTCGGCCGACAAGCTGAAGGCGCTCGGCGAGCAGCTCGGCCTCGAGCACCGCGCCGTCTCGCTCGACGACGCTGCCGGCCTTCGCGCCGCGCTGAAGGGGCTCGACGCCGTCGTGCACGCGGCGGGGCCGTTCATTCACACCTCGGCGCCGATGGTGCAGGCGTGCCTCGACGAGGGCGTGAGCTACCTCGACATCACCGGCGAGCCCGACGTCTTCAAGGCCGTCTACGCGCGCGACGCCGAGGCGAAGGCGCGCGGTGTCGCGCTCATCCCCGGCGTGGGCTTCGACGTCATTCCCTCGAATTGCCTGTGCGCATGGGTCGCCGCGAAGGTCGAGCAGCCGCACACGCTCGACTTCGCGCTCGCGGGCATCGGCAACCCGTCGGCGGGCACCGTGAAGTCGGGGCTGCCGCTCGTGCTCGGCGGGGGCCGCGTCTTTCGCGAGGGGAAAGAGGTGTCGTGGCCGCTCGGCAAGGGCACGCGGCGCATTCGGCTGTCGACGCGCGAGGTCTGGGGCGCGGTCGCGCCGGTGTCTGACCTGTACGCCGCGCACAAGGCGACGCAGGTTCCGAACGTGACGGCGTACTTCGCGGTGCCGACGAAGCTGGCGCGGCTGGGCCGAATCGGCTGGCCGCTCGGGGTCGCTGCGCTGCCCGTGCTGCGCGCCGCGCTGGGCAGAGGCCGCCTCGACGCGACCATCGAGAAGCGCGTGAAGGGCGGCACGGCCGAGACGCGCGCCGCGGGGCACTCGCACCTGTGGGCGCGGGCCGAGGGGCCGCTCGGGCACGCCGAGGCCTGGCTCGACGTGAGCGAGGGCTACGCGTTCACGGCGTGCTCGGCGGTGCTCGCGCTCGAGCGTGTGGTGAAACATCGGCCGAAGGGCGCGCTCGCGCCGGCCGAGACGTTCGGAGCCGACTTCGTGCTCGAGGTGCCGGGCTCGCGCCGCACCGACGTGACTTCGGGCCAGCCGGGCCGCTAGACTTTTGGCCAAGTGATGCAGCGAAGTGAGTACGTCCGCGCCCTCGGAGCAGATCAGCTGGAGCTGGTTCGGCCCCTCCACCCTTCCCGCCTCGTCGTGCCCGTGGCGCTGACCGCGGCCTTCGTGGCCGGCCTGTTGCTCACGACCGGCGGCGTGCGCCTCGCGGTGGGTGGCGCCGCTGCGGTGATTCTGCCGCTCTTGTGGGTGAAGTCGGTGCGCGCGGCCGTCTCGCGCCGGCACGTGCTGGTGCGCTCGGCGGGGCGGCTGTTGCTCGACGGTGAGCCGATCGAAGCGGCCCGCATCGAGCTGCGGGTGCTGCGGCACTGGCTCTTGCGGCGGCCGCAGCGCTACGCGCTCTCGCTCTGGGCGCTGATCGGCCGCGGTGAGCAGGTCGACGTCGACCTGGGCTCGTACCCCAGCATGCTCGAGGCCTCGCTGTTGTCGGGCCAGATGGAAGACTTCCTCGAGCGGGCGAAGGCGCGCGCGCCGGGTCGGGCACCGACGGTCGATTAAGTGATCGCGCCGCGCCCGGCGTTGGCCTAGTTTTTCGGGCCTTGGCGCGCGACGACTCCATCGGCTCGCTCATCGATCGGCTCGAGCTGCCGTTCAACGCCCTGGGCGTCGATCAGTTCGGCGTCTCGAAGTTTCACCTGCGCGTCTTCTTCGGCGCGCTCGGCTTTCTCTACCGCTCGTACTTTCGCGTCAAGGTGCACGGCATCGAGCACGTGCCGAAGCGCGGCCGCGGCATGCTCGTCGGCAACCACTCGGGCGGCGTCGCCATCGACGGCGCGATGGTCATCGCGTCGCTCTTGATGGAGATGAACCCGCCCCGCCTCGGTCACGCGATGGCCGACAAGTTCATCAACCGGCTCCCCATCGCCTCGACCTGGAGCAACCGCACCGGCCAGTTCACCGGCCTGCCCGAGCACGCCGAGCGGCTGCTCGACGACGACCGGCTGCTCATCGTCTTTCCCGAAGGGCACCTCGGCACCGCGAAGCTGTACGCCGAGCGCTACAGCCTCGTCGACTTCGGCACCGGCTTCGTGCGCCTCGCGCTCAAGATGAAGACGCCGATCATCCCCTTCGCGTTTCTCGGCGGCGGCTCGGCGATACCTTCGATTCACAACTCCGAGCTGCTCGGCCGGCTTTCGGGCGTGCCGTACGTGCCGCTCACGCCGTACGGCGCGCCGATACCGCTGCCCGTGCAGCTCGAGGTGCACTACGGCGCGCCGATGGTGTTCGAGGGCACCGGCAACGAAGAAGACTCGGTCATCGCGGCCTACGTCGAGCGCGTGAAGCACCGCATCGGGCAGCTGATCGAAGACGGCCGCAAGCAGCGGGGCGCGTCGTGAAGGTGCTCATCGTCGGCATCGCCGGGGGCACGGCGCGCGCGTGTGCGCTGACCTTGCGCGAGCGCGGCCACGAGGTGGTCGGGCTCGACCGGCGGCCGTGGCGAGATGCCCCGAAGGGCATTCGCAACCACGAGGTCGACCTGCGCAAGCGGGCTGCCGAAGACGTGTTTCGCAAAGAGCGCCCCGACGTCGTCGTGCACATGGCGACGGTCACCTCGCTGACGACGCTGCGGGCCGAAGAGCGCGAGAAGGTGAACCTCGGCGGCACGCGCGCGGTGTTCGAGCACTCGCGCGCGCACGGCGTGAAGCACGTCGTGTTCGTGGGCCGCCACACGTACTACGGCGCGGGCCCCGACTCGCCGATGTACCACGTCGAAGACGAGCCCCCGATGGCGCTCGGCTCGTTTCCCGAGCTCGGCGACCTGGTGGCGGCCGACCTCTACGCGGCGAACCAGCTCTGGCGTCACCCCGAGCTGAACGTGAGCATCTTGCGGTTCTGCTACACGCTCGGGCCTTCGCGCACCGGCACGCTCGCGACGTTCTTGCGCGGCAAGCGGGTGCCGCTGGTGTTCGGCTACGACCCGCTCTTTCAGTACCTGTACGAGCAAGACTTCGCGACCGCCGTGTCGCTCGCGGTCGAGAAGAAGCCGCGCGGCGTCTACAACGTCGCGGGCCCGAAGCCGGTGCCGCTGTCGGTCATCGTGAGCGAGACGGGCCGCACGCGCGTGCCGGTGCCCGAGCCGCTGCTCGAGGCGATGCTCGGCCGGTTCGGGCTGCCGTCGCTGCCGAAGGGCGCGCTCGGCCACATCAAGTACCCGGTCGTCGTCGACGCGACCGCGTTTGTGAAGGCCACCGGCTTCGAGTGGGAAGTCGATGAAGTCGAGACGCTGCAGCGTTACAGGGCGCTGGGCGTCGAGCGTTAACGACAAAGACGGAGGAGTTCATGGCTGAGCATCCAGTGTTCGTCGAGGTGGGCGGTCAAAAGGTGAAGGTGGGCACCGCGACGAAAGACGGCGACGGTTTCGTGCTGAGGTTGGGCGAGCTCAGCATCGGCGGCACGGCGGCTCCGGCGAGCGCGTTTCGGCCGAGCGGCGCGTTTTCGGGCGGCGGCGGGGGCGACATGAGCGGCGGCGTGCTGCCGAACTACGGCCGCAGCAAGGGCGCGCCGGTGCGCGGCGCCTCGATGCAAGACCTCGAGTTCTACCTGAACGGTTGCAAGCGCACGCTGGCCGACCCGAGCAAGGCGCGCTTTCACGACAAAGAGCGGCAGCTGATGGCGCAGCTCGAGGCCGAGATCGCGCGGCAGCGCGGCGGCGGCGGTGACGACGGCGACGGGCCGCCTCCGCCGGGCGATGACGATGCTCCGCCCTTCTGAGCGGGGCCTGCCGGCCGAGCGGCTGCCCCCGTTTCCAGCGCCTGCCTGGGCGCTGAAGCTGGGCGTGCGCGTGCGCGACTTTCTGCACCGCGCGGTCGACACGCTCGTGCCGGCCGAGGTGCTCGTCTACGAGCAGGTGACGTCGCTCGCCGTGACGCACGCGCTCGGCGCGGTGGCGCGGCTGCGGGTCGCCGATGTGCTCGAGGCGGGGCCTGCGACGGCGGCCGAGCTGGCGTCGCGGCTCTCGCTCGACGCCGACGCGCTGCACCGCACGCTGCGGCTGCTCGCGTCGAAAGACATCTTCGCGCTGACGGCCGACGGCAGGTTCGCGCACAACCGGCGCTCGCGGGTGTTGTGCTCCGAGCACCGCTCGCGCGTGCGCGACGCGGCCGACTACTTCAGCCGCGACGCGACGGCGTCGGCGTACGTGCAGTTCGACGGGTGGCTGAAGACGGGGCGCTCGCCGTTCGAGCAGCTGCACGGCATGAACGTGTTCGAGCGGTTCGTGCACCACCCCGACGAGGGCGCGGTGTTCGACCAGCTGATGATGGGCATCACGCTGCTCCACGCGCGGGTGGTGGCGGGGCTGTACCCGTTCAACGAGGTGCGCCGCATCTGCGACGTGGGCGGCGGGCGCGGCACGCTGCTGTCTGAGCTGCTCTTGCGCCACCCGCACCTCACGGGCGTGCTGTACGACGCGCAGAGCGTGGTCGACTCGGCGGCGTCGCTGCTCGAGCACCGCGGGGTGCTGAATCGTGTCGAGCGGGTGGCGGGCTCGTTCTTCGACCGCGTGCCCGAGGGCTGCGATGCCTACGTGCTGAAGAACGTGCTGCACGACTGGGCCGACGAGACGTGTGTGAAGCTGCTCGAGAAGGTTCGCTCAGGCCTGAGGCCCGGTGCGCGCGTGCTGGTCGTCGAGACGCTGGTGGGGCACACCTCGACCGACCCGTACGGCACGCGGGCCGACGTGCACATGGGGGTCGTGTGTGAGGGCCGCGAGCGCAGCCGCGACGACTACGCGAGGTTGTTCGACCGCGCGGGGCTGAGGCTCGGGCGCGTGTTCGACGGGTCGGTCATCTCGGTCATCGAAGCGGTGGGCTGAACCGGCACGCGCGTTGCGATGTCTCGTGGGCATGCTGACCACGTCGACGGAACCGCACGCCTCGCAAGCTCGTCTGACCGCAGGGCCCTCGGCTGCTCCGGGGCCGCAAGCGCTCGAAAACAGGCCGGCAGATCTTCCGCGCGGGCGGCGCGTTGAAGTTTCCATGCGCCTGCCCAAGCTCGTTCGCCCGCTGTGGCTCTTCACCCTCGCGGCGGGCTCACTGCTCATTTCTTGGGGAAGCGTCACGTACTTTGACGCCGAGGAGCTGCCGGCGTTCGTCATCGAGAAGCTGCCGCTGCCGATGGAAGACGTGTGGCTCGCGGCGCTGAAGGCGCACGTGGTGGCGGCGGCGTTCTGCCTGCCCGCGTGCATCGCGCTGACGCTGGCGTTCGTGCTGAAGCGGTACCCGCGGGTTCACCGGTGGCTGGGCCGGGTCACCGGTACCGTGGTGCTGTTCGTGCTGGTGCCGTCGGGCTTCTACCTGTCGCTGTTCGCGAAGGGTGGGGTGCTGGGCACGGCGGGCTTCATGCTGTCGGGCGCCATCGTCGGCGTCGCGATGGTGCGCGGCGTGATGACGGCGCGGGCGGGTGAGTACGTCGCGCACCGCCGCTTCGTGATGCACGTGCTGGGGCAGATGGCGGTGGCGGTGGTGTCGCGGGCGATGATGCTCGGGCTCGACGCCGCGGCCATC
>JAEUJP010000816.1 GCA_016793725.1 Myxococcaceae bacterium | reverse complement strand
TCCCCCGGGATTTTCGCTCGCATCAGGTCGCGGCGCGCGCGCTGCGCATCGTCGGCCGCCGCAGCCAGGCGCTGCTCGAGTACCGGCTCGCCTACGAGTCGGCGTACAACGACGTGTCGGTCATCTCAGAGTGTGCGGCCTACGCGCGCGATAAAGACGAGCTGCTCTCGTGTGTGCCGGCCGACGTCGATCACGTCGCGATCATGCTGCAGCACGCGGCCGACGGTCGCGGCGCCGATGCCTGCATCGCCGCGCTCGCCACGTTGCCCGTCGAGCCCACCACCGGCGCCTTCGCCGTGCAGTGCGCCCAGCGGCTCATCGGTTTGAAGCGCACCGCCGACGCCATCGCCGTGCTCGATGCGGCGGTGAAGTCGCTCGGCGACTCGCCCGAGCTCGCCATCGGCCGCGCCGAGGTCTTGAAGGTGCACGGCAAGCCCGACGAGGCGCAGCTCACCCTCGAAGCCGCGCTCAAGCGCTCGCCCGCGCACTACGACATCACGCTCGCGCTCGCGAACGTGTACCTCGCGTCGAAGCGCTACGAGGTCGCGCGCGCCGCCGTGGTGAAGACGACCGCCGTCACCACCGACTCGGCGAAGCGTGCGACCTTGAAGAGCCTCGAAGCCGAGATCGATCTCGCGATCGGTGAGACCGAGCGGGCGGTGCGCGAGTTTCGCGCCGCGGCCCAGCTGCAGCCGTCGGCGCAGCGCCACTACGCGACGGCCGCGGCCCTGATGAAGCTGCGCGCGTTCGACGACGCGTGGGCAGAGGTGCGTGCAGGTCAGCGGCTCGATTCGCAGTCGAGCGCGCACGCGACCGAAGAGCACTTCAAAGAAGTCGAGAATGGTTACCGCCGGCAGGAGCAGGTAAAACGCGAGCCATGAGATGGCTCCTTCTGTTGGGGGCGACACTCGGCTCGTTCGTGCATGCGCAGTCTCAGACGCAATGCGACCAGCCGCGCCCCCGTGACACCGCAGCGCTGCTGAAGGCGATTCAAGAAGACGACGCGATGGCGAGCACGTTCGACGTCACGAGCGGCGCCTGCTCGGCCGAGTCGGCCGCGTGCGACGCGCAGAAGCTCAAGTGCAACGACCAGCTCACGACGATGCTGCAGCGGCAGGTCAACGTCGACAACGGCACCTGGCTGCGCGACATGCTGCTGCCGTTCAACGGGCAGCGGTACACGATGTCGTCGACCATCGCGACCACCGAGGTCGCGCAAGACGTGTCGTGCAACGCCGACGCGGCCTCGCTGAAGGCCGCTGCGCAGCGCCGCCGCCAGCTCGCGCAGCGCCGCCGTGACATCGTGAACGAGTACCCGAAGTGGGCGATGTGGGCCGCGGGCGTGGCGCAGAAGTGCAAGACCGACTCGGCCGCGGCAGCGAAGGCCTCGGCCGACGCCACCGCGGTCGCGAAGGCGCAGGCCGACGCGGCGCTGGCGGCGAAGACGGCCGAAGAGCTGCGGCAAGAGAACGCGAAGAAGGCGGAAGCCGCGGCGAAAGACAAGCTCGAGGCCGACAAGCGCGCGAAGGAAGAGGCCGCCAGGCTCGAGGCCGAGAGGCTGGCGAAGGCGAAGAAGGATCAAGAAGAGCTCTTGAAGCGCCAGCAAGAGATGCTCGCCGAGCAGCAGCGCAAAGAGCGTGAGGCGAAGATGAGCGAAGAAGAGCGCAGGGCCGAGGCGCTCAAGCGCGCCGAAGAAGAGAAGAAGCGCGCCGCCGAAGAGGCCGAGGCGAAGCGCAAGGCGGCCGAAGACGAGAAGAAGGCGGCTGCGGCCGCGGCGGCCGACGCGAAGTTCGTGGCCGACCGCGAGGCGAAGAAGACCGCGGCCGAGAAGAAGGCGAGCGAGCTGCGCGCGGCCGAAGACAAGCGCCGCGAAGAGGCCGAGAAGGCGATCGCCGCGCAAGAGGGCATCGACCGCAGCGACGAGCGGCTGAAGGGCTCGATCGGCGCGCAGCTGCAGGGCGCGTACATGTCGCTGAACGGCACGAACAGCGGCTTCTTGATGGGGCTCGCGGTGCAGCTTCGCTACGGCATCTGGATGACGGCGCCCGCGCAGGGCATGGCCTCGGGCATGGAGCTGCGCCTGGGCGGCCAGTTTCTCGGCCTCGTGGCCGGGCAGGGCGGGGCGCAGTTCTTCACCATCACGCCCGAGCTGCGCTGGTTCTTCGCCCGCTTCGGCGTCGGCGCGACGTTCGAGTACCGGCGCCTCAACTCGCCGCTCACCAACATCGACCCGGCCGACGCGTACACGGTGGGCCTGAACGTCGCGGTGGCGATTCTCGACTCGCCCGACAGCCGCTTCATCATCGGGCTCAAGTGGCTCCCGTTCTTCGTGAACAGCCCGAACATCTTTCAGGCCGAGCGCGCGCTGCTCGACGTCGAGATTGGCTACAAGTGGTTCATGGCGTCGGTGCAGGGCGGGCTGCTCGGGGTGCGAAACGGCACGTCGACGACCGTCGGCTGGTACGCGGGCATCGGGCTGGGCGGGCGTTTGCGGTTCTGACGCAGGGCCCTGTAGGGTGGGTGATTGCCCATGCCTGCGCCGACCCGCGTTGCCTCGACCGCCGTTTCCCTGAGCCGTACGCCTGTTTCGTCGGGCGCCGCCGAGAAGAAGAAGAAGGTGTCGCTCGGTGGGCCGGTGATCGCTCCGGCGCTGCGCGGCGCGGGAGCGGCGACGGGCTTCGACACGACCCGGCCCAGGGCCGACGGCTCGCTCTTGCTGGGCCGGCGCAACGGCGGCCCGGGTGAGGTGACGCTTTCGAAGACGGGCGAGCTGGCGCTCGACGGCAAGAAGGGGCACGCGGCGTCGATCGAGACGGCGCGGTTGATCGAGACGGGCGTCTCGCCGTTCAAGCACGCGACCGATGTGCAGCGCTCGCAGCTCGCCGAGAAGCTCTTGGGGCACCTCGAAGAGCCGGCGTCGCACAAGAACAGCTCGTCGGCGGTGCTGAACCGGTCGGCGGCGGCGACGCTGCTCTTGTCAGTGGCGCGCACGTCGGGCGGTGAGACGCGCGACAAGGCGATCGGCGGGTATCTGAAGCTGCTCGAGCGCGAGACGCACCTGCCGTTCAAGACGTCGATGCTGGTGAACCTCGACGCGGCGCGGCTGCCGCTGAAGAAGGCTCAAGGAGCTCTGGTCGAGGCGGTGCGCGACATCGTGGCGCCCGAGACGCCGCCGTACGCGAAGTGGTTCAAGGCGGGCGACAAGAAGCCGCACCTCGAGGTTCGGCAGTACGTGATGGAGGAGTTCTGGAAGGGCGAGATTCGCGGCAACAAACAGCGCGGCATGAAGGTCGTCAGCGAAAACGCCGACGAGGTCGTGATGGAGGGCAGCCTGAAAGACCCGAAGGGCGGGGCGCCCGACACGACGGTTCGGCTGGTGATGCGCAAGCAAGACACCGATGTGCTGAGAGATCTCGATGACCCGAAGGTGCACCTGATTCTGTACTCGGGCCACGCGCAGCTCGGCGGCATCGTCGACTCGGCGGTGAGATCGGGCCCCGATGCCATGCGCGGCGACAAGTTCGTGGGCCTGTTCAACTGCCGCGGCAAACAGAACCTGGCGCAGATGAAAGAGAAGTACCCTCGGGTGCAGGTGTCGGCGACGTACTCGAGCTCGTACGCAGACGACGACAAGCACGTGCTCGACGAGCTGTACTCGATGATCGCGCGCCGGGGCGACTTCACGTCGCTGCGCAAGTCGCTGAAGCAGGCCGACATGCTGCAGCCGAAGACGAACTACGTGCTGCCCGACGATGCGCGGCAGCTCGCGCTGCACGACAACGACATGGACGGGCTGGTCGACAACAGCGCCATCGGGCCCGATCGGTTCTTCGACCCCGGCAGCCAGAAGGCGCGGGGTGGGGCGCGCGTGTTCAGGCCGGCGCCGCACGCGATCGACCCGCAGACGTTGTCGGGCGCGAAGCTCGATCACGCGATCAACTACGCGAACACGGCGTTCTACTACTTCGCCGAAGAGAACCGGGCAGCGCCCATCACCTACGCGAAGTCAGACACCATCGTGCCCGGCGGCTGGTTCGTGTCTGACACCGACGAGCCCGTGCGCATCACCGAGAAGACCCGCGACGGGAAGAAGTACTACGACGTCTCGGTGAACAGCCGGTTCTCTGACAGCAGCCGCGAGGTGATCACCTCGATGGTGCTCTACGAGACGCAGAAGCACCTCTGCCTGAAAGAGGGCAAGTTCGACGCAGAAGACAAGCTGCGCGCGCTCGTGCTCGTCGCCGGCTACCTCGACCTGCACGCCGACTTCTCAGACCACATCGACGAGGTGCTCGCCGGGTTCCAGAAGAAGTACGGGTTCGGTGGGCCGCTGCTGAACTACGAGCTGATGTACGCGGCGCTGAAGAACGACGGCGATCACGGCACGGCGACGAAGAAGACGGTCGATTGGCTGAAGAAGCGCGGCGTGACCGTGCCTGCGTAGACGGCGCCTCGACGAGCCGTGCTCCACCGCCTTGCGTCGTCGGAGCGCCGCCGCTCGCCTGCCGCTGAGCGCCGCGGGCCCGCTCAGAACCCGGCGGGCTGCCCGAGGTCGAGCTTCGACTTCAGCTCCTCCGACGCGAACACCTTGCCGTCGGGCGCGACGATGACCGCCGCGGCGCCGAAGCCCTTCGCGAGCTTCAGCCCCTCTTCGCCGCCGAGCACGAACACGGCCTTCGTCAGCACCTCGGCGTCGGCTGCGGTCTTCGCCATCACGGTCGCCGACACCGACGCGGTCGCCGGCAGGCACGTGCGCAGATCGATGAGGTGGTGGTACCGCTTGCCCTCGTTCATGAAGAACTTCTCGTAGTCGCCGCTGGTCGAGAACGCCGTGTCGCTCAGCTCGCCGCGCGCGAACGTGGCGTCGGCCGCGCCGCGGGGCTCACGAATCGCGACCTTCCACCCGCGCTCGCCGTTCTTGCCCGACACGTACAGGTCGCCGCCGACCTGCACGAAGAAGTCTCTGTAGCCGCGCTTCTTCAGCTCGGCCGAGGCCTGATCGATGCCCCAGCCCTTCACGAAGCCGCCGAGCCCGAGCGCCATGCCCTTCTGCTTCAGCTTCACCGTGCACGCGCCGCCGCCCTTCGGCTTGGGCCTGAGCTCGACGTCTTTGTACGAGACCCGCTGGCACGCCGCCTCGCGCACGTCGGGGGCCGGCAGCGCCTGCTCGACCGAGCCGGTGAATCTCCACACGTCGCGCAGTGCGGCCCAGGTGGGGTCGAACAGCCCGTTCGTGCGCTTCGCGCCATCGAGCGCCAGCTTCAGCACCGCGCAAAGCTCGGCGGGCGCCTCGACGGCCTCGACGCCCGCGCCCGCGTTGATACGGCTGAGCGGCGAGTCGGGCCGCCACTCGTTCATCGTCGTGTCGATCTTCTCGAACACCCCGAACGCGACCGCGAAGGCCTCGTCGAGCGCGTCGCTCGGCTTCGCGTTGGCGATCGTGATGATCACCTTCGCGTGCATCGCCTCTTTCGCGCGGCGAACCACCGCCGCCTTCTCGAGCACCACGTCGCCCGGCGCGGCGAGCGCGACCTGAACGCTCACCGCGAGGGCCAACATCACAGCTTCACCGAGTACACGAAGCTCGCCTTCGGAGCGCGCAGCCACCGCTCGGTCACGACGTCACGCAGCTTCGCCCAGTCGTCTTTCGCGTCGACCCACTGCGCTTTCATGCCCTCGGCGGCCTTCTTGTCGCCTCTGCCCTTCGCCTGCAGCACGGCGGTCTCGAGCTTCTTCACCTCGGGGCCCCACTTCTCGAACACCACGTCGAAGCAGCCGGTGTCGGTGCCGTTCGCGGCGAGCTCTTGCGGCTTCCACACGAGGGCGCCGCCCTTCCACAGCGCTCCCATCTCGATCGACGCGAGCTGGCTGTAGGCGCGCGGGCTGCCCGAGGCAGCGTACATGCCGCGCGAGATGTGCCCGAACGCCCACGCGACGTCGCGCACGTGCACCTTCTCGGCCTCTTCTTGCGTGAGCAGCTGCTTCTCGACCAGCCAGTCGGTGAAGAACAGCGCAGACGTCTGGGCCTTGAGCTCTTCCATCGTCGAGGCGAGGGGGCCGCCGAAGACGACGTCGTCGGTCTTGCCCTTCACCTTGTAGTCGTGCGCGGGGCCGAGGTTGTGCGCGGCCTCGTGCAGCACGATCGAGATGATCATGGTGCCGGGGTCGGTCGTCGCCTTCGCGTTCGTCGCCTTGCAGAACAGCGACGCCATCTGCTCGCCGGTCGACGCCTGGCTGTCGGCGTCGGTGTACAGGTTCGTCATCGTCACCGTGCGGCCGCCGGCCTCGGCGACCTTGCCCCAGTTCGGCAGCGACTGGCCGATGGTGCCGCCGTGCGGGTCGCGGCTGTCGCCGCCGTTCACGATGATGTCGATGAAGTCGGGCAGCTTGAACTTCACGTCGCGCGCCTTGTACGGAGCGCCCGCCATGGCCGCGAGCGCCTTTTCCATCTCGCCCTTCACCGGGTCGAGCTTGCGCTGCCACGTGATCGAGTCGGGGTTGATGCGCGCGAACGCGACGGCGAAGCCCGCCTTCCACGCGCAGGGCTCGTAGTAGACCTCGTCGGGCGCGATGCGCAGGTACCACCTGCTGTTGTCGGCGCCCATGGCCGCCCAGGGGGCGTTCGCGCTCTCCCAGTCGTTGGTGCGAAACGCGTTGGCCTGCGCTTTGAGGTACGCCTTGAACGCGGCCTCGCCCTGCGAGGTGATCGAGGCGGCGGCATCGTCGAGCTCTTGGGCGATGGCCTCCATGTCGTCTTTCCACGCCTCGGAATACGGCACGGCCTTGAAGGTGCCCGGCTTCTCGCCGGCGACGACGACGCTGAAATGATCCATCAGGTCTTTTGCGTTCGGCTGCTTCGCGAGCGTGTCGCAGAACTTCGGGTCGGCCTGAAGGTCGGCGGGGTAGAGCCCGACGACGCGCTTGCCGGTGCCGGGCACCACCACACACTTCGGGTCGGTCTCGGTCTTCGGCGCGACGCAGTGCGCCTCTTGATTGCGAAAGAAGACCATGCGGCTCAAGGGGTCGCTGGGGGGGATCTTGTCGGCCACGCCGGTCGTGCCGAGCTGGCGCGCGTGCAGTCTCTCGATGAGCACCGCCGCCTTCGTGACGTGCTCGACGATCGCCTTGTCTTCGGGCGTGCCCGCCGAGAAGTCGTTCTCGAGCAGCGTCGGGCGGCCCTGCGCGAGCTCGGCCTTCAGGGCCTCGAGGCGCGCCTTCTCGTCGGCGCTGGCGGTCTCGGCGTCGGGCTTCAGCAGGCCCTCGTAGAGGTTCGTGAACTTCGGGGTGAACGCCCCCTTCGCGTCGACGAGCTCCGACAGCTTCAGGTCGCCGTAGCCCCACAGCACGGCGAGCTCGTCGGGGTCGAGGGCGCCGTTCTGGTTCGCGTCGCTGCGCCAGAAGACGTTCGCGTAGCGCTCGGCCGCGCGGCGGTTGAGCTCGAGGCGCGGCATGCGGTCGTACGTGACCTTCGGCGCGGCGGTCTTCGCGCCGGCGTCGACGACCTCGGGCTGCGCGGCGGCTTCGTCGGCCGGCGTCGGGTCGGGCCTTCGCGGCCGGCTGCACGGCATGACGTCGAGGGCAAACACGGCGAGGCAGAAGAGGAAGCGTGCGTGCATGGTTCGTGCGGTTACACGTTTTCACCACGTGTTAGAAGCGGTCTTCACCGTGCTCTCGCTGCTGCTCGCGATGTCGACCGCCGTCATGCCGCTGCGTGTGGCGGTGCTGCCGCTGCCCGGCCCCAAGGGCCAGGAGCTCGGCGAGCGGCTGGCCGAGCGCCTCGCCACGGGCGGCGGCGGCATCGACGTCATGTCTCCGGCGGCGGTCGCGACGCAGCTCGACGAAGAGCAGCTGGGCAAGCTGATGGGCTGCAACGGCGGCCGTGAGTGCCTGCGCTCGGGCGGCGAAGCCCTCGCGGCCGACTACCT
>JAEUJP010000780.1 GCA_016793725.1 Myxococcaceae bacterium | reverse complement strand
TGCGGTGGTGCTTCGAGAGCCAGGCGCGCCACTCGGCGCGGTCACGCGGTTGAAAGCGCTCGTACATGGCCGCTGTACGACGGCGGGCCCTTTTCGTTTCCGGCGGGAAGGGTGCCGTGTGGCGCCGCGGGGCTCAGCCCGAGCGCCACACCCTTCGGCGCCTACCCGTTGCGCCGGCGGCGCAGCCTCGCCAGCGCCACGAGCCCGAGGAGCCCACCCAGGCCCTCGACGCCGTTGCACCCACACCTGCCGCCCGCGCCCTGCAGCGTCGCCGCGTTCGCCGGCTCGGCGTTGTCGGGCAGCACGCAGCGGCCCACCGAGACGTCGCACTTCGGAGCCGAGGCCGGGCACGCCAGGTCGGCGTCGGCCGCCGGAGCGCCGCTGTTCACCCGGGCGTCGCCCTCTTCCACCGCGTCGGGCACGCAGTCGTTGTCGCTGTCGAGGTCGCGGTAGTCGGCGATGCCGTCGGCGTCGGTGTCGACGCTGCCTTCGGCCGAGTCGGCCACGCCGTCGCCGTCGCTGTCGCCGTCGAGGTGGTCGGGCGTGCCGTCACCGTCGGTGTCGACCCCCGCGCCGCTCGAAGACTCGGCGGCATCCGAGAGGCCGTCGCCGTCGCTGTCGCTGTCGCGGTGGTTCGGCACCCCGTCGCCGTCGGTGTCGACCTGCGCGGCCTGCGGAGCTTCGAGGGCGTCGGCGAGCCCGTCGCCGTCGGCGTCGGTGTCGACCGCGTCGTTCTTGCCGTCGCCGTCGGTGTCGACCGCCACCATGCCGGTGCCCGCCTCTTCGGCGTCGCCGAGGCCGTCGCCGTCGGTGTCGCCCGAGGTGCGCGAGGTGCCGAACTTCAGCTCGGTCGCGTCGCTGAGCCCGTCGTTGTCGCTGTCGGAGTCGCGGAAGTCGGGCACGCCGTCACCGTCGCTGTCGGCCGCGCCCTCTTCGGAGTCGGGCACGCCGTCGTTGTCGCTGTCGGTGTCGCGGAAGTCGGGGGTGCCGTCGCCGTCGCTGTCGCCGCCGCCCTCGACCGCATCGGGCACGCCGTCGCCGTCGCTGTCGCCGTCGAGCGCGTCGGGCACTCCGTCGTGGTCGGTGTCGGGCAGCGGCGTCTTGCCGCCGTTCGTCTCGAGGGCGTCGTCGACGCCGTCGCCGTCGCTGTCGCTCTTCGTCGGGTCGAGGCCCAGCGCGAGCTCTTCGCGGTCGGTCATGCCGTCGCCGTCGCTGTCTTTGTCGCAGACGCCCGCAGACGGGCCCGCCGAGCTGCAGAGGTACGAAGCCGGGCAGCCGTTGCCGCCCATGCCGCGGCAGCCGTCGACGCACAGCCGTGAGCCTGGGTCGCACACCTTGCCGCTCGTCGCCCCGCCACAGTCGGCGTCGACCACGCAGGCCACGATGCAGCTGCCGCGGGTGCGGTCGCACGCGCCGCCGGGGCCGCAGTTGTCGCTCGGGTTCGAGAGCGGCATCGACGGGTCGGTCGAGAACGCAGGCTCGGCCAGGTCGGCGCGGCAGTCGTTGTCGCTGTCGAGGTCCAAGATGTTCGGCGTGCCGTCGCCGTCGGTGTCGGTGAGCACGCCGCTCACGATGCCGCGCTCCACCGCGTCGGCGATGCCGTCGCCGTCGCTGTCGAGGTCGAGGTAGTCGGGCGCCCCGTCGGAGTCGCTGTCGCGCGGAATCGAGGTCATGCCCTTCTCGAACGTGTCGGTCAGGCCGTCGCCGTCGGCGTCGAGGTCGCGCCAGTTGCCCACGCCGTCGGCGTCGAAGTCGGCCGCCGTCTCACGCCAGTCGGCGATGCCGTCGGCGTCGGAGTCGAGGTCGAACACGTCGAGCGTGCCGTCGTTGTCGGTGTCGGCGAGCGTCGCGTCGCCGTTCGTCTCGACCGCGTCGCCGATGCCGTCGCCGTCGCTGTCGACGTCTCGGTAGTCGGGCACGCCGTCGGCGTCGCTGTCGCGCTGGGCGATGAGGCTCGGGCCGCGCTCCCAGCTGTCGAGCAGGTGGTCGTCGTCGCTGTCGGTGTCGAGGTAGTCGGCGTCGGTGTCCGCATCGGAGTTGCGCGGGTGCGCACCGTCAGCGCCACGCTCGGTCGCATCGGCGATGCCGTCGGCGTCGCTGTCGAGGTCGCGCCAGTTCCCCACCTGGTCGCCGTCCTTGTCGGCCGAGGTCTCGACCGCATCGGGAATGCCGTCACCGTCGGCGTCGAGGTCGAGGTGGTCGAACGCCTGGTCCGCGTCGGTGTCGACGCGCGTGCCGTTCGAGCTCTCGACGTCGTCGCCGATGCCGTCTTCGTCGCTGTCGAGGTCGAGGTAGTTCGGCACCGTGTCGAGGTCGAAGTCGAGCGCGAGCTCGATGTGGTCTTCGAGGCGGTCGGCGTCGCTGTCGAGGTCGCGCCAGTTGCCCACGCCGTCGGCGTCGGCGTCGGCCGCGGTCTCGACGGAGTCGGGAATGCCGTCGCCGTCGGTGTCGAGGTCGAGGTGGTCGGGCGTCAGGTCGCCGTCGGTGTCGACCGGCACGGCGCCGCCGTTCGCTTCGACGCGGTCGGCGATGGCGTCGCCGTCGGAGTCGAGGTCGAGGTAGTCGGGCTGATGGTCGCCGTCCGAGTCGACCGGCAGCGAGGTGAGGCCCTTCTCGAGCGCGTCGGGCAGCCCGTCGCCGTCGGAGTCACCCGACAGCCAGTCGGCCAGACCGTCGCCGTTCTGGTCGCGCGGCACGAAGTTCGCCCCGCCGCTCTCGGGCGAGGTCTCGAGCGCGTCGGCGAGGCCGTTGGCGCCGAAGGGGCCCTTCAGCGTGCCGTCGGCCGCGAGCTGCGCGGGGTCGAAGCCGGCCTCGATGCTGTCGGCGATGCCGTCGGCGTCGCTGTCGGTGTCGAGGTAGTCGGGCGTGGTGTCGAGATCGGTGTCGAGGGGCTGGTTGCCGTTCGGGCCCTTCTCGAGGGCGTCGGTGAGGCCATCGTTGTCGGAGTCGAGGTCGCGGAACGAGAGCACGAGGTCTGCGTCGACGTCGGTGATGCGCTCGACCCCGTCGGGAATGCCGTCGCCGTCGCTGTCGAGGTCGAGCGCGTCACGCGTGCCGTCACGGTCGGTGTCGGCGAGCGTGAAGTTGATGGCGCCCGACTCGTTGGCCGTCTCGATGGCGTCGGCCACGCCGTTCGCGCCATAGGGCCCCAAGAGCTGCGTGAGCGAGACGTCGCTCGTGGCGCCCGACTCGAGCACGTCGGCGATGCCGTCGCCGTCGGAGTCGAAGTCGCGCAGGTCGGGCGTGCCGTCGGCATCGCCGTCGTGCAGCGTGGCGAGGCCGCGGTTCTCGACCGCGTCGAGCATGCCGTCGTTGTCGGAATCGAGGTCGACGTGGTCGGGCACCCCGTCGCCGTCGGTGTCGAGGTCGGTGAAGCCGGGCCCGCTCTCTTTGTCGTCGGGCAGGCCGTCACCGTCGGTGTCGCCGACGTGGAGCTGCGCGTTGACGACGCGGGTCGAGCCGGGCGTCACCGCGACGGGGTTCGAGACCGCGAGGCCGTTCGACGCGAGCACGGTGCCCGAGCCGCCCGACACCACGGTGATGGAGTCGACGAGCCAGCCGCGCTGGTCGGCGAGCTTCACGCGGTACGAGCCCGCGACGACCGGGGGAAACGTGTAGCTGCTGGCCGCCGTCGACGACGTCACCGCGCCGGGCAGCGCCGCGCCGGCCGCGTCGAGCAGCGCGACGGGCACGCCCACGACCGGGCGCCCTTCGACCGAGGTGAGCGCACCCTGAATGACGCCGCCGCAGGCCGCGACGCCCGGCGCCGCGAACTGAACGGTGCGGTCGATGGGCGTGAACGGCACGACGCTCGAGTCGATGAGCGTGAGCGAGCCGCTGCCGGTCGCCGTGGTGGCGGGCGGCGGGTCGACCGGCAAGAGGCCGGGCGCGGTCGGGCACGTATCGATGGTCGTGAAGCAGAGCTCGGGTGAGCCGCTGACGACGGTGAAGTCGGCCGTCGGGTTCTGGGTCGAGTTGAGGCCCACGAACGTCACCTCGAAGGTCGGCGAAGGGCCGGTCATCGTGGTGGTGAGGCCGGTGAGGTCGAGCTGCTGGCTCGCGGGCAGCGCGCGGTTGGTGAAGCCCGGCACCGCGACGTTCGTGCTGTCTTTCACCGTCAGCGACGCGCTGGTGTACTGCGCGGGCGTCGGCGAGGTGAGCTTGAAGACCGACCAGTCACCGACGCGGCGCGCGGGGTCGCACGCGAGGCGCGGCAGCGTGATGCTGGGCTTGAACTTCACGAGGCCCGGCGGCGGCGCGCAGCCCGAGAGGCCGGTGTTGATGTTCCACGTGCGAATGACGCCGTCGTGAGAGTTCGTCCACAGGCAGTTCTCGTCGGCGGGGTCTGCGATGGCCGTGTAGATCTGGTTCACCGTCAGCGGGTAGGCGACCGCGCCGGCACCCGACGTGGCGCACGCAGCGCCCGTCGCCGAGTCGAAGCAGTGCAGCCGGTTCACGCTCATCGGGTAGAACAGCTTCGTGCCCGACACGGCGCTCTTCGAGTAGTACGTGCCGCAGCAGCCCGAGTCGACCGGGTTGTTGCCCACGAACGCCGTGAACGTTGCCGGCAGCGTGCTCGCGCTGCCGTCGAGCGCCCAGCAGTCGTTCTGCACGCAGACGTTGAGCCGCTTGCTCGCGTCGGGCACCGCCATGATGGGCCGCGCCTTGCTGGTGCTCCTGCCGGCCGCCGGCCAGCCGTTGCTGCAGGCCGCCTTCGTCGCGGGGTCGAAGCACTTCACCACCGACGCACCCTGCACGTAGACCTTGCCCTCGATGACGCTCAGGCTGACGTTGCCCGCGCCCGTGCCGCCGAAGCCGGCGTAGGGCTGGCCCGCGCACGGCGCGCCCGCCCCCGCGTTGCCCGTCACGTCGAGGCAGGTGAGCCGGCCAGAGTTGGTGTCGAGGCTGTAGAGCTCGCTGCCGACGTTCACCAGGTCGATGTGCGCGTCGTAGTTGTTCGCCGAGAAGCCGGCCGACACGAAGCGCGTCGGGCAATACGCCGGAGCCGAGTACGTGGTGCCGAGCACGCCCGAGACGTCGACGCACTCCCAGCCCGCGGTCGCGCCGTCGTAGGTCTCGTGCCAGAAGTGGCCGGTGGCCGGGTCGACCCACCCGGTCGAGCGGTTGCTCGTGTGGTACAGCGCGAACGGGTAGCCCGCGCCGCACGTCGTGCCGTCGGCCGCGTTGCGGCACATCACCGTCGGCGGGCTGTCGTGGTGGTGCACGTTGAACACGCGCTTGCGGTCGGGGCTGAACATCACGTCCCACCCGTCACCTGCCGAGCCGCCCGAGAAGCTCGCCGCCGTCGGCGGAGGCGCCGTCGCGACCGTCGCCCCGACGTACATCTGGTAGCCGTTGACCACGCCGTCGTAGCGCACGCCGCCGTCGGCGAAGATGCGCTCGACCTGCGCCCAGCCGGCCGCCGTGGTCGGAGCCGCAGGCAGCACACCGCCGTCGGCGAAGTACTGCACCGCCCAGCCCTCGGGCGCGATGGGCGCTCCGGTCAGGTGCTGGCGCGTGGGGTCGATGCGCACGTCGATGGCGTTCGCGACCACCGTGCGCACGTCTTGCAGCGGCACCTGCGCCGAGTAGCTGACCGTCGCGCCCTGCGCGGGCGTCAGCGTCGACGCGGTGAAGATGAACTGGCCGTTGCCCTGGAAGCCGCCCGGGCCCGCCGCGCTGCCGCCGTCGCGCGTGCTCGGGTCGACGTAGTTGCCGTTGATGACCGCCGCGGCCGCCGGGGCCAGCGTGACCGCGGTCGAGTTGCCGCCGATGCCCGTGACGTTCACCGTGCCGGCGCCGCCCGACGCGACGACGATGGAGTCGAGCGCCCAGCCCGGCGTGCTCGTCATGCGCACGGCGTACGTGCCGCTGAGCAGCGGGGGGAAAGAGTACGTGCCGTCAGCGCCGCTCGTCGCGCGAACCGGTGCGCCCGTCGGGCCGGCCACCGTGGCGCCGAGCGCGTCGATGAGGCCGACGTCGAGGCCAAAGAGCAGGGTGCTGCCCGCCGCGAG